>NZ_DBBF01000035.1:99452-111080 GCF_002292065.1 Acinetobacter sp. UBA991 | reverse complement strand
TGACCATGTTGATGAATCAAATCATCAAAGGTCTTGATTTCATTGACACGAACCAAGTGATAAATTTCTTGGCGTGAGTACGGGAAGTGCTCACACACATGGTTATTGACTGTTACGCCTTGCCGTTGTAGCTCAGACTTCAACACTTGCGTGACTAAAGGTGCACAACCACCACAGGCTGTCGCCGCTTTGGTACATTTTTTCAAAGCACCAAGTGAGGTTGAACCGTCACAAATTGCTTGGCAAATATCGGCTTTGGACACGTTATTACAAGAACAAATGGTTGCGCTATCTGGCAATAAATCGACACCACTACCGCCTGCTTTGGCACCTGAATCGGCAAAACCTGGCATGATCAAACTTTCAGGTGTTTCTGGTAGTGCCAGACCATTTAGCATCATTTGTAGTAGGTCATTATATTCTTTGGCATCACCGACCAAGACCGCACCAAGCAACTTGGTTTTATCTGCATCGACCACGATCTTTTTATAAACCAAGCTATCTTCATCAGCATAAAAATAGCTGAGTGAGTTTGGCGTCATGCCATGCGCATCACCGACGGATGCCACATCAACCCCCATCAACTTCAACTTGGTGCTCATATCTGCACCTGCGAAACAATGGGTTTCTTCGGCTAAGATATGTTTTGCGGCAATACGTGCCATGTCATAGCCGGGTGCGACTAAGCCATAAATTTTATTATCCCACAGCGCACATTCACCAATCGCATAGATATGCTCATCTGAGGTTTGACAATAATCATTGATTTTAATCCCGCCACGCTCACCCAACGCTAAACCACTCAAGCGCGCTAATTCATCACGTGGGCGAATTCCCGCTGAGAATAAAATGATATCTGTTTCCAGCTCACTGCCATCCGCAAACTTCATGATGTGCGTTGTGCTATCACCGGCTTCAATACATTGCGTGGCTTTTTGGGTATGGACTTTTACCCCAAGATTTTCAATTTTACGGCGTAATACCTTGCCACCTAGATCATCAATTTGTACCGCCATTAAACGCGGTGCAAACTCCACCACATGCGTTTCCAGATTTAAATCTCGCAATGCTTTGGCAGCTTCCAGACCTAATAAACCACCACCAATCACCACACCTGTTTTGGCATTTAAGCTCGCAGCACGAATGGCATCTAAGTCTTCAATGGTACGATAGACAAAACAGTTTTCACGATCATTGCCTGAAATTGGTGGAACAAAGGCATATGAACCTGTTGCTAAGACCAATTTGTCATAATGAATGACATCGCCTAAATTGGTAGTCACCGTTTGCTCAGCTGCATTAATTTCTACCGCTTTGGTATTGAGTCTTAAATCAATACCGTGCGCGTCTGCAAAATCAAAGCGAGCCAGTGATAAATCTTTGGCTGTTTTACCAGAGAAGTATTCAGTCAAATGTACGCGGTCATAGGCAATACGTGGTTCTTCTGCAAGGATGGTAATTTCTAATTCATCATCAGCTTTCTCCAAGATGGCTTCGATGAATTTATGCCCCACCATACCGTGACCAATCATCACTAATTTCATTGTGTTTCTCCTCAAATCGAATCTTTGATTAAGCTGCGCTGCTTTGTTCTGAGCTACGTTCCAACATGGCTTGTTCAAACAGCTGTTGTTCTTTTTGTTTATGCTCTACCGAGAATCGGATCAGCATCACCGAGCTTGCAGCAATCACTACCAAGCCACCTAAAACCATTAAACAAGTTTGAAAATCGACCATTCCTTTCAGCAAGAATCCTGCTGCGACTGCCCCGACATTGCCACCTGCACCAATAATGCCTGCCACACCACCGAGTGCTTCACGATCAATAAATGGAACCAATGCATAAGTCGCACCACATGCCATATGGGTAAACAGTGCGAAGATGGTCATACTGAGGATTGCAAGAACTGCACTATTCATATGCGCGAATAGCATCAGGAACAGTCCTTCACCCAAGATCAACAGAAACAAGATTTTGGTACGACCATCTAGACCTTTTTTCAGCGCGACTTTGTCTGAAACAATCCCACCAAGGGCACGGGCAAACAGTGCCAGCAAACCAAAAACCCCAGCAGCCAGTCCTGCTTCTTTTAAGCCAAAGTTGAAGTGTTCGACGTAATACATCGCAATGATGTTGTGCATGAAGATTTCAATACCAAAACATGCCGCATAAGAGCAGAATAGAATCCAGACCCGATAGTTGCGTGCTGCATGCATTAGGATTGCCAAGCCCCCTTTTTTATCGCTTCCCACCACAACACCTTGCGCACGAAGTTCTTTAAAATCGCCTTGTGGGCAATCTTGAGTCAGCTTCCAATAAAGCACACCCACGATCAGCATCATCACACCCGGTACAAGCAATGCAATTCTCCAACCCATGGCTTGTTCTACACCGAACATCACCAAGGCAGACAACAGTAAAGGCATCAAGGCTTGTGTCGCACCACCACCTGCATTCCCCCAGCCCGCTGATGCGGCATTTGCAGTGCCTACAACATTTGGTGCAAACATAATGCTGGTATGGTATTGAGTAATGACAAAGCTGGCGCCAATTGCACCAATCAATAAACGGAAGAATAGGAAGGATTCATAACTATTTGCTGCAGCAACACCAAATACAGGAATGCTGCCCAACAATAACAATGCAGTATACGTTTTACGCGGACCATACTTATCACACAGTGGACCAACGATTAATCGAACCACAATCGTGATTGCAACAGCAGCAATATTAATATTGGCGATCTGATCTTTGGTGAGATGGAACTCGCCTGCAATCACTGGCATTAATGGTGCACAAGCAAACCAAGCAAAGAAACAAACGAAGAAAGCAAGCCAACTCATGTGGAATGCCCGCATCGCTGGTGCGGAAAAGTTGAATAACTTAATTGACGTGGCTTTTTTCGCCGATAAATCTAAAGACATTGCCATCTCCCATACTGAACGTATCATGTGTTGCTCATACAGCACGCTGTATCAACAAACCGATCAGATCGGACATCGTTGGCCGTCTTACAATTTTGCAAGTCATCTTTGACTCAAGGAATAGTTAGCAAATGCTGTGCCAAGTTCTAACCACAATCACACCAACATAACATTAGTTATTGTTTTATATTAATTTTATTCATTTACTCTTTATTTTTAATGAATACCAATTCGGTTGAAGAGAACAAGTTCAGTACAACGACCTGTTTTAAAGCACAATTCGCACTGCTTCAAAACAATTCTTTTTACGCACTTAAAAAGTGCAGTTTTATTCTGGAGGATATAAGTCAAATTTTTCATTTCTTCTACTTGGTCACAGCGATACAATAAAGCGCATAAACAATACGCCCCATGGAGCGATTGCACCGAATAAGAAATCAAAATAGCTTCACTGGCACTATTTTTGCTTCAAAAACAATACGCACAGTACTTTAATCTCTGTGCATAACCCCACCGTTTGACCTATATACTTATGCCGAAACTCAAGATCGCACTTATTGATGACGACCAGGCTCGGGCTGAATACATAAAAACCTGTTTGATTGAACATGACTTTGATGTAGTGGCTTGTTTTACCCTCGATCATCTCAATATTTTTAAACTCGAACATCTTCAAGCCGATGTCATTCTGCTTGATATGGATCACCCACATCGCGATGTGATCGAAAGTTGTGTCAGCAACTTTGATCTGCCTACCGTCTTATTTACCAAGAACACCGATAAAGACACTATCAAACAAGCCATTGATGCAGGGATTACCGCCTATATCGTCGATGGTATAGACCCAAGCCGCTTACACACCATTTTAGATATTTCGATTGAGCAGTATAAAAAGCATAAAAAACTGGAATGTGACCTGAAAGATGCCAAGACCAAACTTGCAGATCGTAAAGATGTCGAAAAGGCCAAAGTGTTGCTCATGCAACTGCATGGCTTAACTGAAGACACCGCGTTTCAATTACTCAGAAAAAATGCCATGAGCCACCGCATGACTATTGGAGAAATGGCACGCCGTTTACTCGATGCCCAACAACTTTTAAATAATCAACTAAAGGATGAATAGATGAGCCATTTAGTCGAATTAGCAAAAGTAGAAAAAACCGAATTACAACTGGGCTATATTCCCTTACTTGATTGTGTCGCATTACTCTGGGCAAAGCAGCGTGGTTTTTTTGAAGAAGTCGGTTTAAATGTCAATTTAGTCAAGGAAGCTTCTTGGGCCAGTTTACGTGATCGTTTAGCTTTTGGCTTACTCGATGCTGCACATTGCCTGTCTGCCATGTTGCCAGCAGCAGCGGTCGGAACTGATCAAATTGGGATTCCACTACAAACCTCTCTCGTGCTGAGTGAAAACCGAGCCTTTATCAGCTTAAGCCAGAAGCTCTGTTATGCACTGAATATTCAGAAGCAAGACAACGCAGAGAGCTCCGCACAGAAACTGACGGATTATATCCGCCAAGATCAAAACGTCTCTTTGGCACATGTATTCCAACACTCGATTCATCACTACTGCTTAAGAGAATGGCTCGCTTTGGCTGACCCTCAACTAGCGCAAACCATTCAAATGAAAACCTTACCGCCACCTTATATGGTTGAAGCGATCAGTAATCATTTAATAGATGGGTTTTGTGTCGGTGAACCTTGGAATACTCAAGCTGAGTTACAAGGTCTAAGCCAAATTGTCTGTTCAAGTCAGCACATTATCCCGAATGTTGCCGACAAAGTCTTAGCAGTCACGCAAGAATGGGCGCAACAACATCCACACACTTTGATTGCCTTAACCAGTGCCATTCTCAAAGCGCAACAAGAGTTGCGACAACTAGATGATTTCAGCCCTGTATGGCAACTTCTGATTGAATTTGATGTGATTCAATTCCATTGCTCGCCAGACGTTCATGTTGAAAAGTACTTTACCATCCAGAATATCATTCGTAACTTTGTACAAAACAGTGCTGAGCCAAAAGCCCAAGACTTTGAATGGCTATTTCAACAAATGCATAAGTGGAATGCTGTAGAACTTGAACGAGACACTTATATGACTCAAGCTCAGAATTGCCTACTGCTTGAAACCTATAAAGCTGCTGCGAATCCCACATAAAACCAAGGACAAAAAAAAGCTGTCTTGATATTTAAAGACAGCTTTTGAAAGACCCAAAAGGGATTACACCAATCACAAGTAATCCCTTAAGTAGTCACTATCATATTGAAAGCAGAGATATCTTTTTCGGACATTTTTATGTCATTAACTGCCATCTAGAATGCGAATTTTTATCATTTCTGCCAACTGATTAAGCGACAACAGTGTTCAATCTCTAATCATCTTGCATTGCAGTCATCAAGCGCTTCACAATGTCACGCAATCAACAAGTAGCATCAGAAAAGGTTCAATATTCATATTTTAGCAACTACAGGTTTACTATCCTCATAAATAATAATTTAAACACATAAAAACAATATGTTAGTATAAAACCTTCATCCTATTGGATCACATAAAAATACACTTTACCCAATTCTTTTCTAAGGATTTAAGTCGCACTAAGATACCAAAATATAAATAGCTTGACTGCTGAGTTACACAAATCCCATGAACGAAATGAGGTAATTCAGTTTAGAATGTTTAAAAATAAAATTACGCTAAATTTTGTCATATTTTAACATTGCCAATTCCTTGCAAAGTTTTCATTATATGCACCATGCTTGGCATGCAAATTTCTTCATCGATTAAAACAAATTATAAAAAAATTGCAGAATTTTGTGCCATAATAAGCAAACTTTGCAGACATCTTGCAAAAAACTTTTGCAGATTTAGAAATTGGAGCAGGCTGAATGAGCTCAACCATTTTGGTAATTCATGGACCGAATTTGAACTTGCTAGGAAAACGCGAACCAGAGGTATATGGTTATCTCACGCTAGATGATGTTAACCAGCAACTCATCGCTCAAGCCCAACATGCATCACTCACACTAGATACTTTTCAAAGCAACTGGGAAGGTGCGATTGTCGATCGTATCCATCAAGCACAAAACGAGGGTGTGAAATTTATCATTATCAACCCTGCAGCCTTGACCCATACCTCAGTTGCTTTACGCGATGCCTTACTTGGTGTTGCCATCCCATTTATTGAGGTTCATTTGTCAAATGTTCACGCCCGTGAATCATTCCGTCATCACTCATATTTATCAGATAAAGCCATTGGCGTAATTTGTGGCTTAGGTGCAAAGGGTTATTCCTTTGCTCTCGATTACGCTATCGAAAAAATTCAATCTTCTAACTAATTTAGACTTTTTAGGAATGCTCACTCATGGATATCCGTAAAATCAAGAAGCTCATCGACTTGATGATTGAATCTGACTTACAAGCGATTGAAGTTAAGGAAGGCGACCAATCCATCTCATTAACTCGCCCTACTCCTGTTTATGCCGCGGCTGCTGTAGCTGCAGCTCCAACGGTTGCTGCTCCAGCACCAGCAGCAAAAACACCACGTGGTGCAGTTGAATCATCACCTATGGTTGGTGTGTTCTATGCAGCACCAAGTCCAGGTGAAGCACCATTTGTAAATGTAGGTCAAACAGTATCTGCGGGTGAAACATTAGGGATCATTGAAGCAATGAAAATCATGAACCCAATTGAAGCAACAAAAAGCGGCGTAATTGAAGAAATTCTAGTGAAAAATGGTGAAGTGATCCAATTCGGTCAACCACTTTTCCGCTACCGTGCTTAATCAGTTTGGGGATTCCTATGTTGCAAAAAGTATTAATTGCAAACCGTGGCGAAATCGCTTTACGAATTACTCGGGCTTGTAAAACTCTTGGCATTAAAACAGTTGGTATCTATTCAGATGCCGATAAAGATTTAATGCACTTACGCTTCGTTGATGAAGCAGTGTGTATCGGACCGGGTGCAAGTAGTGAAAGCTATTTAAATATTCCTGCAATTATTACTGCTGCAGAAATCACAGGCGCGGATGCAATCCATCCTGGTTATGGTTTTTTATCCGAGAATGCGGAATTTGCTGAAATCGTTGAAAGTTCTGGCTTTATTTTCATTGGCCCTCGCCCTGAACATATTCGTCTTATGGGGAATAAAGTATCAGCGATTATTGCCATGAAAAAGTCAGGTGTACCAACGGTACCTGGCTGTGATCATGCCGTAACCATTAACAATGCACTCGCGGAAGCAAAAGAAATCGGCTTCCCATTGATCGTGAAAGCGGCTTCTGGTGGCGGCGGTCGTGGTATGCGTATCGTAGAACGTGTCGACACGCTACTTGAATCGGTTCAAGCGGCGCAACGCGATGCAGAGATGTGGTTCGGTGACGATACGGTTTATATGGAACGTTTCTTACAGAAACCTCGCCATGTCGAAGTACAGGTTCTTGGTGATGGTAATGGTCATGCGATTCACCTCTATGATCGCGACTGTTCTTTACAACGTCGTCATCAAAAAGTATTAGAAGAAGCACCGGCACCAAACCTACCTGAACAAGCACGTGCTGATATTTTAGAAGCCTGTGTGAATGCATGTAAGTTGATGCAGTATCGTGGTGCAGGTACATTTGAATTTTTATTTGAAGATGGCGAATTCTTCTTCATCGAAATGAATACTCGCGTGCAAGTTGAACATCCTGTCACTGAAATGGTGACTGGGGTTGATATCATTGAACAGCAACTTCGTATTGCAGCTGGTTTAGGTCTTGAACTTGAACAAGAGCAAATCGAAGTTAAAGGTCATGCGATTGAATGCCGTATCAATGCTGAAGATCCAACTACTTTCTTGCCTTCTCCAGGTAAAATTGAAAGTTTCTATGCGCCAGGTGGTGCTGGTATCCGTTTGGATTCACACATCTATCAGGGCTACAACATCCCGCCTTACTATGACTCAATGATTGCAAAATTGATTTCTCATGGTAAAGACCGTGAAACATCATTAGCTCGCATGCGCCAAGCATTAGATGAAATGATTTTGACAGGAATTAAAACCAATATTCCTTTGCATAAAGATTTGATCTTACAAGACAAAAATTTCTGTGAACAGGCAATGGATATTCATTATCTTGAAAAACATTTGCTAAAACAGCTTGAACCAAAAGCTGAAAAAGCCTAAATAAAAAAGCCTCTTACTCAAGAGGCTTTTTTATTTCTAACTCAATCTTAATTCTTAGGGTAAAACACGACGCAAGGTCGCAAAACACTTATCGCCTTTTTCACTGGCACAAAAATCGATAGTTGAATCATTGGCCCATTTTACAAAGTACTGCGAAACTTCACCCGTTTGATCTTGCTTTTGACCTGAACAGTCCATTTCATTATTGTCATATTTGATTTGCAGAACTAATGCGGGCAAGCGCTCTTTATGATCTTCTGATGGCTGATAATCATATAAGCCATACGACCATTCTTGACCACTTTTAATCACCACATCACTTGCACCACGGAAGTTATAGTATTCGACACACTTCTTATTGTTTGGAATTTCCATTCCCCACAGCCCCATAATCTCAGGGCGAGTTGTGACCCGAATCGCATTGGCTTTAGCTATTTGTTGAGGGGTTACTGCTGCTTTGTCATTTACGACCGTCTCTGCCATAGTCCATGTTGAGCAAGCCCATAATAATCCAATAATATAAATATTTTTCATAGATTTAATTAAGTCGTCATCTTAACGGTGCATAGGCTTAAATTAGCATATTTTTTGATAAAAGCATGCATTCATAACCATATAAACACAATATTTTTACCATGTAATTTAATTGCTTGTTTTGACACTTTTTCAGGTATGCTATTTTTCAAATTGTATTTAACTTTTTACTTTATAAAGATTTTCGCTTTAGGGATAAAAGCCATGAAATTTTCAGAATACGTACAGTACGATGGTTTAGGGTTAGCCGAGTTAGTCAAAAACAAAGAAGTTCAGCCGTCAGAGCTGCTCGAAATCGCATTAGAACGAAGCAATCAAGTCAATCCGAAACTGAATGCCATCATTATCCCAATGTATGAACAAGCCAAACAACGCGCTCAACACGCTTTATCAGGTCCATTCTCAGGTGTTCCATTTTTAGTCAAAGATCTATTTCAAGAATACCAAAGTGTGCCAACGTCTTATGGCAGTCAAGCATTAAAAAAAATCAATTACACACCAGACTTTAATGCAGAAATTGTCAATCGCTGGGAACAAACTGGTATTGTCACTTTTGGACGAACGAATACGCCTGAATTTGGTATTAAAGGGATTACTGAGCCTGATGCTTGGGGAGCATGCCATAATCCTTGGAATTTAAAGCATAACAGCGGTGGCTCTTCAGGCGGTTCTGCTTCAGCAGTTGCAGGCGGCTTAGTCCCTATTGCGGGTGCGGGTGATGGCGGTGGATCAATTCGTATCCCTGCTTCGTATTGCGGTCTATTTGGACTTAAACCCAGTCGTGGACGTACGCCATGGGGACCACAATTTAGCGAAGCCATGCACGGCGCTGCCATGCAGCATGTGCTCAGCAAAACCGTTCGAGATAGTGCAGCCATGCTTGATGCAGTGCAAGGTCCTGAACAAACCTCACTATTTCGTATTGAAGCACCGAAACAAAACTACTTAGATATCATTCAACAAAGTCCAAAAAAACTTCGTATCGCATTTAATACCCAATCACCGATTGGTACCAAAATCTCTAAAGATGCAATCCAAGCTGTGCAAAAAACTGCGAAGCTATTGGAATCATTGGGTCATATTGTGGTTGAAGACCGACCTAAAATAGATGGTCTCGAACTGGCAAAAGATTTTGTCACCACATGGTTCAGTCAGTTCTCCTATATGCAGGCACAAATCAAACAAATGGCGGGTGCAAAAAATCGTGATTTCGAACTCGATTCAATTACTTTGGCTGCCTTTGGAGCGAAGACCACGGCGACAGAATATATTCATACGCTTAATAATTGGGGACTGTACAGCACCCAGATGAATATTTTCTTTGAAAAATATGACTTATACCTCACGCCAACCACGGCCTCAGTCGCGCCTAAAAATGGTGAGGTTGCCACACCTGCTTGGCAGAAGCCAATCCTAAAAGGCTTGCTAAAACTAGGAAAAGCCCACTACTTGGCACAAGGTAAGTTGGTAGAGAAAATGGTACAGGACAATTTGAGTTGGGTACCTTTTACCCAGCTCGCCAATGTAACCGGTTTACCTGCCATGTCAGTCCCTTTGTATTGGAATAAACACGGTATGCCACTCGGTAGCCAGTTTATCGCACCTTTTGGATGTGAAGACCGCTTGTTGCAACTTGCCGCTCAACTGGAACAAGCACAACCATGGTTGCCGCAATATAAACACATCCAAATCTAGTCTAAGTTTTGGCTGCTGTTTCCACTTGATTCGGCAGCCATAGCACCAGTAATAAACCAAACAAGACCACCACACTGGCACAGAAGAAAATGGTCGCACCTGAAAATATTTGCCAATAGTGCCCAGCCAATAAACTTCCAGATGCTACCCCTAAGCCCCACATGGTGCTATACAATGCCTGTCCTCGGCCTTGCTGCTCTGGTGTAAAGTTTTGGAAAATCACTTTCATGGCAATCAGATGGAACAGGCCAAAACTAAAGGCATGTAAACACTGAGTAAGTAACTGTCCAATATAATTGTTTTCTAAAACACCGACCAAGAACCAGCGTAAACTGGTTAAAAGCAGGCAAATCACTACCAATGTTCGCCATGAAAAGCGAGTGAAGAAGAGCTTTTGTGCAATAGCAAACATAATGATTTCAGCAATCACCCCCATCGCCCATAAGCTGCCAATTTGTGTGGTGCTAAAGCCAATTTCTTTTAGATAGTTACTATAAAAGCTATAAAACGGCGCCAATGAAAACAGCAAAATAAATTCAATACTAAAAAATGCAGCAACGATGGGCCGTTTTAAAATCGGGAGTAGCGGTTCAAGCGTTTTCTGAGAGCTTGGTGCATGTTCAGGCTCTTTAATACTAAATGACCAAAGAAAAGCCAGAAATGAAACAGAGAGCAATAAAATAGGCAGCATTGAGATTGGAATAACCTCCAATAAAGCCCCAATTACAAATACACCGACAATAAAACCGACTGAACCCCATTTACGCACTTTGCCATAGAGTTCCGCACGTTTTTCACCTAACCAGAATAAAGTCACGCCCTCAAACTGCGCCAAGATGGCATTTTGGAAGAAACTGAAAATCAACATCAGTAACGCCACTGATTGGAAACTATTCGGGATTACGAAGATGGCAAACCAGATACAGGTTTCCATCCAGGTCGCAATACGTACCAAAAGCATTCGCTTTCCTGATTTATCAGCAATCCAGCCCCAAATTAATGGTGCAAAAAAACGGGTAATAATCGCAATTGAAGAAAGAATGCCGATCTCTTGGTAATTGAACCCCTGATCTTGTAGATACAGGTTCCAATACGGCATGAACGTTCCGACTATGGCATAGTAGAACAGGTAGAAACCACCCAATCGTGTTTGGATACTTAATGATTGAAGCAATTCAAATGCCTTTTTTAAAGTGTCAAATAAGAATAAATAGAGAAAATAAACTCGATTGATATAAGCGAATTTTAGCTCATTTCACCAAACAATTCGCCAAATATCCGCATGAATATCAAAGCGGATATGTAAAAAA
>NZ_DBBF01000035.1:0-99331 GCF_002292065.1 Acinetobacter sp. UBA991 | reverse complement strand
TTTTTTACATATCCGCTTTGAAAGTTAAACATCCGTATTTAAAGCCACACTCGGCTGAGCATTTCTTAATTTTCGCTGTTTCAAATAATAGGCTAGCATTAAACACAGAATCCATGCGGGAATCATCATGACTGCGATCCGCATATCCGCAGTCATTGACATCACCACGAGAATACCCAACATAAAGATCATGCACAGATAATTACTAAATGGATAAGCAATACTTGGGAACTTGGTAGTGACACCCTGTGCTTGCATGGCCTTACGGAACTTTAAATGCGTCCATGAAATCACCACCCAGTTAATCACAATCGCTGCAACCACCAGCATCATTAACAAACCAAATGCTTTCGCAGGGAATGCATAGTTCAACAACACACACAGTACCGTAACGAATGCAGATACATAAACCGCATTGGTTGGAATACCACGTTTGTTGATTTTCTGAAGGAACTTAGGTGCATTACCTTGTTGAGCCAAGCCCAATAACATACGGCTACTGCAATAGCTGGTTCCGTTATAAACAGATACAGCCGCAGTTAAGATCACAAAGTTCAACATTGTTGCAACGCCTTGGCTATCCAATGATGCGAAGACCATCACGAATGGGCTACCACCTTGCGCCATTTGGTTCCAAGGGAACAGTGCGAATAAGATGAAAAGCGTTGCAATATAGAAAATCAAAATACGATAGATAATTTGATTCACTGCTTTCGGCAAGGTTTTATCAGGATCACGTGCTTCTGCCGCAGTGATACCAAATAACTCAATTCCACCAAAGGCGAAAATGATCACTGCCATGGCCATGACCAGACCTTCTACACCAAATGGAAAGAATCCACCCAATGCCCAAAGATTACTGATACCAGCTTGTGGCCCTGCTGTTCCTGTTGCAAGTAAATACGAACCAAAACCAATCATGGCCAAGATTGCTAAAATTTTGATGATAGAGAACCAAAACTCCATTTCACCAAAAAACTTGACATGCAAAAGGTTGATACCGTTAATTAAGATAAAAAAGGCCAATGCCGAAACCCATGTCGGGATTTCAGGCCACCAATATTGAATATATAACCCAATCGCCGTGAGCTCAGCCATACAGACCAGCACATTGAGTACCCAATAGTTCCAACCTGACATGAAACCTGCAAATGAGCCCCAGTATTTATAAGCAAAATGGCTAAATGAACCACTGACTGGCTCTTGTACCACCATTTCACCTAACTGTCGCATCATTAAAAATGCAATGAGCCCTGCAATCGCATAACCCAGAATGACCGATGGGCCAGCCAGCTTAATCGATTGTGAGATACCTAGAAACAAACCTGTGCCAATCGCACCACCTAGCGCAATAAGCTGGATATGCCGATTGCTTAAACCTGGGTTCAGGTTTCCTTGCTCCTGTTTTGACATATGATTATTCTCATCCGTGTCGCGTAATTTTTCTGTCTAAAATTACGTATATCATAAGTTAATCACAAATGCCTATATCTAACCCGAAAAATAATTAATTCACTTTTCGAATAACCGCGCATATAAACAGAAAATTCAACAAATAACAAATATTATGAATAATGTAATTAAATTATGTATTGCGTAATTAATTATTTTCAGTATGATAGAAATTAAGACACAGGGATTTTTGCTCTAAGCAAACTAGAATTGACCGATAAAAACCTATACATCATTTTATCTTTCAATCGCTTAATCAAAACACTCCCTAAATAACCAGATTAGACCGACAGAATTAAAGACAAGGAAAGCGAATCATGGCACATCATTTAACTTCTTTTCTTGAGATTGATGCCCAATCAGATTTCACAATACATAATTTGCCATACGGCATTTTCAGCGAGACAGCACAAGGTGAAAAACGCGTTGGCGTTGCAATTGGTGAATGGGTGCTTGACCTTGCCGCATTAGAGCAAAAAGGCTTATTACAGCTCACAACAGTAAACTGCTTTAATCAGCCAACATTGAATAAATTTATTGAAACAGGCAAACACAATTGGCATACGGTTCGCAGCACTGTGCAAAGCTTATTGTCTGCGGAAAATCCGACCTTACGTGATGATGCAGATTTACGTCAGCAAGTCTTGTTTAAACAAGAAGATGTGGTTTTACATTTACCGATTCATGTACCTGGCTATACCGACTTCTATTCATCGAAAGAACATGCCACCAATGTCGGTACCATGTTTAGAGACCCTAAAAATGCGCTATTGCCGAACTGGAGCGAATTGCCTGTCGGCTATAACGGTCGTGCCAGTTCTGTGATTGTCAGCGGTAAAGACATTGTGCGCCCTTCAGGACAAATCAAATTACCGAATGAAGAACGTCCTATGTTCTCGGCAACCCGTAAACTCGACTTTGAATTAGAAACTGCTTTTGTCGTGGGTAAAGCAACTGAATTGGGCGAGCCGATTGCCATTGAAAATGCATGGGAACATATCTTCGGTATGGTGTTGCTGAATGATTGGTCAGCACGTGATATTCAACAATGGGAATATGTCCCTTTAGGTCCTTTCAATGCCAAAACCTTTGCCAGTGCCATCTCACCGTGGGTGGTGACCATGGAAGCGCTTGAACCATTTAAAGTCAAAGGTCCGGAGCAACAACCAAAACCATTAGGCTATCTACAAGAAAACACCGCAAACAGCTATGATATTCAGCTTAGTGTTGAAGTTCAAACCCCTCAATCTTCACAGTCTAATGTGATTTGCCAAACCAACTTCAAATATATGTATTGGTCAATGGCACAGCAACTGACCCATCACACTATTGCAGGCTGTAATGTCCAAGTCGGCGATTTAATGGGTTCAGGCACAATTTCAGGCCCAACTGAAGATTCTTATGGCAGCTTACTGGAACTGACGTGGAATACCACCAAACCGCTCAACCTTTGCAACGGCGAAAAGCGTGGCTTCTTGGAAGATGGTGACCGTGTTGTGATGAAAGGCTACTGTGAAAAAGATGGAATCCGCGTGGGCTTTGGCGAAGTTGCCAATACCATTTTACCAGCACGTCACTTTCGTTTTAATCAACAAAAGGACGAGCGTTATGAAACTGTATAGTTACTTTCGTAGCTCTGCGGCTTATCGGGTACGTATCGCGCTTAACCTAAAAGCATTGCCCTATGAAACTGAAGCAGTGCATCTCGTTAAAAATGAGCAGCAACTGGCAAGTTATCGTGCCCTCAATCCAAGTCAGTTGGTGCCGACACTACTTGACCAAGATCAGGTCTTTACCCAGTCGCTCAGCATTTTGGAATATCTGGAAGAACGTTATCCAGCCAAAGCGCTGTTACCCAAAGATCTGATTGAACGTGCCAAAGTTCGTGCCTTTGCACAAAGCATTGCCTGTGATATTCATCCGATCAATAACCTGAGAGTGTTGAAGTATCTACAAAACGATCTTGCGATCAGTAATGAGCAAAAAACGCTGTGGTACAGACATTGGATTTTAGAAGGCTTTCACAGCTTAGAAATGCAATTACAGCATTCCAATGGGCAATTCTGCTTTGGCTCACAGCCAACTTTTGCAGACTGCTGCTTGATTCCTCAAGTCTACAACGCCAAGCGCTTTAAAATTGATTTAAGTGCTTTTCCCAAGATTGAGTCGATCTACCAACATTGTTTAACCCTTCCCGCATTCTTGAATGCGACCCCAGAACAACAACCAGATTGGGAATAGAGATAAAAGGAGTTTTATCATGAGCTTTGCAATTAAAAAAATTCATCATGTGGCTTATCGCTGTAAAGATGCGAAAGAAACCGTCGAATGGTACAAAAAAATGCTGCATATGGATTTCATTCTGGCCTTTGCAGAAGACCATGTGCCATCCACCAAAGCCTTTGATCCGTACATGCATTTGTTTTTAGATGCGGGCCAAGGCAATGTATTGGCCTTCTTTGAACTGCCGACGCAACCAGATATGGGCCGTGATGAAAACACACCACAATGGGTACAGCATATTGCTTTTGAAGTGGAAGATTTAGATGCGCTGATGGCAGCAAAAGCACATCTCGAAGCCAATGACGTGAAGGTATTAGGGGTGACCAACCATGGTATCTTCCACTCGATTTACTTCTTCGATCCAAATGGTCATCGTCTGGAACTGACCTATAATGATGTCAATGCCGATGCCAAGATTGCACGAATTACCGAAGAAATGAAATTAGAAATGCTGGATGAGTGGAGTCGCACCAAACGTGCACCACACCATACTCATTTCTTACACGAAGATGAACTCGGTGCATAAATTCAGTTCCATGAATTTGGCATTAGCATTGTAAAATGTTAATGCCTTTTTTTATGGTCTAAATTTAAAGCATTTTGTATATTTTTAAGGCATAGTAGGCTCAGCAAAATAGCGTGCAATCTCTCTAAAAACAATTGTATGCTTATGCAATTCACCAATTTGATTCATTTAAAAAGATGATTTCTATTTTGCCAACTGCTCAGGCATTATGTGCTGGATGTAAATTGTCCATGATTGACAGCAACAAACACGGCGTGAAAGCACGCAGCTTAAGGGTTATTGAATGATTGAAGAAAAGTTATCTGGTGGGGTTCAATCACTTGAGGTCGGTTTAGCGGTACTCAATGCCCTTTTAGAGCATAACAAGCCCATTATATTAAAAGACCTATCCAGCAAACTGGATATGCACCCTGCCAAGGTACACCGTTATCTGGTCAGTCTGATTCGCATGAATTACGCCAAGCAGCTCACCGATGGTCAGTACGCCTTAGGCGATCAAGCATGGCGTTTAGGCTTGAACTGTATCCAGCATACCGATGTATTACAGCTGGTTCAGCACCTGATTTATGAATTACAAAACAAGATTGGCTGTGGTATTCAAATCAGTAAATGGTCGCCCAAAGGGCCTTTAGTGGTTCAATCGATTGAATCCAACCATCCAATTTCAATCGTGACCAAGGTTGGTTCGATCATGCCATTGGTCAATTCCGCAGCGGGTCGTGTGTTTGCCTCTTATATGCCTGAAGCCGTGATTAAGCCGTTGATGCAAGCGGAATGGGAAAAAGCGGCTCATAACCATTACCCGATTAGACCGACTGATTGGGATGAGTTTCTATTACTCAAAGAGAATGTCCTGCAACATGGCATGTCGATTGCTCAGGGTGATCTTTTGGTCGGGATTAATGCAGTGGGTCTACCGATCTTTAATGCGCATCATTCAATGGAGTTTTGTATTGTCGCGTTGGACAGTGAAATGTTTTTCTCAGTTCATGAGGGCAGCGAGAACTTAGAACTGTTTAAACGTGAAGTTGCAGCAATCAATCAATATATTCAAACCCGTTAATAATTCATCCATATAAAAAAGCCAAGAAGCAAACTTCTTGGCTTTTTTGTTTCAAGCTTTGAGCTGAATTATTTTGCTTCTAGTACACCACGGCGGATCTGGTCACGTTCGATGGATTCAAACAATGCCTTGAAGTTGCCTTCACCAAAGCCATCATCATCTTTACGTTGAATAAATTCAAAGAACACAGGCCCAAGCATGTTTTGCGAGAAAATCTGCAACAACAGTTTTTTCTGACCATCTTTGGTATTGCCATCCAACAAGATACCGCGTTTTTGCAGTTCTTCCGTTGGCTCACCATGATTAGGTAAACGCTCTTTCAACATTTCATAGTAGGTTTCAGGTGGTGCAGTCATAAACTGCATACCAATCCCTTTTAACTTGTCCCATGTTGAAAGCAGGTCATCGGTAATAAACGCGATATGCTGAATGCCTTCACCATTAAAATCTGCCAAGAACTCTGCAATTTGACCGTTGCCCTTGTCTGAATCTTCATTCAGTGGAATACGAATCATGCCATCTGGCGCAGTCAAGGCTTTAGAGGTTAAACCTGTATATTCGCCTTTGATGTCAAAGTAGCGGATTTCTTGGAAGTTAAAGATTTTTTCGTAGAAGTTCGCCCAATACTCCATACGTCCTTTATAGACATTATGAGTTAAATGGTCGATTTCGTTCAGGCCCGCACCTTTTGGATTTCTGTCTGCATCATCAAAGAAAATAAAGTCATTTTCATAGATATCACGATCAACAAGGAAAATTGGCATGCCACCAATCCCTTTGATCGCAGGGATATTTAATTCCATTGGCCCAGCTTGTGAATACATTGGTTCTGCACCAAGCTCCACGGCTTTGCTAAATGCTTTGGCTGCATCACGAGTTCTAAAACCCATTGCACAGGCTGAAGGGCCATGTTCTTTAAAGAAGAATGAAGCATAAGATTCAGGCTGGTAGTTCAAGATAATGTTGATATTACCCTGACGCCATAAATAAACTTTTTTAGACTTATGCTTTGCGACTTTAGAAAAACCGATGGTCTCAAAGATCTGATCTAATCCGTTTTCCGTCGAAACAAATTCAATAAAAGCAAAACCACATAATTCTAATGGGTTATCTAAAATGTCCATCTAGTTTCCCTTATTTAGATAAATTCATCCGTTTAATGCTCTGTATAGGTCTTATTCTTCAATTGCTTAATCGCTATCTAAAAGCATCAACCTATACATGCGTTATCAGAAAAGGCGACCGGTGTTTTTATAAGTATGTAAAAGCATCCGTATTAAAGCCCTTTCCGTCCATAAGTCAGCCAAATGAAGAAATCATGATTCTTGATCTTGGCTCTCAGCTATAAATTCATGCTACAAGAAAGTCTAAATTTATGCAATACATAATTCAATTATGTTATGTGTAATTTTATTACTGTTTGGCTCTGCCAATTAAAGGTCGCTATTAAAGAATAATTGGCGATATCTCTAAATCAGACTATGGTCTCAAGCTGATACGAATAAAAGTATTGTGAGTAGACGGCCTGTCTTATTTCCTTAACAAAGTTCGATTAGCTTAAGCCTATGAGCTACGCAGGCGAATGAGATAGACATGACACAAACTTCGATTTTAGAACAGTTAACTCAACTCATTGAAAGCTATAGTCATGAGCATAGTGGTAGACCGCAAAAGATTTTGATTGGTTATAAGGCCTATTATGACTTGATGGGAAATTCGAGTTTTGCCACCGAAGTTACTGACTCCGCTTTAAACCCCAATAAAAGAAAGTATAAAAAGATTAAAATTAAAGTCACCAAAGATGACTATCAGCTTGAGCTAGAATAACGCCCCTGGAAAGAGAATAATTCTCATATCTAACAATTCATTACTTGAGCTTGTGTGAGCTTCTTGGCATCGTTTGTCAGTTGCTTCATTATGGGAATCTCCTGCCGATGGCTAGTCCAGCGCAAGCTATAAGACATAAATTACTTAACACTTTCTTTTCAAGACATTCTGTTTGGTTTCTTTGTATTTTTACTGCTTTAACCATTACTTGGTTTAAATTTACCTATACCCCACATACCATTTATTATTTTATATCTGATACCCTTTTAAACGGTCTTTGGTTAGTCACTGGGGTGCTCAGCATTGTTGGTTTACGCGACTTACTGCAAAAGAAACATGCAATTTTGAGAAACTATCCAATTTTGGGACATTTCCGCTTTCTGTTTGAAGATGTTCGCCCTGAAATTCGTCAATATTTCATTGAATCGGATCAAGATGCCCTGCCTTTTTCACGTATGCAACGCAGCCTTGTTTATCAACGTGCAAAAAATGAAAATGCGGATAAGCCCTTTGGTTCAATCATTGATGTCTATGATCCAAACTATCGCTTCATTGTACATTCCATTGCCCCGTGTCCTCCTGCGAATCCAGAATCTTTCCGGGTACTGATTGGTAATGCGCAATGTAGCCAGCCGTATAGCGCATCGATCATGAATATCTCAGCAATGAGCTTTGGTAGTCTGAGTGCTAACGCAATCCGTGCATTGAACAAAGGTGCACATTTAGGCAACTTCTACCACGATACCGGTGAAGGTAGTCTCAGCCCCTACCATTTAGAGCATGGTGGCGATATTGTCTGGCAAATTGCCAGTGGCTATTTTGGTTGCCGTACCGCTGAAGGCTTATTTGATCCAGACAAGTTTGCACAGCAAGCCAAAAATCCGAATATTAAAATGATTGAGGTCAAGCTCTCACAAGGTGCGAAACCAGGTCACGGCGGTATTTTACCCAAGCATAAAATCACTGAAGAAATTGCCCGTATTCGTGGTATTTCCAGAGACCATGACTGTGTTTCCCCTTCTAAACACCCAAGTTTTAACACCCCGATTGAAATGATGCATTTCATTCAAAAACTCAGAGAGCTTTCAGGTGGTAAACCAGTTGGCTTTAAACTCTGTATTGGTCAACCTTGGCAATTTATGAGCATTGTCAAAGCCATGCTCGAAACCAAAATTGTGCCTGACTTTGTGGTGGTTGATGGTTCTGAAGGCGGAACTGGCGCAGCACCAATCGAGTTTAGTGACTATATTGGTACGCCACTCAGAGAAGGTTTGCGCTTTGTGCATAATACACTAGTGGGTACAGGATTGCGTGATCAAATCAAAATTGGTGCCAGCGGTAAAATGATCAGCGCCTTTGATATTGCCAGCACCTTTGCCTTAGGTGCGGATTGGGTCAATTCCGCACGTGGCTTTATGTTTGCGGTAGGTTGTATCCAAGCACAAAGCTGCCATACCAACCAATGTCCTGTTGGTATTGCAACACAGGATAAAGATCGTCAGAAAGCGATTGATGTTCCAAGTAAAGCTGAACGTGTGTTTAACTTCCATAAAAACACGCTGCACGCCTTATCTGAAATGATTGCAGCTGCGGGTTTACATCACCCATCCGACATTAAAGCGCATCATTTGGCACAGCGTATGAATGATCGCGAAATCAAAAACTATGCACAGATCCACTTCTTCTTAAAAGAAAATGAATTGCTGCATAGCGATTTAAATGATGACGAGAATTTCTACTATCGTATGTGGAAAATGGCGGATGCCAATCAATTTTAATATAAACGTTTAAGCCAATAAAAATCACCACTAGTAATAGTGGTGATTTGGTTTTGCATGTAAGAAAGCAGGAATTAAGCCTGTCAGCGCAGCACGAATATCAGCACGTTCATTAATTAATTGGTGTGAGCCTTCTTCCAGCATCAATAAAGTCTGCAATCTAAACTTACGGCGAATATATTCAATGTTATAACGCCAATCTACGGTTTGATCTAAAGCACCCTGTGCGAGCCACACAGGAATACGACATGCTGGTCGCTGTTCCATTTCCAGCATCCATTTTGACATCGCCAAAATCCAGTCCATGCCCATCATTCGAGGTTGCAAAGGATCCTTTAAACGAACAAAGCGTAAAAATTCAGGATTATGATTATTACGACGGAAATGTCGTGGTACTTGACTTTTGATCCTACGGATAATGCCCAGACCAACCGAGTTATGCCACCATGCCGTTTTCGCAGGCCGAATCAATGGCGACAACAATAATACCCGATCGACAATAGGATCTTCTCGGCGTTCTGCATATTCAAGTAAGTGATGCATCCAAATTGCACCACCCGTACTTTGCCCAATCCCTAACCACGGCTTCGGTAATTGCTTCGCACCACGAACCGCATCGTAAACCGCGTGTAAAACTTGCTGATAGTGATCAAAATTCTGAATACTGGCAGGTGAACCATTGCTTAAGCCATGTCCAGGCAAATCGTAAGTAACAACACTAAAGCCCTGCTCAAGAATTTCTTTGATAATCGGTTGATAAATACCGCTATGTTCCAAATAACCGTGCAGCAAACACACCGTACCCTGTAATTTCTGTTGTTTAGGCTGAAACACTTGGACATGCACACGGAACAGTGGCATTTCTACATAGCCCTGCCAATGTTCGCCATCCAATAAATGTAAACCATATAACTTACGATACGCCTGTAATGGCTTTGAGATCTCTGTGACACGCGATAAATCCAAAGGTTCAAGCACCTGAGGTGTGGTCTCACGATTTGGTACAGGTAAATCCAGTTGTTTTAAAATTGTCGGATTTAAAAATGGAATATCGGACATTAGGGTATCTCTCGACAATCACTTGAGCCAAATAACATATCACGAATCGTAGCCAGCATTTCATAGTTGGCACGGCGGCTATGATCATAGTTTTGTTCACTTGGACGCCATTGCGTTAAGGTCGTTGGCATTGGGGCCATGACAGGCACAGTCTCAATACCATTTAAAGCAAATAAACGTCGTGTCCGTGGCATGTGGTACTCATCGGTAATCAAAATGACGGTTGGCGCACCACCTTTCTTTTGTAGTAATAGAGAACTGAATCGAGAGTTTTCACAAGTATTCATACTGCGGTTTTCTAACAATTTAGCATCCACACCACGCTCTTTTAACCATGCCTGCATATAAGGTGCTTCGACACCACTCAGTACGATTGGTAAAGCATATTTCTTCTCGACTTGTAAGGTTTTTTCCAAGCGTAAGCGTGTGTAATTATTCACCACAATATCTTTACCATTGGCACCAAGAGTGAGGCCACCGCCCAATACGACAATTGCATTCGGCTGTGAAGCACTTTGTGGCTCAACCAAGTTCTCTTTATTATTTTTCAATTCAATCAGGTCTTTATTGGTCTGATCTTTATCTTCTTCCTTCACAGGTAAAGCAATTGGATAGGTTTCTAAAAAGGCAATATATTTACCCATCAATGCCTGATTATCAGGTGTATTCCACTGTAAAAAATCTAAGGGTGTATTAATCACAACAGCTGAGCTTGCTTGATCCTGCTCAGCTTGTTGTTCACTCATCAATGGAATACTGGGTTGCTTTTTTTCATCTTGGCTTTCTTTTTCCTGCTCTTCAGCAATCAGCTCTTGCAACAACTTATAACGTGCTTGTATTAATCTTAAATCTTCTGATTGCTCAGATTGAAAGCTTCTTTCCATGAGTTTCAAATAAGCCTGTCGAGCAATCCATAGGTTCGAACCAGGCTCTAAGGTTTCGTGCTCACTCAACGCTGCAGGGCGCTGACTCTGCGCTGCAACCTCATTGACATCGACAGGAACAAAGCGGTTCAGACCTTTCACCACCAACTGTGAATAAAAAGGCGAATATAAAAAAAGCACAAACCAGCCCAGTAGCACGAATAATATGGTAATTACTCGTACTAAACTGACCATCCAATGTACTTTCGCCATAGATTTCTTCACCCACTATGCGCTTGAATCAAACCTTGTTCACTGTATAACACAGGTTCAGGTTCCAATAGAATACTAAACTTTTGTTTTACATCACTTTGTACAGCCTGATAAGTGCTTTGTACATCCGCTAGAGTCGCCTCAGCATAATTCACCAAAACCAAAGCTTGTTTATGAAACATCCCAACTGAGCCTAATTGCTTACCCTTCCAACCTGCTTGATCAATTAACCAGCCTGCAGCCACTTTAACACTGCTATTTGCCTGCGGATAATGCGGAATGTTTGGAAATTGTTGAGTAATTTTATCAAATTCAACTTGTGCCAAAATTGGATTCTTAAAAAAGCTTCCAACATTTGGAAATTCTTTCGGGTCTGGCAATTTACTTTGGCGAATGTGTATCACCTGATTCTGTAAGTTTTCTGCGGTCAGTTCATCGCCTACTGCTTGCTTCAGATCACCATAATTCAGTTTAAGTTCAGCTTGTTTCAATAGTTTAAAAGTCACACTGACAATGATGTAACGATTGGGGTGATCTTTGAAAATACTATGGCGATAAGCAAAATGGCAATCTTGCGCAGAGATCGAATCAAACTGTTTTAGTTCACGATCATAAACTTGTACCGATTCAATAAACTCACCCGCTTCAACGCCATAGGCACCAATATTCTGGACAGGTGAAGCACCGACTAACCCCGGTATCAAAGCAAGATTTTGCAATCCAAACCATTGCTGTTGCGTGCTATATAAAACAAAGTCATGCCAGACTTGCCCAGCACCCACCTTAACCGTAATAGTATTTTCATCTTCAGAAAGAACTTCAATTCCCTGAATATTTAAATGCATCACCAAGGCTTGTACTTGCTGTGGCAATAAAACATTACTGCCACCCGAAAGTACCAAAACGTTTAAATGCTGCTGCTCCGCAAATTCTAATGCCGCAAGGACGTCATCTGGATGATTGATTTGTACATAATGTGAAGCAATCGCATTCAAATTTAATGTATTTAAGTTTTTAAGCTGAACCTGCGCTTGTAGCTGCATATTAAATTAAATCCTATTGCCCTGCTTTCATTTGATTTTTAAAAATATCGACCCACGCTTGGCTGCTGGATTCACACTGATCAAGTACTCGATCAAATCCATCTGCACCACCATAGTATGGATCAGGCACCGCTTGTTGACTAAATTGAGGATCATGTTCACTCATCAATGCTAACTTGGCGCGAATCTGATGTGTACCGAACTGTTGCACAGCCTGAGACATGAGTGTTTGAATATCATCAAAGTTTTCATGGTCCATTGCTAAAATCAAGTCGAATTCAACAAAGTCTGCTAAAACAATCTGTCTAGCACGTAAGGTAGATAAATCATAACCACGTTTTGCAGCATGTTTTTGACTACGTAGGTCTGGTGCTTTGTTCGGATGGTAATTACTGGTCCCAGCAGAGTCGACCGTGACATTTAGGCCATGCACATCACAATAATGTCTGAGAATCGCTTCCGCAGTTGGAGATCGACAAATATTCCCTAAACAGACACATAACACATTATATTTTGTAGCCATTAGAAAAACATTCCAATATTTTGTTTTATAAGGAGATTAAAATATTGCATGCAAAATTCCAGCAAAATAAACGCAAAACGATTAAATGTCATTATGCCTGAATTGACCTTTCTGACATCAGCTATTTTGTCAAAAATTGCTTTGATTTGAAAGGAAATAGTGTTTGTCTCTTTTGAATATTCTGTATGAATATGTACTTTTTTGGAATTAACAATGTGTACCACTCACAACCGTTGCATGAAACCACACTGAACAACCAAGCTCATAAAGAAACTGAATGTTTAAAGGTCAATTATATAAAGCTAAAATGCAAAAAACGCTCAAAGAATACGGTTTTTGCGGACGGGCATTCGACTCACGCCACCTCTATCAAAGACTAAGAATGATTGTTGAAAAAGTTAAGATACATTTTGATTAAGGAATCACTTAATCCTGCTCTGCAACTTTAAACATTGAAAACATTTGCTTTTTCATATTTGCTATAGCAGTTCGACTATTATTTAAGTAGCTAAACAGCACTATCTGTAAACTTAAGCGTATATTGGAAACCGTAAAATTTGGGGAAATGACCCATAAGATTTTTAAAGCAGGCATTATCATGATTACATTACATCACTTAGACCAATCACGTTCTTTCCGAATTTTGTGGTTACTCGAAGAAATCAAACAACCATATCAATTGCAACGCTATTACCGTGACTTAACGACTCATTTGGCACCTGAGTCACTAAAAACCATTCATCCTTTAGGAAAATCTCCTGTAATTGAATGGCAAGGTAAAGTCATTGCGGAATCAGGTGCTATAGTAGAGTTGTTGATTCAAAGACTTGCTCCACATCTTGCACCAGATATAAATGACGCTATTTATGCAGATTATCTACAATGGATTCACTTCGCTGAAAGCTCTGCTATGGTGCCATTTTTATTAAAAACGTTTAATCAGATAGAAGCTAGGCATGGTACGAAATTGGTGTTTCTAGAAAACTATACTCAAGTTGAATTTGATAAAGTTTTTGGTTTTTTAAATGATTATTTAAAAGATAAAAATTTTTTAGTGGATGATCGTTTAACAGGGGCAGACTTTATGATGGGATTTGGGCTTCACGGCTTAATTCATCATATGGAACAAGGTGAAAATTATCCATATATTAAAAGTTATGTAGAACGTTTAAGCTCACTACCAAGTTGGAAGGCAGCAGAAAAAATTGAACAAGACGGCATGCTGATCTAAAGATAAAAATATATGGGTGAATCACTTAACAAATATGAATCGTAAAGTCACACTTTGAACAGATTAACTGATGAAACAAGTCCTCTTATGAGAACTTTTACACAAATTTCAGTGTGATTACGAAGACGAATAGAGAAATAGAATGTTTTAGCCATGTTTATGCTGGGCTATTTAACTAAAGATGAACCATATAACGGCGGCTATGACATCTGTCCAGTATATTTCTTGGAGGCTGATCCAGTAAAGCAGAAGATCATGACTTTCGCGCTTAAGTAAATGCACCATTACTGAACCAAGCCCGTGAAAACTTTAAACAGTATAGCGCAATGGAAGAACGATTTATTAGGGAGGTGGGAAAGCCAACGAGGCCTGAGATTCCTAAAAATTAAGATCTCTCAAATTATAGGCCTACTGTACAACGTTTACTTAAATAAGAAGCCAGTATAGACCGTTACATCTCCTAATTTTTCTTAAAAATTATTTTACATTCTGAAATGTGACTCTATCCTCGAATTGTATAAAATTACATCTACCTATATTTTTTAAGAGGCATTTTTTTGAAGATTAATGCAGTGGTTCTTCAGGATGAAGACTTAAAGTTACATAAGCTCCAAAAAGTGCAAGACTCCGTGTACGACTCAGCCCACAACAATAGAGTTTCAAATTGGCTATGGATTTATGCTGAAACAGCCGAGTTTTTTAACTTTGATATATGGGATGAGCTAGACAATGCGTATGTCAATAAAGTAATTCATTATAAGAACAAGCTTTACAAGGTCATTGAAATTAACTCTATGGGTAAAATTAGATATTCCTGAACCACTGATACAATACACATTTACCTAAAAACCTATCCCCCATAAGCTTCAATCAATTTTTTCAAAGATATGGGTGAATACCTCTTTGATTTAAACCCACTCTTTTACGAACGCGAGTTTGATTTTCATTCAATAATGCTTCAAGCAATCCATTCAAATTTTGATCATTTAAAACAGATGGGATAAATTCTTCACAGCCTAACCGATTAAAGAAAATATCTACTTTCGAGCTTTTTTGAACATACTTCATAGACCAGTTTTTAAAACTATATTTCTGAATTTTTTTAACTTCAAATTCAATAATACTGTTATGTCTAGCGTCTTTTTTGATACTTTCGAATAAAGGTAAAACAATAAAGTCTTCCCCTTCTAAACATTGGAAGAATGCATTATTTGCATAGTACAAAACTCCAAATACAGCATTCTTGGAATTAAAGTCTCTTGCTACAGTCAGGATATTGCTTAGATCATCAATCAGATCGTCAGCAAGACCTTGTCGTGAACTTGCATAGCACAATTGAATCTTCATTTTCTTCTCTCATGTACGATGCATGGTTAAAATTTGGTACTAGTCATTTACTTCAAAAACATATGGCTCTGTTGCATACTCTGAAGCTAGAAGCTCAATGAATGATGGGATTGAATTTGTAGTAAGTAAGAAAGGATTAAAATCATCTCTATGGTTTTCTAAAAAGAAGTCCCCTAATCTTTTATTAATTGGTGCAAACTTCATGTTCCAATGTTTAAAAAGTCCAAAATCACATTTTTCATAAAATAAAATTTCGCAGTTTTTATGACGATCATCTTTTAAAATTTTTTCATAGAAAAGCTCATCAATTTTACTCTTACGCCCTTCTAAACACTGAACAAAGTATCCATGCCCATAGTAAAGAACGCCTGTAATTTCATTTCGAGAATTGAAATCTACAGCTGTATCCAAGATTTTTATCAAATCCTGTTTAAGATCTGGATAGATATTGGTGGCCTTGCTTGCGTATAAAACTCTCACGAACTCCATTTTTATCACTTCCAGCTATAAAATTACATAATAGGTAAAAGCTAAATCTACCGACTAAAGTGAAAAGTCTATAGGATCAGCGACTACAATAAAACCGTCTAATACAATACATACATTTGTTTTTTAATACTATTTTAATTTTTTACTTCATTACGTATGCCTTCTGCCATACTTCTGTTAAAAAATATTAATGGATTTTTGAGAATTCCAGAGATATTAAAATTAAGAATTTGATATAAATAAATATTAAATTTTTATTCCAACTATTTATTGATCAAATAACAATCAAATGTACGAGATTTCTTATGATCATGTAAGCCAAAGATTATACCGTTAGATTTTTGAATAACTATAATTTTCTCATACACCAGTATTTCGATAATCCATTATTTTTATTGAGTTTAAAATTCTAGCCATGATTATTTTAGACGACAAAACCAATAGATAGGCTTACTTTAAAAATGGTGTACACACAAATCCCCACCTTTGAGATGAGGCCCTTAAAGGTGGGGATTTTCTTTTCAACTTGAATTAGAGGAAAAACAATGAATATCATCAAGAATTTTTTTATTTTTGCTCTTTCTGTAATAATTATTTCTCTAGTTATAATCGTGTTTGACAAGATGGGAATGAACCAAAACTTTAATTTATTCTTTTCCTCACTCTTATACTCTGTATTTATCACACTGTATTTTAAAAATTTTTTGGTCAGTCTTCTATGCTTTTCTGTGTTTTACACGATACTATTCCTATTAAGTCATTCTCTAGAAGTTTTGTTGATGCTTTTGACTTCACTATCTACACTAATTTTAATTGAAACGCTTATGCCAAAACTAAAAAAGAATGTAGTAATCCCACTTTATAAAACTGATGCTTTTTAATTTCTTAGTCGGTATTCGAATACAAGGCTGATAGACGCATTGAAAATTTAAGGTCGAATCACTTTAATTAAAAAAGCCCTCATCAGAGGACTTTTTTAAAATTATTCAGTTCATTCTTAAGTTAATTTTTTTAACGTCTATCGATATACTCTAAATACCCTCTGCCAATAAGATCTTTCCCTTGGAACATTCCTTGCCACTTATACGAAGAAACATAACCAGCCGCTAAACCATAGCAATATGCGGTATCTACTTCTGCTCTGATTTCTAAAATCTTCAAATTATCGTGATATGCAATCCATTCAAATGTTTCTGGTACATACATGCTATAACCATCAGGTGTTATCTGAGGTTCAACCTTATTCTTAGTAACTTCAAACCTTATATCACCATTAAATTGAATTGAAGTACCATCGATATGACGGTAATAGACTGAT
This sequence comes from Acinetobacter sp. UBA991, assembly GCF_002292065.1. Lineage (NCBI taxonomy): Bacteria > Pseudomonadati > Pseudomonadota > Gammaproteobacteria > Moraxellales > Moraxellaceae > Acinetobacter > Acinetobacter sp. UBA991. The sequence goes on along the minus strand of NZ_DBBF01000035.1, from coordinate 82,256 downwards.
GTTAAAATAGGTTGATCTTCATAACAAATAAAAGCCAGCACCAATTGCTGTTCATCATCTAAGTTAATTACTTGATAACTGAAAATCTTTACAGGAATTTGGATAGCATTTACTAATGTTTGATTTTTTAGCATTGATGTTGCTATAGCTTTCCATGATTCAAGAGTGCAAAGCCCATTTACTTCCATACTTTCATCATTTTGAATCATTCGTCCTTCATATTTCATCAATACACTGAAATGCTTGTATAAAGAACCATATGCAAACCATGTGATTGCTCCGGTAGGTACCAAATGTATTTCAATTTGCAAATCTTTTCTTTTTGTAGTTAGAAGAAACCCATTGTCAATTTCTGTGAGAGAAGTTTCATTGTTAAAAATGACAGAAAATGGCTTTTCACTAAACTGTATATCATCAACTATCGAATATGTTTTAAATGCTTCTTCAGTAGAAGATAAAGCTGTCCCATGGACCAATGAAGCGGTATCACCTTTTCCTCTAATGGACATTTGATATTCTGAGTCTGTTATCGGAAAGCCAACATAACCTATCACTGAAGCCCAAGAGAGATAACGATATGGTTCAGGCAAGTCTGGTACCATGATCCCGTAATGTGTACTTCCATATCGCTTATAGTCAATATGTGGGCTTAATTCAAAAGCTTTAGGAAGTGTACTCTGTTTCTTTGGGGTTACAGCACCTAATAAATATCCTGAAAACTTAGCTAATTTGCTATTAACTATATCTTTAATGCCCTTTGGCCCTAAATGACTTGAAGCTAACATAAACATTTTTAAATGGGTTACTTAAAATTAAAATTAGTTCTATATTAGAACTTACAACCAGTTTTATTAATGTTAAATGAGGACAGAACAAATACCTTTTTCTTCTTTTCTTGCTCAGAGCTACACTTTTTAGGAACGCCTTATGTTAATTTATTTAGACAGTGAAACTTATAGTCACATGATATAAAAATGTTGTATTTATTATGAAAAATAAGGATGTATGTATGAACTCGTTTCAATTTCAAACTGTTCCGAACATCATTGCGGGGCTTGGTTCAATACAAGAACTTAAAAGTGTTTTAACACAACAAAATTATCATAAGGCATTGATTGTAACCGATGCAGGAATGATACAACATCAATTGCATCAACCCATTTTAAAAATTCTGAATCAGATTAGTCTTGAATACATTATTTATTCCGATATCCAAGCAGATCCACCAGAACATATTGTGCTGGAAGCTGTTGATTTTGCGAAACAAGAAAAGATAGATGTGATCATCGGTTTTGGTGGCGGTAGTTCAATGGATGTGGCCAAAATCATTGCCTTGCTGGCACATCCTGAACAACAACAAAACCTCAGTGAAATCTACGGCGTAAACCAAGCCAAAGCCCCGCGTTTACCACTGATTCTCATCCCGACCACAGCGGGCACAGGTTCAGAAGTCACTCCCATTTCAATTGTGACTACAGGTGCAACCACCAAAATGGGCGTGGTTTCACCCATTTTATATGCCGATGTTGCCATTTTAGATGCGACTTTCACTCAAGGTTTACCTGCGCATCTTACTGCGGCGACAGGCATCGATGCCATGGTGCATGCCATTGAGGCTTATACCTCAAATATTAAAAAGAATTTTTATGCCGATATGCTGGCTAAAAATGCATTGAAATTACTTAATCATAATTTAGCCAAAGTCTTGAAAAATGGGGCTGATTTAGAGGCACGCCAAAACATGTTGGTGGGCTCTATGTTAGCTGGTCAAGCCTTTGCTAATGCCCCCGTTGGTGCGGTACATGCCCTCGCATACCCATTGGGTGGGCATTTTCACCTTTCGCATGGACATACCAATGCATTGGTACTGGTTGAAGTTTTAAAATTTAATGCACCCAAAGCCAAACAACACTATGCAGAATTGATGCAATTACTAGACCCTCGAAGTACGGGTTGTACCGATGGCCTTTGCGACCTGTTTATAGACCATATGCAGAATCATCTGGACCAAAGTGGCTTAACCTTGAAGTTAAAAGAACTCGATATTGCTGAAGCGAAATTACCACAACTTGCCAAAGATGCCATGCTGCAAACTCGACTGTTGCAGAACAATCCAAGAGAAATGACCGAACAAGACGCATTACAGATCTATCAGGCGATTTATGCATGAGCAAACCGACTTTAAAACGACGCGAACAATTTAAGTTCTTTTTTCCAATCCAGACCCGTTGGGCCGATAATGATATATACGGCCACGTCAACAACGTGACTTATTATAGTTATTTTGATACTGCAGCCAATTCATTACTGATTCAGAAAACAGGTTTCGATATTCATCACAGTGAAATTATTGGTCTAGTGGTTGATTCGGCTTGTAGCTTTCAACAGGAACTGTCGTTTCCAGAAATCATTGAAGTAGGTGTAGCGATTGGCAAAGTAGGAAACTCATCACTTAGATACGAGTTGGCGATCTTTAAACAAGGTCAGCACGAGGCTGCTGCTCAAGGACATTTTGTCCATGTCTTTGTGGATCGGGTAAGCCGAAAAAGCACCACCATTCCAGAAGCGATGCGGGACGTTCTAAACCACTATTTATTGTAATTTCAGATCGTAGAAATAAACATGCCGCAACATTGTATTGAACGATGTTACGGCAGGCCATGATCAATCTAAATCATTAGATATGTGGTAAAGCATAAGGCACAATATCTTGGAAGGTACGACCATGCACATTTTCACCAATCGCATGCATTTTCCATGCATCATTGTGGCGATAAATTTTTGCAATAATCAAACCAGTATGTGCGCCTTGTGAAGACAGCTTATAGCTTGCAATTTCCTGATTGCTGGATTGATCCACCAAACGACAGAATGCATTTTCAACTTTCTCAAATGTCTGTCCACGGAAACTGCTCACAGTAAATACCAACGATTTTACTTGTGCTGGAATCTGGTTCAAATTAACACGAATGACTTCATCATCACCATCGCCCTCGCCGGTTAAGTTATCGCCAGAATGGTGGATACTGCCATCCTTACTTTGCAATTGACCAAAGTAAACCACATCCAATACTTGTTTGTTATCATCAAATAAAATGACAGAGGCATCAAGGTCAATATTCCCACCGCCCCCACCAAAGCCGAAAAAGCCTTTGCTTTTCGCAACGTCCCAGCCCACACCTAAAAAGATTTGTTGTAAGCTGCTGCCATCTGCTTTTTGCAAACTAATTTTTTGGCCCTTTTCTAAATTAATTCCCATGTGTTTTTCTCCTCTAGATAAAAATGATTGTTTTAATTGGATTGATTACGGTTTAAATTTAACTTCGAGCTTAACCATTGCAGGAAATTGTTACGGTTTCGAGAACAAATCACCACCTTACCTTGGCCGGAAAAACGTAATACCATCCCTTCGCCACTGGTCACACTATTGACCAAATTGCCAAGAAAACCACTACTCTGTGAAGTAGAAACGGATAAATTATAATTTAAGCGTGAATCCCAACAGACCACATGTCCATTATCAATAATCACTTCTTTGTTTGGTTCAACCTCAAGCTCAAACAAGGTGCCACAACCAGACACCACCACTTGGCCTTGCCCGCTGGTTTCCATGACCAAAAAACCACCTGTATTACCAAAAAATGCACCACCCAGACTGCTGTTTAAACGAGCTTTGACTTCAACTGAGTCATGTGCCGCCACGAAAGCCCCGTCACTCAGCAAATACTGCGTCGCACCGACATCTAAAATCTGCATATCCCCATCCAACGCTGCGGATAACAGACAGTCACCATCACCGCGTACAGCTTCAATATGCTGCTGAAACAACGATTCATCATTGGCAAAACGACGTAATAGGGATTGCATTAAACCACCTTGCAAACGCCCTTTTAACTCCAAAGGCGCTTCCATCATCACCATGGCATTACTTTCGCAATAGATTTTGTCGCCACGGCGCATGGATACATGCAGGAACGGTTCTGGTGAACCAACTAAGCTAAACTGTGCCATTATTTATTCCTTTTAATTTCTAACAATCTGATGTTGCTTTGCAGCGATTAACCAATCAGGGAATTCTTGTAATAACAATTCATATAAACGTTCATCTGAAACACTATCAATGCGGTCTAAACTAAAGAAATTACAGTTATCGACAATTCGACCTGACATTTCATCCAGCTTTTCTAGTGCACCATAATCTCGCCCGCCAATCCCGACAAATTGCCAGAAAATAGGCAGTTTGGCTGCTTGGGATAATATTTTCTGCATTTGTCGACGGCTGCCCACGCCACCATCCGAAATAAATAAAACATAAGTCGGGATTTGATCTTTGAATTTTTGGAAATAATTAATCACAGCTTCAATTGCTGGAATTTCCTCATTATAACGTGCCCCCACTTGCCAGTTTTTCCAGCCACGTTGGGTGGTATTAATGAAATCATTGACATTGTCGAGCGTCACATCATCTAGTTGTGTCGTTTTAGCAGCAAAAGCCCAACACTCAAAACTGCCATCATCATCAAAATGAATGGCCAGTGGCATTAAGCGATTCACCACCTTTTGCACATCACCGCGGCGATATTGCCCATCCATTGAGCCAGATGCATCCAAGACCAGTGCCACGCGTGCGGTTACACCCAGTAAGTTTTTCTTTTCCAGTTGGACCAGTGATTTTTTGGTCAGATCGATAATGGATGCATTGCCCGTTTTTCCGGCCTTTTGCAAAGATAATTTTTTCTTTAAATCGATATTCGATTGTGGTGTTACTGGTGTCGACTGTTGTGCTGTTGGCTCTTCGGCAACCTCTCCACCAAAATGTTGAATTAAGGCAGCAAGACCTGCATTAAAGCCTTGTCCAATAGCGGCTAAACGCCAAATACCGTCTTTTCGATAAATCTCAATCAGCATGGTGGCACGTTCTTGATCAAAGATGCTGCCATCTAACTTCAGTTCAGCAATCGGCTGTAACTGCAAGTTAAGAATTTGAATCGTCGCTTGCTGTAATTGCGACATGACATTCTGTCCATCAATTGCAGCGGTCAAAACCAGATGTTGAATATTTGCAGGTAGTTTTGCAGAATCAACTAAAAAACGGCTGCATTTATTGTGATTTTCAATCAGACGAACCGCTTGGCATGGCGTTTCAGGCTGATTATAAAAGGTCATGTATCGCTCATCACTCAAACGATACTGCGGATCAAGCCCAAAACTGGCGATATCTAAATCAAAAGCGGCTTGATATTGAATCTGGATATAAAAAGAGGATTGCCCCTGTAAAACATCATTTAATTTTATTTTTTGTCCGCGAACTAAATTCAACATATTCAGGAATAACCTATTTTTATCATTTATAAATATCGAAAAAGAAGATAGTGCCTAAACACTATCTTCCACAGGCATCTTAAACAGAAACACCATAAGAAGCGGCTAATGGCCCTAAGCCACCAGCAAAACCTTGACCGATTGCGCGGAATTTCCACTCGCTACCGTGTTTATAAAGTTCACCAAAGATCATTGCAGTTTCAGTGCTGCTGTCTTCAGACAAGTCATAACGTGCAATTTCAGTCCCCCCCGCATCGTTAATTACACGAATGTAGGCATTCGCAACTTGACCAAAGTTTTGGTTACGGGTTTGACCATCATAAATCGTAACCGCAAAGATCACTTTTGCAACGTCAGCTGGAACTTTGCTTAAATCGATACTTAGGGTTTCGTCATCACCATCGCCTTCGCCTGTACGGTTATCACCATTGTGAACCACAGAACCATCAGATGACTTTAAGTTATTAAAGAAAATAAAGTCATTATCAGCACGAACCTTACCACCTTCATTGACTAAAAATGCAATTGCATCTAGGTCAAATGCAGCACCATCAGTTACGCGAGGATTCCAACCTAAACCAACAGTTGTTTTTGTAATGCCAGGCGCTTCTTTGGTTAAGCTAACGTTGCCGCCTTTGGTTAAACTAATTGCCATTCGAGTTTCTCCTTATTAAATTTCAACTCATTGTTTATTTCATTTGAATCATGGACATCATATAAATGATGTATCCATACATTTTTATCAAGCTTGTGTTTGTTGTTTACTGTAAGCAATTGAAGATAATACAGCCCAAATAATGAATGCAATACCAATCAAGCCTGTTACAACTTCAGGCACATGACCACCTGTTCCGGTATAAAGCATAATTGCAGCTAAAGCACCAATCGCATAATGTGCGCCATGCTCCAGATAGATAAATGCTTCTAGTGTGCCTTTCTCAACTAAATAAATCGTCATCGAACGGACAAACATTGCACCAATGGCCAGACCGAGCATAATCACAACCACATCACTTGTGATCGCAAATGCACCAATCACACCATCAAAACTAAACGAAGCATCTAATACCTCGAGGTAAAGGAAACCACCAATGCCTGCTTTGACGATATTACTTGAAGTACCAGTAACTGGTTTTTCATCGGCTTCATCATCTTCGCTGCTGCCTTCAAGCAAATGACCCAATACCTGTACACCGATATAAACCACGATGCCCCAGATCCCCGCGACAATCACAATCAGTTTTTGTTGCTCAGGTACAAAAGCAGCCATAGTCAGTAAAGCAATCAGTGACACGAATACTGACATCGCAGGAATATTTGCTAGATTCGATAAATGGGTTTCCAGCCAATGGAACCAGTGCGTATCTTTACCATCATCAAACAAGAAGTTTAAGAACACCAACAGTAGGAACATCCCACCAAAGGCTGCAATTTCAGCATGATGTGCAAGTAACTTTTCTGAATAAGTTTTTGGATCATTCAGTGCCAGTTTCGCAACCTCAATCATTCCCATGTCAGCGGTTACACCAACAATTAAGAGTGGGAAGATTAAACGCATACCAAATACAGCAACTAAAATACCAACGGTAAGAAATAGTTTTTTCCAGAACTCGTCCCAGTTTCTGAGTACTGATGCATTGACAACAGCATTATCAAAAGACAGGGATACTTCCATGACCGCTAGTACTGTCGTAATCAATAAAACTTTAAGCATCATCGAGAAACCAGCATTTGGGCCATGCGTAAAGCCCCACCATGCTGATAACCCTAGACAGATTACTGTAAAAATAATTGAGAAACGAAAATGTTTCATTTTTTTCCTTTTCTAAACAGCTTTAAGCTATTCATCATTTATGTGTTGAAATGAGAACCTTAGCCGACCTGAATACCATATTGTTGGCACATTGCAGCAAGCCCACCAGCATAGCCTTGACCAACGGCTTTAAATTTCCATTCGCCATTGTGGCGATAAACCTCGCCAAACACCATGGCAGTTTCAGTCGAATAATCTTCTGCCAAATCAAAACGAACCACTTCTACATTGGTGTCTTGGTTCACAACACGAATAAAGGCATTGGCAATCTGACCAAAATTCTGACCACGTGTTTGTGCATCATGAATGGTCACGGTAATCGCAATTTTTTCAATTTCAGGTGAGACTTTTGACAGATCAACCAATAAGGTTTCATCATCACCATCGCCTTGACCTGAACGGTTGTCACCCGTATGTTCGACTGAACCATCTTGAGATTTAAGTTGGTTGTAGAAAATAAAGTCGTGATCACCACGTACTTTACCTGTTGCAGTTAATAAGAATGCACTCGCATCCAAGTCAAATGCTGCGCCATCAGTCGCACGCTCATCCCAGCCCAATCCAATTAAAATACGAACTAAATTTGGATCTGTTTTACTTAGGGATAAATTTCCACCTTTATTTAAACTAATTGCCATTTTGTTTTTTCTCCTCGTTTGAACACTTAAAATTCAATGGTCTTAATAATGTCTACATAGATACGAAATTGTTGTTATCTAATACATGATTAAATATCAACTTTATTTACTGCCTGCAACCCAGCGCAGACCAAAACCAAAGGCTTGGTCCAACTCCTGATGTCCAGGTACATAGCGCACGTGACGTTGTACTTGAATACTACCGCCTTGATTCACCAATTCAACAATTCCACACATCCCCAAAGGCTGCCCTTCAGTTAAACGGATTTCAATCGGTGGTTGATCTGGAACATAAATGGTGACCACAGCATCTGTTTCAGCCCAGTTCGGGACACCTTCATAAATAAAGGCAAACAACACTACACGGCGAATCTGCGACCAGTGCTGTCCATTAATTCTGAGCCACTCACCCTCTGTTAATGCACCAGTACGGTCATCCGCAGAAAGTTGGATAAAGGGGAAGCCGTTAAAATCACCAAATCGATTACCTAAAGCCTGAATCACCGATTTGCTACCATCTTGCATCTCGAATAGGCAACCCAAATCCAGATCAATACCTTGATTTTGGTTGAGCAGCTTTTTAAAGAAACCAGCTGACTGAGCTTGTTGAGTCCGTTGGTTCCAATTCAGATTAATTTTAATCTCACCAAAACCGTGAGCCTGTTTCTGTAAATTAATCTGGCTATTGCGTTTATCTAAGGTAATTTTGCTTAAATTAATTCTAGGCTGTGGTACTGGCGTAGGTACAGGTTGAGGCACTGGCTCAGGCGTTGCAGCTTGATCACTAATTTCTACGCCAAAATGTTCAGCTAGCGGTTTTAAACCACCATTGAACCCCTGATTGACAAAGCGGAATTTCCACTGCTCTTTATGACGATAAACTTCGGCCAAAATCAGTGCTTTTTCAGTCTTTTCAGCACTTTTTACCGTTGCTGTTGCCGTGAGCTGTCCGTTTTCCCATAATTCAATCTGAATATCTTGAATCGCATTGATTGCACCTTGCCCATCAATCGTTGCACACATCGCAAGCTTGCTGATATCCGCATCGAATAATTGAGTGTTCAGATTAAATTGCGCAATATACGGGGCTTTTGTGGTTGCCTCGACCAATTCCACACTACGGTTCGGTGTCTGCTTTTGCCCATAAAAGATCATGTCCGCATCACCACGAACCTTCGCCTGAGCATTCAAGACATAGGCGGTGACATCTAAACCGATATGCGCCGCTAATGTGGTTTTAATTTTCACTTGGCACTGTGACTGGCTCAATGCCAAATTGGCTCCTGTAATCAGTTGTTGCATCGATTATTCCTATATTTTTTGATTTTTATACTTTTAGCCCAAACACTTTTGCCCGTTCTAAAATCCGTTCCGCCCAACGACGATGGGTTGCAGGTTCAAGCATACTGCCATGACAGGCAAATACAGCCTTGCTGCCATCCTGTAAAATACCCTGCGCTTGTTTCAACTCGATTTCATTGACCTGATAAGCCTGATGTACAATCGAGATCTGTGCAGGATGAATCACAGTTTTACCCGACAAGCCATGCTGTAAATCCAGATATAATTCATCCTGCAATAATTTCACCTGACTAAAATGCTCACAGACAGGTGCACTCAGTGCAAAACCATAAGGTAAAAACTGACCTGCTAGATTTGCAATGAGTGTGCCGATGGGCGTTTGGTATAAGGTCATATCACTCGGCCGACGTAAGGCCAAACAATTGAGTAAGTCATTGCCCCCAACCCGAAGTACCAATACTTTATGAAATTCTGGCAAGGCTTGTCTCAGCTCTTTCATTTGCCCCATGTCAAAACTATCAGCTGTTTCAAGCGTAGGCATATAATGAAGATCTGGTGGAAGAACGCTAAGCCATTGCTTAAAGCTGGCTAAACCAAATTTCGGCAATACCATGCCATCTAAAGCGGTGATTTCTTGCCATTCTGCTAACTCAGCGGCCATTGCAAGGTGACGAGGGCGAATAAATACTTTTGGATGTTGTTCAAGGCGCTGTTGCTGTTGAATTTGCTGCAACAAGTGTTTGAGATTTTGTTTAGCAAACTCAATTTCCTGTTCAGTGATCGCATCTTCCAGACAGATCACCAAAGAGCGCAACTCTGGATATTTTTCACCCTTCACCACAGCCCATAAATCTGGACGCGTGGCAGGCATGTATAATGTTGCCCCTAAAGATAATGCAGATAACATAAAATTATCCTTTCCCCAATTTTTGAATCAATGTAATCGCTCTATACGGCGCAATTTGATCACCAACCACTTGTACCGGTGTCTCAGTGACTTGCGTTAAATAACGCAATAAACGGGTATCGGCATCATCGGCGTCGCGAAGTAAGACCAGATCAGGCACTCGTCTTAAAATCGCTCGGGTTGCTTCAGCAATACTCGGTTTTATCCGATTTATATTTTGAATGTCGTATTCTTGAGCCAGTTTCTGTACCACTTGCTGGCTTTGATTTTGTTGTTCCTGTTGTTGTATTTCTGCCCAAACTGCATTGGGCTGTGGATTAAGCTGGGTGCGAATCTGGTTGATGCGCTGAATAAATTGCTGCGAAGTATCAAATTCTTTTAAATGGCTATATTCGATACAGCGATGCCATTGATCGATATTCTCGGCATTGATTTCCTCGGCACTCAAGGTTTCACCTTCACAAATACTGCGGGAAATAAGGCCCGAAATAGTCGACCCCAAAATACCTGACGGAATCAACCAATCTTCACCACTGGCCGCCAACCATGCACAACCGGCAATATCCGACAAGACCACCAACGGTAAAGGCCGCCCAGCAAAACGCGCATCATTGCCTAAACTACGCTGCAATTCTTGACGAATCGCGCCTTTACCCGTCCAACCATCCACAAATACAATCGATTGGTGTCCATGTTTGGCAATAATGGTTTCCAAGGCAGCAAAATCGATACCACGGTCTCGAATAATACTGATGCCATAATGTACACAATCACGACCTAAATCCTGTACCGCATGATAAAGCAGTACACCTAAGGGTACGCCCGCACGTACAAAACTCACCAATACAATTGGTTCCTTGAATTGTGCAACCAAAGCTTGTGCCAACTGCTGAACTTCTCGAGCCAAACGCTGTTGCCCTTGCTGCATGGCCTGTTCAAACAACTGTAAATGGCGTTCGGTCGGTGCACTCTCCAAACTGATCATTTGCGAATAATGCTTTTCGCCCGATTGAATCAGGCGTTCTTTTTCGATGGTATCGGTTGGTTCAATATGCGTCCGTTTAAGTAAAAAAGTCACTTGTTCTGATTGATAACTACCGCTAAACCCTTGTTTTAAAATTAATTCATTTGCTTTATCTTTATTGATAATCGCCATAATATCCTTCTTGTTTATATTGCTGCGTCAAATTATGTTTTACCCAACGATTCAATTGACTGTGATTCGGCATGCCCCACCAATGACATAGATTCAAAAACTCCACATCGGATAAACTATCGCCAAAACCGAGAATCGGACGTTGTTGAGACGCAAACTGTTGCAATAAAAAACGGGCTGCATTGGCTTTGCTTACAGGTTCGGGAATCAAAGCCAAATTATTGCCATTTAAATGAAAATAGAACCCATCTAATACATCTGGACTTAAGCTATTTAATAGTTCTGGTAAGAAATTCGGTGCATAAGGATTATCATTTTCGGTATTTTGCTTGGCCACCACGTATAAACCTAAACCTTGCTCTTCGACCACCCAAGTACGGATAGAACCAAAATGGGTTGCCTGTTGCTGTACCACCTCAATTAAAGCCTGTTGCCGTGCTTGATAAGGGGCCAATGCATGTTGCATCTGTGCATGCCAATCCAGATTTACACTGAAATCTGCATTCAGTACCGTACCGCCATGAGAACAAACTGCTCCATACTGAAAAGGTAAATGTACCCGAGACAATGCCTCTGCACTTCGTGCTGTGACGGGAATCAAATGTGTACTATGCAACAACCACTGCACAAAGTGCTGCTGAATCGGGTTCATATACGCCAATGCTTGTCCCTGTTTGTCCGTGGTGACCATTTTAAAGTCAGCTTGGGGAACAATACGGCGATGGGTCTGGAATAAAGTATCATCCAGATCAACCAACATGAGCGGCGTTGCAATATTTGGCGCGTCAAATAAGAAATTAGTCATTCGCACTACACAGATTAAAGGTTTGATGTGGGAATTCTACTGCGCTGATAACTTCAGCATTTGGAATCGCGTCTAATAGGCTATCGGCGACTGACTCAGCACAGGTTTCCACTGTAATAAAGATTCGGTCATACTCTAATGGATTGATATTGTAGACAAAGTTCTGAATACCTAAGCCATAGTTATCTGAAAAAGCTAAAGCAGATTGAATTGCATGCCCTACTGCAATCGGTGAGCGGGTGATCGCACTAAATTTCACCTCTGCGCCCTGACGCTGCAAATCTTCAGCCAATAAGAATGAAGACCAGACATATTCACCGCTTCCTAATACTAAAATCCGTTGCTGAGGTTCGACCTGCAAACGAATATAGGCAGAAGTATCCTGAATCGGTAAACGTCCCCAAGTCGGTTCAGACAAGGTCGCGTACTCACCAAATGCCACGGTATCGACTTTGGGCATGTTGATCTGTGGTGGATTTTCGGCATCCTGCCACTGCCATTTACCCGTCATCAACGCCACGGACTGACAATCTAATCCAGCAATATGAATACCTGATGACCAATCTGCCAAAGTAGCCGTCACAATATGGGAAATTTGATCAAAGCCAGCCGCTTGTAGTGCAGACACTAAATTGATAAAGGTTTTCCCTGTAGAAGCTTCATCATCAACCAATACGATACTTTTGCTGGCTAAAATTTTCTTTTGGATATCAGCATCAGGAGATCCATACAGCAATTGATCTTGGGCATGGCTATGTTCTTCTAAAAAGCGAGCCAATAACGGTGCGCCTTCAACAGGATGACGAGTCGTGGTGACATACAGTGCATCTGGATAGCGTTCTTGCAGGACTTGATGTACACCTGCGCCTAAACCTACCGCGGTTTCTGCCATCCCAATCACCAAGATTGGCTCAGGTAAATCACTCGGAATCAGTTGGGCTAAATCAGTAAACGCATGGCGCATCACCTGAGGACTGACTGGAATATGTCTCCCCAAGACTTTTGAGACAAATAAAAAAGCTCTCTTCGGATTTATTCGTTCAGCAAAACCGAGTAAATCCTGCCATTTCCAATGGCTATTTTCATCGGGCTTTAAATCCAATTTGCCACGTTGTAATTCAATCTCAATCATATAATTCTTAAATCTAAGTTAAAATAATATACATAATGGTCTTTATATTACACAAATACTCTGACTTATGCTGCGTACAGTGACCGAACTTTTCATCTTTTCAGGTTGATAATTGAGCTGTAGTGCTTGGGCAATCGCCAAATGCACCAAATTCACGCCGCTCATGAAGGTATGTGCAATGCCACCTGATGGCCGAGAATTCACTTCCAAAATATATAACTGCTGTTGATCATTATATCGAGCCTGCATATTCACCAGCCCATCACAACCAAATAATGCAGCCACCTGTTTGGCCAACTCAATCGCTGGATCTTCAAATGTCAAACTCTGGCAGCCATTCTTTTGCTTATAACGTGCGATCGCACCATGCACCTGACCATGTACGCACAACATATCCACTGAGCACTCCAGTCCAGCAAGAAATGGCATGACCAAATACACAGGAGGCTGTTCTAACTGGCGATAACTCTCAATAAAACTTTCAGGATGCGCCTTGAATTTCATACTATTGGCAAACACATCAAAAGCATCCGCTTTAGGATCTAAATGCCAAAACCCTGAAGCAAAAACCCCTTTGGCAGGCTTGACGCACACATCGCCTTGTTGCAACCAGTCATGATATGCATCTTCTAATTGCTCGGCATTTTCAACAATGGTTGCAGGCGCGACCGCCAAGCCGTGTGTTACACAGATCTGAGTGAACAGAGCTTTGTCATTCAGTTGCTCAATCTGCTCAACCGTATCACAGCCCGCCATGAGACGGATGCCCAATTGTTCGAAGCGCTGTTTTTTCGCCAGATAAAGTTCAGCATGATGCCCAGCAATAATCAATTTGACATTGAAGCGTTGTGCCTGCTGTAAAACCCACTCGACTCGCTCTAACAAAGGCGGTTCTTGTAAAGCGATATCGGCAACAGATGTAATTTCAGGACGATCGTCTGCATGTGATGCCACCACATGAATTCGGGTATCAAACGGCGCCGTTTTTGCGGCCAAAATTAAATCACGTTGACAAGAATGCGCTTGGGTAAACCAAATCCCGATCGAATCTTCAGTAATTCCAATCTGAGCAAGATCATTCACTATTTGTGTCATACACATTCCACCATTTGCACCACCACTAAGCGGCCTCCATCCTGACGTGAAAGTAAAATTTGTTTTCCATCCAGCAATTCAACTTTTTCGCCAATTGGAATCGTTGTTTTGCTTGCCACATCCATGAGGTCAGGCAGATTTTCATTGACCAGCCACCACTGATTTTGGTGAAAAACAAAATAGCCGACACGTTTGCTTTGCTCTGCTGTTAGACGCTCGTTCGGTGCAATCAAATTATTGACATGCCACGGGTAAAGTGACTGCCCTGTCCAGACCATTAAACGATGATTATCAGGTCTAAAACTACCTTCTCGGCGTGCCGAATAGAGGTTCAGTACAGGTAACTTGCCTTTAAAGGCTGTACCACAAAATGGACATACTGGTTTTGTTGTATTATCAAATACATACCATTTTTGACTGCAATCGCTATTTAAACAAGGCTGGATCAAATCCACCGTTTTAACCAAAGCGGTTTCCCAATCATTGGCTGAAGGCCGCTGCTGCGGTTGCTGTAAACCTGTCACAAAATTTTGTAAAAACAGTTCTTTTAAATAAGGGCCTGTCACAGTGAATGGAATTTTTTCAGGATCGGCCCACGGTAAAGCACTTGGACGGACTTGACTAACTTTTACCCGATTGCTTGAATCGGTTGGATGTTCAATAAATAAGGCATTATCACCCATTGCCAGATTTTCATCGCGCTGAGGATCATTCACATCATGGACTTTGCCACCACGTAATGGATGCCGATACAGCAAATACATGTAGATCAAGACCGCCAAGGCATGGCGATCGGTCATGATATTTGGGAGATTTCGCTGTGGGTCATCTTTTTTTAAATGATTGGTTTTCACCACTTCAGGTGCAATAAAATCAGGCGTTCCGACCACATCAGGTGGATATTTACCCGGCACAACCAAACCATCAACATCAATTACACAGGCACGGCCAGTTACAGGATCAATCAAAATATTTTTGTAGGATAAATCTGAATGCGCCAAACCTGCTGCATGCATACGGCGTACAGCACGGGCAATTAAAATACAAATACGCAGATAATTCGACCAATTGCCTTTTTCTTTTTCATCTAAAAACCGATTTTGGTTATTGGCACTGGCAAACCATTTCCCTTCTTTTTCCTTACCTTTAATGCCTAAAAAATCATTATTTTTAGACCCATGTTCAAAGAAAAACTGTTTTTGGTAGGTCGGTGCTGTAATCCCCAACAAACCATTATATTCAATCAAACCATCGGGCCAGCAAAACACATTTTTCCAGTAATCCCCGCCTGCACTGTTGAAAATACCTTGCCATTTATTGCCAACAATTTCCTTTAAGCGGTCCTTCTGTCTTTCCAGCTCAGCATGTGACTGATAGAAATGGTTTTTTTCTTTGCTAAAAAAACACACCACATAAGATTTATCAGGAGAAAAATAGACATCTTTCATTGCTCCTGAGCCAATGACTTCATCAACGAATGCAACTGGCCGACCATCTAAGGTTTGACACTGGATAATCTTAGTCATGGGCAAGACCCTCCACATCCACACTCACAGGCTTATTCCATAAAATCGCCAAAGTACGATCATCATGATGCCCTGCACTAAAGAACTTTGACCATTCCAATAAAGCCTGATCTGGGTGTGGCTGCTGTAACTGTGGTTCAATTTCTTGCCATAAGGCCTGCCATTTTTCGTGGTTCGCAAGTCCAGCATCCGTTTCAAAGCGTGGATCGGAAATACCATCTGTCATCAGAATTACAGCTTCACAATCATCGTAATAGCCAATATTGACGCGACTAGCAAACTGCTGTGCAAAACTGCGATCCAAGAAACGAGTTTGCCCAGCAAACTCGCCACCATCTGGTTTGCCCATTAAACGTACTTTATCTTTGGCATATACAGCAATCGCGCCATCGCCCATCCAAAAGGTACTAATAAAGGTTTTTTGCTCGCATTGTTTAACCACAGCCACCAATAAAGTCGTGGCATAGGCCTTGGCTGCAACCTGCTTTAACTCGGCTTCCTGCTCAATGGCCTCAATGGCCACTTGAGCTGTTTTATAGAAAGTATCATGAAAATCTTTATAGATTTTCTGTGCAACAGACTTGGTCATTTCATCGTCACTGCCAACTTGCCATTGCTGCAATAAGCGATCAAGATGCGGATGATGCTGTTCGAGATAATCCGTCAGCGTTTTGGCTGCACTTTGCACTGCAAGCAAAGAACCTTGTCGAGAATAACTGGCACTGCCAGCACCGTCTGCAACGATCAATACTGACCAATCGGTCTCTGCAACTTGAGTAATCAGAAAGTCATCATCACGGAATGTACCTGCGTGTTCATGTGAGCGCCCGCGCTGGCTACAGGCAGCAAGGTTAAAGTGCTCAGTCTGGATCAATTGGTGATCACTATGTGCTTTCTGATAAGGCGCATGGATATCAGGCTCATTGACCTGCCATAAACTACGCGGATCGGCAGTAATAATAAAGGTCACCTCACCCGAAGACCATGCTTGTGTGGCTTCGTTATTTTTATACTGAAATGCCAGTTTAAATTCACCAGCTTGTAGCGGTATGCCCTGTAATTGTTGCGTTTCATCATCAAATACGATGCCTAAGTCGTCTGGAATTTTGATCGATTCTGAGCAAATCAGCACGTCCTCTTTGACTGGATATTGCATTTGGATACGGGCTTGATAGTCTTGCCCAACACGCGCATTGGGTATCTGAAAATGAGGCATTTTTTTCACCATTTTCACCTCATGATTTGATTTTCCTGAGGCATTATTCTGATTGTGGTCTGTATTATTTGCGTCGATATCTGTGATCGACTTAACTGACAGCAGCGAGGTTGTCTGGTGTGGCGTAGCGACAAAGCAATCATTTATAAAAGAAGGATCAGCTTCTGCTTCAATAGACGGGGACAAATAAAGTTCATCTAGAAAATCAAGCTGATCAACTGACTCCAATACATCCGTCTCATCAATTGAATTCTGCATCATTTGGATATGATCGAATAGCGGTTGGCTTGATTCAGCGCTATTGATATTTTCAGCTTTAGAGATGTAAACCGGCAAGCGCCCCTGCTCCAGGATGCGCTGTAATAAAGAATGCTGAAACGCTGCTGACTGTTCTAATTGAAAGCCCATCAGCTCATAAATCTGTTCAGCCAAATCATGATAGGCATTATAAATCTTCTTATTGCTTAGTAATTGATCAATAGAATTATCATCCAGTAACAGAGGATTCTGTTGAGTTTGATCTTGTAACAGCTGCTTTAATGTATTTAAAAAAACTGTCTGAACGTCAGGAGTCAAAGTTTGCGACATGGCTTTTCCTAGATCCAATTGTTAACCACGCCCTCGTTGCACATCGAAGCCGTCCATTCCACCATAGCCAAAACTGACTTGGCGACGACACCATGGACAAGTCACGTCTTCGCTAAAACCGTCATAACACATCAATTGGCCACAACCACACATGGCAAAAGCCGTTTCGGCCAAACAATGTGGACATTCTGGAGTACCTTGTAATAGCGTGGTATTGACCTGCTGCTGATGTTGGGTTTGATCAGACCAAGTAAAATAATCCTCATCAATTTTGCAGCATTCGGTTAATTGAAAATGATATAAATTCAGGTTGATATTTAAATCTTGAGGTGCTTGATACTGAATTTCACGTTCAAATTTCATTAAATAGGGTCGATTCAGCTTGCCACAGCGTCCCACAAAAGTGACACAGTTTTCATCCACCAAGGTTTTCTTGGCTGGCAAATCCTTGACCAGACGCATATAACGCTCATCGATTGGCGGTAAATGATCTTGCTGCTGTCCATCGCCAATACTTTTACTTTGTGCAACCACAGAAGCACTAATCCACTGGAAAAACTTTTTAAAGTCTTGTTCTTTCAACTCATCAAAAGCAATACAGTGTTCTGTTAATTGCTTGAGCGTTGCATAATCGACGTTTTTACCCATTCCTAAGGCAATCAGCGTACAGCGTCGTGCATATTTCTTTTGCCAACGGTAAATCGCATCTTTACATTCATCGGTCGGACGACCATCTGTAAACAAATATACGATTGGCTTCCAATCCCCTTTAATTTCTTCCGTTGTTTTAATCAAATGACGATCAAATTCATTCATCAAATGTTCTAAGGCTTTGCCTAAATGTGTCCCGCCGCCCAAAGGTAATTTCGCAGGATAATAAGCAAACACTTCCACTAACGGAACTAAAGTTCGGACAATCCCTGCAAAGGCAATAACAGAAACATAT
This sequence comes from Acinetobacter sp. UBA991, assembly GCF_002292065.1. Lineage (NCBI taxonomy): Bacteria > Pseudomonadati > Pseudomonadota > Gammaproteobacteria > Moraxellales > Moraxellaceae > Acinetobacter > Acinetobacter sp. UBA991. The sequence continues at coordinate 63,810 of NZ_DBBF01000035.1, read as the reverse complement.
ACAGTTTCCAAGGCATATGGATCTTGACGTAATTGCTGCATAATCAACTGGATGCCTTGTTGCATCTGTTGAATATTTTGCCCCGCCATCGACTCAGAACAATCCAATACGAAAAAAACAGGTAAACGGCGCATCTTCTGATTATCCTTAATGTATTCTTTATTTTATTTACAGCACCAACTGCACTTCTGGCGGCGGTGGTGGCAATGAAACAGAGCCTGAAATCCCAGCACTACTGCTTCCCACCACAACACTGGCAGACACCCACTTAAAGAATCCTGCAAAAGAGGCCGCATCCATGGTATCCAATACCACGACTTTATCAGTAAGTTGTAGCAGATGTTCCTGCTTGGCTTTTGGCCCAGCGGCACAGGCAACGATACTGGCAAAGTTTAACTGTTTTATGACAGGAATCGCTTGCTGGTAAGCATAGACATCAGACGGTGAGCCGTCTGTCATCACAAACAATAGTGGACGCCAGTCCCCTTTGACCTCATCGGTACTTTTCTGTAATTGCTGAGTGACTTGCTCAGCAAGCAACTCAAGTGCAGCGCCCATAAAAGTTGCGCCCGCACTCGGCACATCGATATCAGCCAGTTGCACTTGATCTAAGGGCGTTAAAGGCAAATAAACCTTCGCCTCCAAATCAAAGGTAATAATACTTAAATGCACACTCTCCAATGCATAAGGGTCTTGACGCAATGCACTCAACATAGACTGCAAGCCGACGTTCACCGAATGAATTGGCTCACCTCGCATCGATCCAGAGGTATCTAATAAAATATAAACGGGTAAACGGCGCATGTTGTTCTAAACCTTTCTTTAGCCGAAAATCAAATTTTTAAGCGTATTGTTTTAACCATTCTACAAATGAATCGGATTGGGAGGCCTGTCCGACTGCATTAAATTTCCATCCAGCTGATTCACGGACAAGTTCAGCAAAGAGTAATGAGCGCTGTTGATCATATTGGCCTGTGCCCGACAAATCGAAACGGACCATTTCCTTGCCTGTGGTATCCACTGCACGGATAAATGCATTTTTAACTTGACCAAAATGTTGGTTATTTTCTGCGGCTTTATAGATTTGCACCACAAAAACCACTTTTTGGTATTGTTGATTCAGGTCATTGAGCTTCACGATAATTTGTTCATCATCGCCATCCCCCGCACCTGTACGGTTATCACCGGTTAACCAGATATGTCCCGAAGAATGCTTTTGATTATTAAAAAAGATAACATCACTATTTTCTAAGGTGACATTCCCCTGCGCATCTCGCCCCAGATTATTAACCTTGCCATTACTCCCCACAAGGAAGGCAATCACATCCAGATCATATTCAGCGCTATTGCCACCAAATAATCCGCCAAGAAAGCCTTTTTTCTGTTCCTGAATATCCCAACCTAAACCAATCGTTACTTGAGACAAATTATTTTCAGTTTTACTTAAACTTATGCCTTGACCTTTACTTAAACTTACAGCCATGGTTTTACCCTCTTATTTAATCTTTATTTTGCTTTTTTTATAGTACGATGTTGACTTCAGGCGGTGGAGGTGGCAAATCGCCCAAGCCTGTGACTTCTTTTTGCCCTGCATCCACTTTCTGGCTGCCAGTTGAAATACTGGCAGAAACCCATTTAAAGAATGCTTTAATCGTATTTGAATCTGCCGTTGCCAATTCAACAACAACTTCTGTGATTTGTTTTAAAATTGAAGTATCAGCACCATGTCCCGCTGCGCAGGCCACGATCACCCCTGTTTTGACTTGTTGTAAACGTTGCAAACCTTTACGCCAATCATCTGTTGGCACACCATCAGTCATAATGAAAATCAATGGTTTCCAGTCACCTTTGACATCTGCTGTGGTTTTTGCCACTTCTTGTTCTATTTTATCGGCTAATAGCGCTAAAGCATCGCCCAAGGCTGTGGTTCCTGTGACCTGCAAATCTGGTGCTTGGAAAACAGCCAATTCAGTTAAAGGCACTAACTGTTTGGCTTGGCTGTCGAAACTGATTAAAGATAAATAGGCCGTTTCCAGCGCATAAGGATCTTGACGTAAAGTCGAAAGTAAAATTTGTACCCCATTTTTTACGGCTTCTATAGGCTCACCATGCATAGAACCTGAGGTATCAAGTAATAAATAAACTGGTAAACGACGCATTATTTTTTACCCTTATTTCGTTATGATTTAAATTTTAAGCCTAGATTACACTTTTAGCTTATCTAAATCATTACAAAGTAAAAAATAAATACTCTTCTGTCTACCTATTTCAGCTAAGGATTAAGCTTAATATTGACTAGTTCGGCATCAAAAGTATCGACCAAACTCTTAATTGTCGGCTCTTGGTGTAATAACTCGACTGCACGATGATATGCTCTTTCTTTACGCTCATTTTGCATCATTAAAGGCGTATTGGAATCCACTGCAGCATATTGCACACTAAACAGGGTTTGTGGCCATTGCGCTTTTAAAGCCTCCTCCAAATCATGCTGCAATTGCGACAACATGCCTTCATATTCTTGAGGAATCTGAAAAACAGAAGTGCCATTGATCTGTCCTTGCATCACACCATGTTGAGCTAACTCTTGAACCGCAGGTGAAAGCTGGCTGGTTCTAAACCAATATTCCCACTTCTCCAAATCCCACTCACCGTCTAAGACCTGCTCACGCAGTTTTAAAATATCTTGAGGCATCAGATCAGTTTGTTCATGAACTTGCTGTTGTATTTTAGGTGCAACGGGCTTGTCTGCAACAACACTCGGCTCCAAAACAACGACTTCAGCTACTGACTCTGATACGAGATCAAGTACTTGCTCAACTTTGGGCTGCTCCAGCTGTTCTTGAAGATTTTGCTCAACAGGAAAAACCAGCACCTCATCTGCTTCAACGATATTCGACTGAATCGTGTGTTGTTGTACTGATACATCCAATCCAATTAACTGACCGTCCTCGACATCAAACACCATGAGATGAGGATCTTGATTGCGCTGTTCAGGTTCAGGTTCAGGTTCAGGTTCAGGTTCAGGTTCAGGTTCAGGTTCAGGTTCAGGTTCAGGTTCAACGCTAACCGTTTCTTGCTGAACTGCAAACTGATTTTCTATCCTTAAATCCGGTACTGGCTGAAGCACTTCAGGTGCTGTAATTTGCGTAACAGGCATTGCCGTAACCGTGACTTCATTCAACGTTAACGGTCTAAATGCCAGTAAACGCAACACCGTCATTTCAAATCCTTGCTCTTGTGTCACCGCAAGTTGCAACTCAGCTCGACCTTTACAGGCAATTTGATAATACAACTGCAAATCTTGAGCAGAAATAAGTTTCGACAGCTGCAGAATTTTCTGGTTAATTTCTTCACTATATTTCAATGCAAGATCAGGCAAGTATTGCAACAATGCCAGTTCATGCAAGGTAGAAACCAATTGATCCAAAACCAAAGACACGTCTAAAGCTTGCTGTCTAAATTGTAGAAGTAGCTGACTTACTCGTGCTTGCTGATTTTGATGAATTGCCAAAATCAAATCATAAATAATGGTTCGGTCAATCAAACCAAGCATATCTTTAACATCTTGATGATGGACTGCACCTTGACCATAGGCGATTGCCTGATCTGTCAAAGACAATGCATCACGCAATGAACCTTGCGCAGATTCTGCAATTTGCCAAATCGCATCTTGATCGGCTTCGATATGCTCTTTATTTAAAATTGCTGTCAAATGTTCTGTAATTTCATCAACAGCCAAAGGACGTAAGGTAAATTGCAAACAGCGCGAGATGACGGTAATCGGCAGTTTTTGTGGATCTGTCGTTGCAAAGAGGAACTTCACATGCTCAGGTGGTTCTTCCAGTGTCTTGAGCAAGGCATTGAATGAATGCGTTGAAAGCATATGCACTTCATCGATCAGATAAACTTTGAAGCGACCCTGTGTCGGCGCATAAGGCACATTGTCGAGTAACTCGCGGGTATCCTCAACTTTGGTCCGTGACGCCGCATCGATTTCAATTAAATCAATAAAACGACCTTCATTTACCGCCTTACAAGTTGCACAAACTTCACAGGGCGTTGACGTCACGCCTGTCTCGCAGTTCAAACATTTGGCTAAAATACGGGCAATCGTGGTTTTACCGACACCACGCGTTCCAGTAAACAAGTAGGCATGATGCAAACGCCCACGTTCTAATGCGCTGGTTAAAGCACGAGAAACATGGTTTTGCCCCACTAACTCATTGAAATTACGTGGACGGTATTTTCTTGCCAGTACTTGATACATGAATGCTCCTTTTTGCGTCTTAAGCATACTGTTTTTTTGAAAGTCTGTGAATGAATCCGCTTCTAATTGATCAAGATTAAATACATTGCTGCACTTTTGATGACTATTTCCGATCTTTTCATCACATTCAGACAAGACTTGCGCCAATATTCAACTCAAGGGAGAATACGCACTAATTTATGTGTTGTTGGTTTTATTTCCCATGTCTCAATCTTTAACGGTACTCGGCGGCATTAGCGCAGAACAATTTCTTAATGAATATTGGCAGAAAAAGCCGTTGTTGGTCCGTAATGCAATGCCTGAAATTATCGGCTTATTAGAACCAGCAGATGTTCAAGAACTGGCATTGGAAGAAGATGTCACCGCTCGCTTAATCCGTCAGAAAAATAAAAATCCAAATGAGTGGCATGTGAAATCCTCTCCTTTAACCAAAGGTGATTTCCAAAAGCTGCCAAATCTTTGGACACTTCTAGTTCAAGCAGTAGATCATTATTCATTTGATATTTCAGAGCTTTGGAAGAAGTTTCCATTTATCCCTCAATGGCGCCGCGACGATATCATGGTGTCTTATGCACCTAAAGGTGGCTCTGTTGGTAAGCACTTCGATTTTTATGATGTGTTCTTGGTACAAGGCCATGGTCATCGCCGTTGGCAATTAGGTCAAATGTGTGATGAATCAACTGAGTTTTTGCCAGATCAACCGCTGAAACTTCTAGCAGACTTAGACATTCATTTTGATGAAATTCTTGCCCCAGGCGACCTTCTTTATGTCCCACCAGGTCTCGCGCATTATGGTGTGGCTGAAGATGATTGCTTAACCTACTCTTTTGGCTTCCGCATGCCAAACCTCTCAGAAATGATTGATCAAGTGAGTGATAAATTTGCAGAGAATACCTTACTCAAAAATCCATTGATCGATATTGCACGCCAGCAAACAGCACATTTAGGGGAAATTAACAGTACTGAGTTTTCATATTTAAAGACTCAATTACTTGATTATCTCACTCAGGCACCTGAATTTGATGCAGCGATCATGGCCTATATGAGTGAAGCAAGCTATCCAAACAACATTCCAGAACCTGAAGAGGTTGATGCTCATGATGTTGCCGAGATTATTGGTGCGGATTATCAAATTATTCTAGAACCCGCCTCTCGTTTGCTTTACAGAAAACAAGGTGAATCTTTAGAGTTTTGGGCAAATGGCGATACCGTTTGTGTATCAGAAGCTTTTATTCCTTTTTTGAAGCAAATTGCAGATGGTGAAAGCCTCTTGCTAGATGACCGATTTAATGAAGTTGAGATTCTAGAAGATATCACAACGTTGCTGAATACCGCCGTCGTGATGTTATTACCACCAAACGAAAACTAGAACATCCATTTTCTTGTGGATAGAGATTAATCTCTATCCACATTTATCTAAATTCCAGATCAAAAAAATAAAACCCTACTTTTTATAATGATTACATTTTAATGCTTGAATAAGAATTTTTTTTTAATAGACTAAAGCCAAGTCATTATAAAAATATTTGATATAAATCACTTTGATACTACAGCAAGGAGTCTGACTTGTGTTTAAAAAAATATTATGTTTTTCCTTTCTCGCATCCTCATTCATTCTACAAACCAGCCATGCCTGCACCCGAGCAGTTTATTTAGGCAACAATGACCATATCATCACCGCCCGCTCCATGGACTGGAAGGTTGATGTAGGCACTAATCTTTGGATTTTACCCAGTGGTGTACTTAGAGACAGCAATGCAGGGCCAAAATCTCTAAAATGGAAAGCTAAATACGGCAGTGTGATTGCCACAGGTTATGATATTTCAACGACTGACGGCATGAATGAAGCTGGATTGGTTGCCAATGTATTATGGTTGGTTGAATCTCAATATCCAGACACCAAACAATCTAAAAAACCGCAACTCAGCATTTCGGCTTGGGCGCAATATGTACTTGATAACTATGCAAGCGTTGCAGAAGCTGTCAGTGCTTTAGAAAAAGAACCCTTCGATCTGATTACTGACAGCGTGCCAGGCGAACAACGCCTCGCGACATTGCATTTATCTATTTCAGACAAAACCGGTGATAGTGCCATTATCGAATATATTGGGGGCAAGCAAGTTATTCACCACAATAAAAAATATCAAGTTATGACCAACTCACCAATATTTGATCAACAACTGGCACTCAACACTTACTGGCAACAAATTGGTGGTACAGTCATGTTACCAGGGACCAATCGTGCTGCTGACCGCTTTGCACGTGCCTCTTTTTATATCAATGCGATTCCAAAAAATGACAATCCTAAAGATGCCTTAGCTTCTGTTTTTAGTGTGATTCGTAATGCATCTGTTCCTTATGGCCTCAATACAGCAGAAGAACCGAATATTTCATCGACACGCTGGCGAACCGTTGCAGACCACAAACAACAACTTTATTTCTTTGAATCTGCAGTCTCCCCCAATGTATTTTGGGTGGATTTAAAGAAAATTAACTTTAAAGATGGTTTAACGCGTAAACTTGATCTTGGCAAAGATCAACAGAATACTTTTGCTGGTGATGCAACCAATCAATTTAAAATATCAAAACCATTTGAATTTCTTGGTCCACAACTACATCATTAACACTGAAATATTGAGTACATCCTAGAGAGTTAAAAAGATGAAAAAAACTTTAAGTTTACTGAGCCTTTGTATTGTGATGAGTGGCTGCGCGACCTTACCTGACTCTTCTGCAAACTCAACAGACAATCTCGCAACCGCAGGCTCTTTGAACTGCAAAGCCAACGAACTTTGCCCGAATGTTTTTGTTGAATGGGATAAACAACACAAAGAGCAATTAAGAGTCGAGACCGTACTCAACAGTAGCTATGATTATTATGATATCAAAAGCCTTACTTTCTTAATTGATGATAAGACTTTTACTTATCAGCCCGTTGGTCCAACGCAGCAAAAAGACATCAATCGACTGATTACAAGACGCTCATCGAATAGCTTCATTCTGCCGAGTACATTCCTGTACGAGCTGAAAAAAGCAAAAAATGTCGAACTTTCGATCGAAACAGATAAAGGCAACATCAAACGTTCTGTCTATACCCCAAGCCAACAATCGATGCTTTACCATAATTTTATAAAGCTCATTGCAACACTACCATTGCAACAAAACAAATCTTAAAATAGAAAATTATACGATGAAAGTCAGTTATTTATTTTAACTATAACTAACTGGCTTTTATATTATGTATTTATTCAAAATAGATTCCAGAGTAAGCATTAAAAGTAGAAGCGTTGCTTAAATATACACAAACCTACAAACAAGAATAAATCTCAACATAACCATCATAATTAAATCTAAACACCCCATAAAACTAGTTATCCTTTGAAAACAATTAGATGAATAATCACGGATCAAATAAATTTAAGTTATTCTAATCTTTTATCGTATTTTAAGATTTTATTAATAGTTATTTTCTATAGATATAAACATTCATTTCAAACTCTGTACTTGAAAATACGGACAAAAGAATCATTTAAATGAATAATGTTATTTTTTCCTATGATATTTTCAAAATACCATGTAAAATCCCTGCCAAAATTGCATGATGAAATGCAACATGATGCTCTTGGCGATGGGCGAACTAGAGGCGTTGTATGTCAAAAAAAGAAGATATTATTACCACTGCATTAAGACTTTTTAATTCGCATAGCTATAACTCGATCGGTGTAGATCGAATCATTAGTGAATCGGGCGTTGCAAAAATGACTTTCTACAAATACTTCCCTTCAAAGGAAAAGTTAATTGAAGAATGCTTAGTGCAACGTAACATTAATCTCCAAACTTCTTTAAATGCAACTTTGGCAGAATGTGATCCAGAGGATCATCTTGACCAACTTAAAGCAATCTTTGGATGGTATGCAGCCTGGTTTAACAGCGAAGATTTTAATGGCTGTATGTTTCAGAAAGCGTTAGAAGAAGTGATTAAAATCTATCCTTCTACGTTGCAACCTGCTACCCAATATAAAATTTGGTTAACAGCTTTAATTGAAAACTTATTGAAAAGTTTGGATATTCGTAACCCGACTCATCTTGCAACATTGATTGTCAGCATTTTAGATGGTATGACGATTCAAGCCCATGTCAATAAGCACTCAGTTGAAATGGATGAATACTGGAAACGCGTTGAGCACTTAATCAGTTTTGAAAAAGCTTTGGCATAAATACAAAATATCCCTTTATAAATAAAGGGATATTTTTTTATTAAAAGTGTTTGAAAAATCAGGTATCATTGCATAAAAAAATAAAGCGTGATTTATAGTTATTATTGTGGCTCACGCTTGCGTCTGAGTGTAAAAAGAATAATAAATATTATTACCCTCTGGCGGTTGCACTTTCGCACTTCCGATCCTTCTTATGCAGACAGATCGTTCTGTCTTGTTTCTCATTATATATGTTTTTTTGTAAAGCACAATCTTTTTTTTAGTTTTTTATATTCGTTAATTATATTAACCACTTAATTTTATTATTTAGTATTTTTAAAGAATAAAGCAAAGGATATCGAATCTTAATGGCGTCAAACTGGATATAAATCTCTCAAAACCACGATAATGTGAATTTAATCACGAATTTCACTCAAACAACCGATTAATCAACAGTATAACACCTTCTTATTACTTTTACTGATATACATTTTCATTAAAAACCATTGCAATTATTCAGTTTTACTACAATTTTTTCATTGCGTGACTTTATACTAGCCTCGGCTGTAACCTAGAGAGTATATGCATGCAAAAGGATTTCGAGATCGACGCCATGAGAGAGTCAGCTGGTACAATTGTGACTGTACTGAAATCTCTGGCAAATACTGATCGTTTAATTATTTTGTGTCATTTGGCTAAACAAGAACTTAATGTTTCACAAATTGAAGAATTAACCCAAATCTTCCAACCTACGCTTTCACAGCAATTGATGATGTTAAGAAAAAGTAATGTTGTTTCTACCCGTCGCGATGGCAAACAAATTTTTTACTCAATTTTAGATCCAAAGTTGCAAGTGGTTTTGAATACGCTGTATGAGCATTACTGCCCTCAGGCATAATTCTCAAAAAAAATTCAACCGTACCCTCTTTAGCATTTTTTCTGCATAATATATATAAATTTATGATTTAGACTATTGCGCATGAAATTGCTAAACCTAAACCTATCTAAACTTTTTCCTGCGCGAAAATGGTTAAGTCGTTATCAGCTTTCCAGCCTAAAGTCTGATCTGATTGCAGCCTGCATTGTATTGGCTATGTTGGTACCACAAGGTATGGCTTATGCAATGTTGGCAGGGCTTCCGCCAATTATGGGGATATACGCCAGTATACTACCCATGATTATCTATGCCTTTACAGGAAGTAGTACCACCCTTTCGATTGGTCCTGTCGCCATTATTTCGATGATGGTATTTACAGCACTTGACCCACTATTTGCTGCTGGATCAACTGCCTATATCGAAGCTGCTTACTTATTAGCGCTACTTGTCGGGATCATTTCTCTGCTTTTAGGTTTATTGCGTTTCGGTTTTCTTATTCAGCTTATTAGCCATCCTGTTATTCAAAGCTTTATCATTGCATCCGCGTTACTGATCGCCTTAGGACAATTTAAGTTTTTACTGGATATCCCGTTACAAGCAGGCAATATTCCTGAGTTTTTACTGAGCTTATCTCAAAACTTGCACCAAGTGACTTTGACAGGCATAAGCTTTGGGCTAATTTCTGTTTTACTCCTGTTTATGCTTCCAAAACTGATTCGGTCCAATTTTCTGAACAAAATATTACCTTTATTACTGGTTTTGCTCTCTATCGCGGTCATCACCTTTATTGGAAACGATGATCAGGCAATCAAAACAGTTGGAGTCATCCCAACAGGCCTGCCCAATTTTCATTTCCCAACATGGAACACTGAGCTGATTCTGCAACTACTCCCAAGCGCATTTATGATTGCAATGATTAGCTTTGTAGAATCGCTGGCCATTGCGCAAGCCACAGCACTACAAAAGCGCGATGACTTAGACAGTAACCAAGAACTGATTGCTTTAGGCTTAGCCAATATTGCTGCGGGATTTAATTCCGGTTTTGCAGTCTCTGGTAGCCTATCTCGTACGGTTGTCAACGCTGATGCGGGAGCGAAAACCCCGATGTCTGGTGTTATTTCATCTTTATTGATGATTGCAGTCAGCCTTTACTTTACAGGCTTCTTTCAAAACCTACCACTCGCTGTATTAGCTGCCACAATTTTTGTTTCTATCTGGAAGTTGATAACACTGACTCCATTTATTGAAACATGGAAATATTCAAAAGCTGACGGACTGGCAATGTGGGTTACCTTTTTTGGTGTAACCTGTATAGATATTTCAACAGGACTGATCATTGGTATTGTACTGACCTTTATTCTACTGCTTTGGCGTATTAGCCGCCCTCATATTGCTGTTATTGGTTTAATTGAAGGAACTCAACACTTTAGAAACATCTCAAATTACAATGTCATTACAACTCCAACTGTGGTTTCTTTCCGTGTTGATGAAAACCTTAACTTTTTAAATGCCCATGTTCTGAAAGGTTATGTGATTACAGAAGTTAGCCAGAATTCGCTGTTGCGACATGTTGTGATCAACTGCTCAAGCATTAGCAATATCGATCTCAGTGCATTAGAAATGTTAGAAGACCTAAATCGAGAATTAGCTCAGCTGACTATCCAATTACATTTATCCGAAGTGAAGAGCCCTGTTATGGAGCGACTATGTAAATCCCAGCTCAAAAATGAGCTTACAGGCCAAATATTTTTATCACATTATCAAGCAATACAAACACTTTCGCCTGAAATGCTTGTAGAATGAGCAGCTTTTATTGGATTTTTTTTATACAAAAGGATGTATCATGTTTTCATAATTATTTTTAAAAAACATTGTGTTAATTTTTTCGGTATTTTTAAAGTAATTGAATTGCAAAAAAAATTTTATTATTCACGGTTCTTAGGTATAGAATACCGCGCTTGTTTAACCTTAAACCGTGCATAGGTTTATAAGGCCTTTATATGTTTAATGTACTGTCTCGCTTGAGCTTAGTTAGCAAAATTATTATCGCTATTTTTTTAGGGATTGGCGTCGCTTTGCTCTTTCCTAACTTTACACCCTACTTAAGTTTATTGGGTGAATTATTCATTAAAGCATTAAAGTCTGTTGCACCGATTTTAGTTTTTGTTTTAGTTCTATCTTCAATTGCAAATTTCCAGATTGGTCAGAATTCAAATATCAAACCTGTACTGGTTTTATATGTAGTCGGGATGTTACTTGCCGCATTCAGTGCAGTAACTGCAAGTGTTTTGTTTCCAAGCCAACTGTTTTTACATTTACCGGCAGAAACAGGCCTTCAAGCACCAGGTAGCCTTGCAGAGATTCTAAAGAATTTACTTTTAAGTTTTATTGCAAACCCTGTTCAAGCAATTGGTGAAGCCAACTTTATTGGTATCTTGGCTTGGGCAATTGGTTTAGGTCTGGCTTTACGTCATAGCTCTGACACGACCAAGCAAGTTTTGACTGATGTGGCTGGAGCAGTCAATAAAATCATTCATACCGTGATTGGTTTTGCTCCGATTGGTATTTTTGGTTTAGTTGCAGTGACATTTGCAAGCGAAGGTCTAGCAACACTGACCAGTTATGCCCACCTATTAGCGGTTCTAATCGGCACAATGCTGTTTGTTGCACTGGTGATTAATCCAATTTTGGTTGCGATTACCATGAAGGCTAACCCATATCCTTTAGTCTTTACCTGTTTAAAAGAAAGTGGTATCACCGCTTTCTTTACCCGTAGTTCAGCTGCCAATATTCCAGTAAACCTAGATTTGGCTCAGCGTTTAGGTGTCAATGAAGCAACTGCAAGCGTATCAATTCCATTGGGTGCGACTATCAATATGGCAGGTGCAGCAGTCACGATTACGGTACTTACCCTTGCTGCTGTGCATACACTCGATATTCCTGTCGACTTGAGTACCATGATTATTTTATCGGTGGTTGCAACGGTTTCTGCATGTGGCGCTTCAGGCGTTGCAGGTGGGTCTTTATTGTTAATCCCTGTTGCTTGTAGTTTGTTTGGTATATCATCTGAAATTGCCATGCAAATTGTTGCGATTGGTATGATTATCAGTGTATTGCAAGATTCAACGGAAACAGCATTGAATTCATCGACAGATGTATTATTTACCGCTGCTGTTGATTTTAGAGACCATCCAAGATCATAGGTTGCTATGCCACTTCAACGTTTACCTAACTGGATTCAACTCGGTGCTTTCTTCCTTGCACTGAATGCAGGAATGGTAAACGTTTTGGGCTTATTTACAGTCCTACATCAGTCCGTTTCACACATGACAGGCAATGTCAGTATGTTAGCAATGAGTTTGCTTGACTGGCAGCCTGAGCATTTTATCTACCTCAGTCTGGTTATCCTTTGCTTTGTGATTGGCTCTTTTTATAGTGGCTTAATCCTTGGCAATGGCAGCGTTGCATTTGGTCGACGTTATGGCTTGCCGCTTAGTTTAGTCGCGATCTTTCTGGTTCTCACTTGGCTCTTACTGCCTTATTTCCCGCGCTACGGCCTGTTATGGGCCTGTGTTGCCATGGGCGTACAGAATGCCATGGTGAGCCACTACAAAGGTGCAATTATCCGCACAACGCACTTATCTGGCGTCCTGACCGATATCGGTTTAGCATTAGGTTATAAAGCACGTGGCTTAAAAGTAGAAAAACGCCGTATTTTTCTGCATCTTCTCATCTTTATCGGTTTTTTATGTGGTGGACTTATTGCGAGTCTGCTTTATCCTTATTTAAACTTACAGACCTTTCTCATTCCAGCAGCATTAAGCTTAGCAATGAGTGTCGCCTACTGGATTTTCTATTTTCGTTCTTCATCAAACTCAAATTTGGATTGAATTATGGTTAAAAATGCATTGCAAGCTCAATTGTTAAAAGCGGGCTTGGTTGATAATAAGAAAGCAAAAAAATTAACGAAGCAAGCACAACATGGCCAACGTACTGGACAAAATGATGATGCGGCATTGAAAGCTGAAATCGACCGTGCCAAACAAGAAAAACTAGCCAAAGACCAAGCATTGAATCAAGAAAAGCAAGCTGTACTGGAAGAGAAAGCCCTAAAAGCTTCGATCATCCAGATGATTAAACATCATAAAGTAAAAGAAATTGAAGGTGACGTAACTTATCAATTTATTGATGAGGGCAAGATCAAAAAAGTCTATCTTTCACAGCAAGTGTATAATGCCCTTGTTTCAGGTTCACTTGTGATTGCCAAAGATCAAGACAGTTACGCTTATTTACCTAAAGCGCTTGCGGAAAAAATTGATCAAAAAATGCAAGGTTTTATCTTGATAAATAACAATACCGAGAAAAATGATCAAACTACCGATGAGGAAGATCCATATGCAGCATATGTGATTCCTGATGATCTAATGTGGTAAATCATCCAACAGTTATGTAAAGACGCCTTTACAAATCGTATATAAACTGTGATCAAGTTAATATAAAACACCATTACACCTTACAATTCCCGCTCAAAGAATTTATAAGGTGTTTTGGGTTTGGATTATTTAAAGTATTTGCGTAGTGAGTTAAGCCATTACCCATGGCTAGAAACAGCGATTGCATTCATCATTTTGATTTTGTTTGCGGCACTTGCCAACTTTATTGCGAAAAGAATTATCGTCCGTGGTATTCGCCATTTAGTTACAAAATTTAAATCTCCAAATCAATCAATTTTCGCACAACATAGTGTGACTCAGCGTTTTGCCAATATCGTCCCTGCGATTGTCATCATGAATGGCATTACCACGATTCCACATCTACCAGAGAAATTCATCAGCTTTGTACAAATGGGTGCGCAGGCTTTTATCTTCCTGACCCTAGCACTTACTGTCAGTGAAGCGCTGAATATTTTTAACTTAATTTATCAACGTAATCCCAAGTCTAGAAATAAGCCGATTAAGGGCTATCTGCAACTTGTTAAACTGATCTTATTCGTTGTTTGTGGCCTCATGATTTTGGGAACCTTCTTAAAAAAAGATGTGTTTACCCTACTTGCAGGCTTCGGTGCAATGGCTGCGGTATTGATGTTGGTGTTCCAAAATACCATTCTTTCTTTGGTTGCCAGTGTTCAAATCGCTTCTTATGACATGGTTCGTATTGGTGACTGGATTGAAATGCCATCTTTAAATGCAGACGGCGATGTCATTGATATGTCATTACATACGGTGACCGTACAGAACTTTGATAAGACGTTTACAACCATTCCAACAAACAAACTGGTGACTGACACCTTTAGAAACTGGCGTGGGATGAGTGAGTCTGGCTGCCGTCGCATTAAACGTTCACTGTTCCTAGATCAAAGCAGTGTTCACTTCATGTCTGATGCCGAACAACAAAAGCTCAAAGACTTCTTGTTACTTGATCAGTACCTCGATGCTAAGAAATCTGAAATTGAAGAGTTCAACAATCACTTGAGTAATCAGTCTCAGTATAATCAACGTCGTTTAACCAATCTTGGGACGTTCCGTGCTTATGTTGAATTTTACTTACGTCAGCATCAAGGGATTGCCCAAAACCAAACTATTTTGGTACGTCAAATGCAACCAACCAGTGAAGGCTTACCATTAGAAATCTATGCATTTACCAATACCATTGCATGGGCTTCGTATGAAGCAATTCAGTCTGATATTTTTGATCACTTGATTGCAATTATTCCTGAATTTGGCTTGAGAATTTATCAAGCACCATCAGGTCACGATTTTCAGTTACTCTCTACTGAACAAACCGATAAAGCCTAATCTAGCTCAATAAAAAAGCACCGTCAGGTGCTTTTTTATTGATTGATCTCAAAGTACTTCTTACACCCTTGCATCCACTCCGCTGATACTGGTGGCTCTTTTGGGTTTTCTGTATTTGCTAATTCACAATCTGCTGGATTGTTTAATCCATTGTCTCTCGGAAAAAAATAACCATAATAGCCATCACTATTCTTCTGATAACCACCCGTTTTTTTATAATCCCAGTAGAAGTAACTGGCAAAAGCCAATGCCATCCCTAACATGACAAAGAGCAATCCTTTTAAACTCATCCATCGCTCTAAATTGATTTTTCAACATTATAAACAAATTTATTAAACATTTAGGGATAAGTTTTACTTCTAGAAAAGAAAATGGCGCATAAAAAAGCCCCAATCAAATTTGGAGCTTTTTACGGTCTTTAGGAATCAGTCCCACTCTAGCTGAAACTGAATATTGGTATTGGTAAAATTAGGATTTAAGAAAACTCTATAACCTGCTTCCTTTAATTCAGTTACAACAATATCCGCATCTTCGCTACTGACTTCATGTTTTGAAAATTGTTGTAAGGCATCTCGATCACCGTCACTGGCTCTTAATTTAATCGTACTGGAAATTTTTGAGAGAATTTTATCTACTGTTAACTTTTTAACATTTGCATTAGAAATTGCAGTCGCTCGTGATGCAGGTAACAAAACTTCTTCGTTCACCGTATTCCGCCTGTAATATCAGAATAAGAAAAAAATTATAATATGTTCTATTTCCAGTTTTTCAAGTCCATAAAGTCAACTAAACGACAGATTTTGGCGCGCAAATACAAGAATAACAATTTTATGAGCTAAATAAGCAAATGGAAGTACTTTGACTCGCCTACTGACTTCTGATCAGCGGCTTCATTTGCACATTTTTCTGTGGTGGAATAACCATCTGAACGCGTTTATTCGAGCTACCACGAGCCTCAACATCACCTATGGTTAAATTATATCTTAGCGTTTCACCTGAAATACTGGAGCCATCCATGATAATGGATGCATTACCTTTTAATACAATTTCAGTTGCTGAAGTGCTGTACTCAACGTGGTTGGCCTTACCATAAACCATTCCCTTTTCTTCACTCACTTTTTGCTGAAATCTGACAGGGCTTCCCATAAGCGCAAGTTGATAAGGCTGGCCATTTTTCAAAGTTCCTATGGCTTTAGCCGCTTGGATATCAATCGTACCTTGTTTAATTTGGATATTAGAAGCCGAAAAGGAACTTTGATTTGGGCTATAAAGCGTATCTGTAGCTTCAATATAAATCGACTGCTGAAAGTCAGACTCAAGCGCATAAATATATGTACTGCACATCAAAATTGATGTAATCGAAACAATTTTCTTCATCATGATATTATTTTAGATCAATGCATTTATAAACGGCTGATCTTAGCACAAGATGAGATTAATTCTTATTTGAAATAATTAAATGAGCGTAAATACTGACTCTAAATATGCGAAAATTCCTGATGGGTAAAAATAAGAGAGGAAAATCTCCTCTCTAAGCCAGTCTATTGACAATTGATATCCAGTTTTTCAGCATAATAATCAGTCGATACTTTTAAATCAGACATCAACTTCTCTTTGCTATAGTCCTTAGGTGCAAGTTTTAGTAAAGCAGGAATATACTTTGATTCATATAGATTAGGATAATCTTTGCAAAGTACACGTGTCTGCTCTTGTTTTGGTGTATCTGGATTATCCAAGATGTCCATGTATTCGGAGATTTTATTGTCCACGACTTCAAAACTTTCTTGCGCCTTCTCACTTTTAACTTCAGGCTGCTTGTTACAACCAACAAATAAGATGGAGATTAAGCCTAGAGATAGAATTCTGATTTTCATAACAATGCTGCATACGATAAATTCATAGAAATCCGCCATTGCGGGTCATTTGTTCTAATTTATCATTAAAGTACGACACCGCAGATATCTTTTGTACCAGTTGGGTAAGAAAAATTTAACAGTGTATGATCAAAAAAAAATTCTATGGATGTTCCGCCAGTACTCACTTCGTGATTCAAATCATTCTATTAAAAAATTAGGTAAATGATGAAAATAGAAGTGGCTTTTAATTTAAAAAACCACTTCCAGTCTAAGTATTAATTATAAATAAATCTCAGGTGGATACGGCGTATCATCGCTAATTGGCGTATACAGTGTATTTTCGACAAAGAATCCATTCGGTGCCTGTACAGTATCAATCGTCACAGAATCCTGCATCACTTGCGGATAGGCCCAGATAAACTGCTTCATCAGTCCTAAAGGATTATTATTCTTCATATCTCCAAATACACGCTGCCAAATTGGTGTTCGATAAGGCTTAGTCTTATCAAATCCATAGAGGTGAGCAATTGAGGAATCAGGAACAAATCCTGCTAAATAAGCCACTTTATCAGCTGGGTAGTTCAAATCTTGTGTAGGAATCTCTGAAACCGCCTGATGAGCCAAGCCTAAACGCGCTTCCAAAATCCAGTCATAGGCTTCCGTCATGATATAATCGAAATTCGGATAACTATAGTGCTCACTTGGATAATTGATATCTGTCGCCAAGGTTTCAATCGGTGTGCGAATCGTTGGAAAGAAAATCAGTGGACACACTTTTGCTGTTGGATACTTGGTTTTAATCACTATACGAATATCTCGACATGTCTGTCCTAGTTTATTGCGTAACCAAGCCTTAAACTCATCATATGGTGTGCCTGTTTTATTTACTGCATCATAAATCGTGCCCAAGTCTGGTGCATACAATCCCGTGTCTGCGTTAAATGCCAGTTTAGTTGGATAATCATAGACACATGGTAAATCTGTACCCTGATTATACCACCACCAAGGTTCACCAATTTGCATATTTACAGGGCAGCCGCCTACAGCCATCGTATCAGCAAACTCAATAAACGCTTTATGTAGATAAGCAAGTGCATTTTGATCACACGGGCTAAAGAAATAACTTGGCGGTTCATACCCCGTACGGCCTAAATTACTATTCCAATCGCGCTGTGCCCAGAATTCATTTGCGCCCAATGAGTACATTTCAAAACTGACACCAAATACAGGCTGCATCCCAGCATTTTGCAATGCTTGAGCAAAACGCTCATGCCATTTACGTGTACATGGATTTACAACAGATTGATTGGTCACCAACGTATCTGGAATTTGCCATTTATTAATACTACTGTTCCAAGACATTTCAGGATACTTTGACATACCACAATAATGATTGATCAAACCGTGATAACCCAAAGCCTGCATATTATCGACCAAGCGCTGTGGATTCAGATCATAATGGTCATCGTAGCTGGTACAGATGCCGTAGTCATGTTGTGGAACAGAAACGCGCTTGAGCGTAAGTTTGGCATTTGGCCCTGTGGTTACCGAATTCGTTAAACGAATATAGCCATCTTCGACTTGGGCTAAAGGCTGGGTAGAATGCCCATTATAACTGCTCGTAAAACCTGAAAACGAAATTCGCTGAATGTTGGTGACAGGAAAAGACTCTGTTGCTGAAAACCCCGCTTTGACTGTATTCCAATTGATATGAATATGTGCCGAGCGAGATGCTGGCTGATTTGCATAGTTAAACAAGACAATGTAAGCAACCTTGTCCTCACCATTGGCTTTGTATTGCACAGTAAGTGTCGGTGTTAATGTTGGATTATTTAACATTGGCATAGATGCCGAGAGTTCAATATCAAAATCCCAAATCACACCGCTGTAATCATATTTAGTTTCATAAGCCAAAAACTTATGATCTTTCGCATCATATGAATCCCAAATAATCCCTGCAAGATCGGTTGTGGTACGTGAGCGAAATGATGCTTCAAAGCCATTCCCATAATTGGTAATTGCAAACGACATGGTCTGTGGACCATCAATGCGCCAGTACTTTGGACTAAAACGATTAATCATTGAGGTTTGGATGCTAATTCCGGGAGTTGTTTTTAAATTTTTTTGTTTATATTCAAAAGTATTTGTCATTTTTTTAAATGCTCTCATTAATCACTGAATCTTTATCTTAAGCGATCGTGATTTTTTGACTGTTTGCATGAGTAAGGATTGATCAAAAAGTACGCATTTATTTCGACTTTATGTAAAGCTAAACTGAATCAGATCAATAAAAAAGCTCATCTTGTGACGAGCTCTTTTATTGCAAAAACGGATTCTTAGAAATTGTAACGAATGCCCACTTTATAAGTGATTCCATCTAGATCTAACACATCAGACGCGGTGCTCTCACAAAAATAACCTGTACATGCATCGTCAAAGTTTTCGATGTACAGCCATTTATATCCAAGTCCCACATAGCCTGCAATATCCTTTTGAATATAGTGACCTAATTCAAAATCAATCGGCAAAGTTACATAACGCAGTTTAGTATCATAGTCATCTGCATCAAGCCATGCATAACCAATACCAATACTTGCATTCGCATAAGTATTATTTTGATTATAAAATTTATAGCCACCTTTAACATTGATTTCAGTGCTGTGCCAATCTGAACTTTTTTGGTAATTCAATCCAAATGTTGTACTTAAGGTATCCAAGGCTGTAAATGTAACGCCTGTACCAAAGCCATTTAATTTCTCATGACCATCAATCGCATCCGACTGCAATCTAGAGCCATAATATTCTGCAAATACAGAAGTCTGAATTCCGCTGCTCGTCTCACTACGATAATTCTGATCTATGGGTTGGACTGTACGCTGTCCAAGCTCTTGAGGTGTCCCATAATTGACTTGTAAAGGTGTATCTGCCCACCCATTTACGCCCATGAGAGATACTGCTACTCCCATCACCCCGACAAATATTTTTTTCATCCTAATGCCTATTTTTATTTGAATTTAAGAGCTTAGAGAATAATTTATTT
The DNA here is from genome assembly GCF_002292065.1 of Acinetobacter sp. UBA991. Lineage (NCBI taxonomy): Bacteria > Pseudomonadati > Pseudomonadota > Gammaproteobacteria > Moraxellales > Moraxellaceae > Acinetobacter > Acinetobacter sp. UBA991. The sequence continues at coordinate 43,779 of NZ_DBBF01000035.1, read as the reverse complement.
TCAATTTTTTAAAAATCATTTTTTTTTAAAGACTATCAATAAAAACAAGAAACCGACATCTGGTCGCCCTTATATCCTTGTGTAATTTTAACACAAAACCATGTTCAGCCCTAAACTCACCGTATTGTTGTCTCATAGACACACTGAATAATATCTCCAAGAGATTTATTATCTTCGTTAACTTTACAGTTCAATTTTTTTATGTTGTATTAAGCCACATGCTAATTCATTAATAAAAAACATATTTTTTTCATATAACCTATATAGGAAAAAAATGACAAATATTCTTCCATTGCGTTCATTTTTGCTACCCCACTATTTTATTACTGCAAAAAAACGTCATAATTGTCAATTTAGGGTCGGCTTTTACAATTTCAAAGTATACAAAAAATAATTTATTATTAAAACTTAGTTATTGATTAAATTAAATAAAAACTTAAAAACAGAATTAAATAAATAATTATTAATGCTTGTCACAAAACACACAAAAAAGGCCAATCGAAATGTAACCGTCAGTTGACTAAAGCTTACAAATTGCATTATAAAATTAGAGTATTTTTCATTTATTTGTGAAATTTAAACCTGAAAGTTGACAAAATAATGATGCAAGATTCAGTATTGCCAATTTTAGAGTTATTCTCAGCTCAAACTTATAAATAAAAGTGACGCGCTGCAAGCAGTGAGAAATACATTAATGAATACCTATAGCATTTTATTTATTTAATATTCAATTAATTTTAATTTAATAAATCATTAAGCTATTTCCGTATTCTATTAATTATTGAGATACCTTTTATAGGAGAAAAAAAATGTATCAAAAACGGCAAAAAGATGCAGCAATCGACTATATCAAAACTGAAATTGATATGTTAATTGATCTTGACAATTCTGATGAAATCATTAAGAGCAAAAATCATCTTGAAATGACGCTGCTATTATTGGTCAAATTAGAGATATTTGGTTGGGATCAAGCCCAAACTTTAGCTAGAGAACTCAGTGTAACAAGTAGGACCGCAATTGACTGCTTGGAACATATGAAAAAAATAGCATAAGCGCAAGCAACTAAGCATCAAGAACACATTTCTAAGCAACTAGAATGAATAAACGCTCAAAATCAATGATGAAAATGAGCGTTTTAATTTTCAAGTGCCACTACTCGAACCTAAATCAAATTACTTCTAAACATTTAGTTCATCTGTTTTTTGTTATGGGCAGATCTCTTTATCTAAGCGTCTAGAAACCCAGTCAATAAAAGCTGTTTTATTACGAAATTGGGGTGTATTGAATAAGTTAATATCCAATTCAAAATGATCAAAATTCAGTAGCTTATACACTCCACCACCTAAAGGGATTAAACCAGTATGCGGATATTTAATTGCTTTTAGCGCATTTCTCAAAAATAATGCTTTGATTTGTATGTCACTGTTTTTATAGGATTGATAGCTTTGAGAGTTTATGAATAGCTCATATTCTCGATCTAAAGTTTGAACAATTTCAGAAAAAAACACTTTATGCTCCTTTATTATTGGAATTATTTTTATACCACATAAAAATAAAAAGCCCATCATTTGATAAGCTTTTGTACAATTAAACATAAATTCTATTGGATACTTAATTCATCATCTTTAGCAACAATGACGGAAGTGAGCATTGGAACACCAAGAATAATCGGAACCATGATAATCCATAAATCCGTAGTCAACTTACTAGAAAAGAAGAAATGAATCACAAGAGCGACCAGAGCCAATACCGCAAATAGAACACCCATGAATCGAACTGCAAATTTAACAAGCATTTTTGGATCCTTATGATTCTAATACGTATAAACAGTATACGCCTACTCAGTAAATTAGGGCATTTTCTTTTTCTATTGCACTATAAAACCAACATATATTTCTAAAATTCAAAAAAGCCCAACATGAAGTGGGCTTTTTTGAACTAAAATTATTTCGCTTCGTTTACCCCAACGATAAACTGGCTGCAATTTGAACCTGCAGAAGCATTTGCCAGCTGTTTTTCAGAAAACTGAAATTTGGAAGCAACCGATTGATAGTCTTTCTTAAGACTTTGTCCAGTCAGTGTGCCTAACTGTTTAACCTGTTGTGGCGTTAATAATTCATTTTCAACCGCTTGATTCATCATGACACAAGCTGTAGTCATTGCATCATAACGTGCTGTAGTCTTTGAATAACCGAATGAACCGATTAAACCACCAATAACTAAACCGATAAGTAAAGATAAAATAATATGCTTTTTATTCATTTAAGTAACCTAGACAACCAATAAAAAATTAAGCAAATAAATATATTCACTTTTTCAAAATAAACGATTCGTTTTCTGTTTTTATTGTAGAGCGCTTTGCGGGATTTAAGCTACGAAATGTAACTTCTTATGAATTCAGCAACTTTATGGTTCCTGCGCGATAAGAGCGTCTTGATATTGCATTTCTCTAGCGTATTCATGATTGAAATTCTAAATTTTGCTGCAGCAAGCGTATAAAAAGTACCCTTTTAGATCCCATTCAGACAAAAAAATAATTTTTCTCAATTTCATGTGAAATCCATGGCAGCAACATGCCTTCTCAAATAAACAATCATTAAATTAAATGCTTAAATTTACTGTAATTTTACTCTTTGTTTACTTAAATATTTTGCAACAACTATTTAGATGCAGCAATGTTTAATTGTTAACCACATCACATATTTTAAAGCTGTTTTTTTTAATTTAATCTAGCGCCCTCAGAGAGCCTTTTATGCTCTTAACGGTTCATACTTTAAGGATATCTATGGATTTCATTCTTAATCCAACATATACGCTCATGCTAGCGGTGTTGGTCCTCTACGTAGGACGCATTTTAAACAAGCACATCCCGTTTTTAACAAAATACAATATCCCAGAGCCTGTTGCAGGCGGTTTAGTCGGCGCAATTATTTTTTACTTAATCCATCAATTTGCGGGTTATACAATTTCTGTAAATAAGCCAATGCAAGACACTTTTATGCTGATGTTTTTCGCATCCATTGGTTTAAGTGCTAATTTCGCCAAACTCAAAGAAGGTGGCAAACCATTAATCATCTTCTTAATTGCAATTTCCTTCTTTGTCATCATTCAAAATGGCGTTGGTATGGCAATTGCCTCTGCCGTAGGCCTTGATCCATTGATGGGTGTTGTTGCAGGTTCAATTGCCTTAGTCGGTGGCTTAGGTACTGCGGGTGCTTGGGGTCCAATTTTTGAAACCAAATACGCAGTTGAAGGCGCATTACCAATGGGTATTGCGAGTGCAACTTTTGGTATGGTGGTTGGCGGTTTAATGGGTGGTCCATTAGCGCGTTATCTTATTCGTAAGCATAATCTGGCGTCACCTTTAAACGCTGAAATACGCGAAGAAAATAAAGATGCCCCGCTTACTGATAGCGAATACACATTTGAAGCACCACAGAAAGTTCGTTTGATCACTGCAGACAACGCAATTGTCACCTTAGGTATGTTTGCATTTGCGCTAGCGTTTGCAGAAACAATGAAGAACCTGACGATTGGTACTGCAATTGAATTGCCTACCTTTGTCTGGGCATTGGGCGGCGGTATTCTGTTACGTAATGTGTTAGAAACAGGCTTAAAACAAGAAATCTTTGATCGTTCAATTGATGTATTTGGTAACACTGCCCTCGCGCTTTTCCTCGCCATGGCACTGGTATCATTAAAACTCTGGCAACTCGCAGACCTTGCAATTCCAATGATCATTTTGTTAATTGCTCAGTCTATTGCAATGTGGGTCTTTGCTGTTTATATCTCCTTCCGTGTGATGGGGAAAAACTACGATTCAGCAGTACTGGCTTCTGGTCTGTGTGGTTTTGGTATGGGAGCAACTCCAAATGCGATTGCAAATATGCAAGCCATTACCAACATGTATGGTCCTTCACATAAAGCATTCCTGATTGTTCCTCTTGTCGGTGCATTCTTTATTGATCTGGTAAACGTTGTTGTTATTCAAAGTATCTTACAAATCTTTGGTTAATTGCTAAGTCATAGATTGACTGCTTGATTGATTTTATTAAAGCCATATCTTCAATAGATATGGTTTTTTTATGTATGGCATTTCAAGCTTCAAAGTGAGAAGTTCTTGCTATTTTATCTTTAGAATCTCTAGATCAGGTATTTTTGTCCTATAAGCACATGGTGAACAATTTTACTCAATGCTAAAAATTACTGATTCAAATTGATTCGTAATTTTATATTGGGTGACAGGTATGATCACAGAAAATCATCAACTAAAAGCAAGAAAAGTATATTTTGATTTTTCGGAATCTTCTGTTTGTTGGATGCCAAATGACCCGCTATGCTCTCACATTGCCAATGGTATCAATATGTTGCTACCTGCAGGTGAATTTTGGTTTTGTCGAGTTTTTAATAAAGCACTCCCTTATGTAACTGATGAAAACCTAAAACAAGAAGTTATCGGATTTGTTCGTCAAGAAGCTGCTCATGCCCGTGCCCACGAAAAAGCACAAGATTTCTTGAGAGAAAATGGTTATGACATTCAAGATCCATTAAATCGTGCTCACTTTATTTTTAATATTCTTCTCGGTGACAAACCTTTAGGGATACCGTTCCTCAAGAGTGAAAAGTTGGAGGAATACTGGTTGTTGTTCCGAGTTGGTGTTATTGCTGCAATCGAGCACTTTACTGGAACCATTGGACAATGGACACTCGATAGCAAGTCTTGGGATACAGCAGATCCAGCTATGACTGACTTATTTCGCTGGCATCTTGCCGAAGAAGTTGAGCATCGTTGCGTTGCCTATGACCTTTTTGAGCATTTACTCACCAACAAATTTGGTTTCTATGTCTCTCGACAAGTGATCATGATGGGTGTATTCCCTCTGTTTATTTTCTTCCTTGCAGATTTTGCGCGTAGCCTTGGACAACAAGATCTAGAGCATCAAGATATCCAAAAATTAATGCGTCGCGGATTCTTTAGATTTATCCGTGAATTTGAAAAAACTGCAACACAAACAGATAATCTGCCAACCATTAAATATTTATGGAAAGCAACTTTACGTTGGACATCTCCAAAATTTAACCCAGTCCATGAAGGCGATACTGAACAGGCATTGGCATATATGGCCCGCTCACCAGCAGTACAATATTTCGAACAAATGACTCAAAACTCAGGCAAGACGCCTGTAGCAAGTTAATTTTTTTGCAATATCCTTCATCAGTATCATACTTTTCAATTTCACACCCTTAATTCGTTAAGGGTGTTTTTCTTCAAGACTTGAGCTTAAACATACAGCAGGTAGAAACAATAACTAACAGTTACTTAACAAGGAAATTTAGTTTGTTTTAACTCATTTTTAAGTACTGCATAATTTTTTTGTGCTTCATTTTGAGTAAAATTAAATTCATCTTTGGCCATCACACTTTCAGCAGCATCCTGCATATAGCCCTGATACTCTAAATAATGTTCCATAATGAGCTTGTGTAGATTTACTTTACTCTTCTCAACCAAGCATTCTTTTTGCTTTGCCTCTAACTGCTCATTTTTCGACTTTACTTTTCCTCTTAAGCCGTATTCAAATTGAATTTGATCATCTATAGATTTGAAATAAACATCAGATAAATTAACGTAATCATCTTTAAAGTTTTTAGCATCTGCTGTACGACATATACCGAATAAAAACATAAGTATAACTATAGATATTATTTTCATCACCGTTTCTATATATATTAATTTTCACTTATTATAACATCATATTGGACAAAAAACCGCCTTAAAATCAAACACCAATACGTTTAAAAACATAAAACAAAGCATGAAGAATAACTAAATAAAACCTTATTTAATATCTCCCTATTTTAAATAACTACACTTAGTTATAAGACAAACTTTCTAATCAAAAAGTCACATCAATATTCTCTATAATTGATGAAGCCACATCTAATGCATCTCTTCCAATCTCAACAAAAATTTCAACTAAATCTACTGGATTAACATTAATTGAATTCACCACCGAACTCTGTGGCTGCTGATCTTCATTTTCTAATTCATTTATTTTATTATTTTGGCTATTCGTTTCTGCCTCTACCTATTAGTGAAGCCATTTAATTCATAAAAAAGTAGTATATTATCAAGGGTGTAATTCTTGAGCTTGATGATTAAAACAACCTCACTATCTTTATAAATTACATCCTTACTATTTCTATCATCTATTCATCTAATAGTTTTTCTTCACTTAAAATAGAAGCTTGATCTATTGTCTGTTTCCTTTCTCATCATTTATTTTCTTTTACCATCTTCTGGCAGCTTTTCTGCTATCCTACAGGGGTGAGCTGAATCGTACTGTATAATTAGAGGAAATGCGGCATGCTGCAATGGTTTGAAAAATTAGTTGATCCCTATCCAACGAAAGACTTAAACAAACCATTACCAACCACTTTTTTTGCTTTCGTTTGGCAATCAACCAAAGGCATCCGCCCTTATCTCTTTATTCTGATTGCATGTACTGCAGCCGCAGCAAGCTTCGAAGCACTATTTTTCTCTTATATAGGCAAATTGGTCGATTGGCTGACACAAAGTCACCCAAGTACATTCTTAGAAAATAACCAACAAAACCTCACCATCCTGATTAGCATCCTTTTTGCCAATATCTTCTTTGTCAGCCTGCAATCTGTAGTGAAACATCAAGTTTTGTTTAGTAATTTCCCAATGCGTATGCGTTGGCGCTTCCATAACTTGTTATTACAACAGAGTCTAGACTTCTTCCATACTGACTTCGCAGGGCGTCTTTCTGCCAAAGTGATGCAAACTGCTTTGGCTGTGCGCGAATTCTGGATGATTCTAGGTGACATGCTGGTTTATGTACTGATCTACTTCATTACGATTAGTGTGGTCTTAGGCTCCATTTCTCCTGTACTTATTATTCCTTTAATGTTGTGGCTGGTTTTTTTCATTGTGATTGCCAGCTATTTTATCCCCCGTTTAGGTAAAATTTCCAAAAAACAAGCGGATTCACGTGCTGTCATGACAGGCCGTATAACGGATGCTTATACCAACATCCAAACTGTAAAACTTTTTGCGCATGCAGGCCGTGAAAGCCAATATGCCAAAGAATCCATGCAAGAGTTTATGGTTACGGTTTATAAGCAAATGCGTTTAGGGGTCAAATACGAAATCAGCATTCGTCTACTCAGTGCATTTCTATATATTGGTGTCATTGGCACATCAGTTTGGTTATGGACACAAGGGCAAGCTGCCATTGGAGTGATTGCAGCAACCACGGCGATGGTACTGAAGCTAGACAGTATGGCTGAGTTTTTAATGTGGCATGTCACCATGCTATTTGAGAATGTCGGTACCATTCAGGATGGTATGACCACCCTAGGTAAACAGATCCAGATTCAGGATAAGAAAGATGCGACTGAATTAAAAGTTCAGCATGGTGAAATCCGATTTGAGGACGTTAGCTTTGCTTATAACCAAAAAAATGTCATCGAGCATTTTAACTTAACCATTAAACCTGGTGAAAAAATTGGCGTTGTGGGCCGTTCTGGTGCAGGTAAATCGACACTGATTCAATTACTACTTCATTTCTACGATATCAACCAAGGTCGTATTCTGATTGATGGTCAAAATATTCATGATGTTACCCAAGACAGCTTACGCGCCAATATTGCATTAGTCACGCAAGATACCTCTTTATTACACCGCACTGTTGCTGAAAATATTAAATATGGTCGCCCAAATGCGACTGAAGCGGAAGTGCAACTTGCGGTTAAAAAAGCCAGAGCAGAAGAATTCATTCCCCAACTGACAGATCAAAAAGGTCGTGTTGGATTTGATGCCTACGTTGGTGAACGTGGTGTGAAACTCTCTGGTGGACAGCGTCAACGTATTGCAATATCGCGTGTTTTCCTCAAAGATGCACCGATTCTCATCCTTGATGAAGCAACCAGTGCGCTTGATTCGGAAGTTGAAGCTGCCATTCAAAGTAGTTTAAATGACTTGATGGTTGGCAAAACAGTCATTGCAATTGCACACCGTTTATCTACTATTGCTCAAATGGATCGCCTTATTGTCCTTGATCAAGGTCGAATTGCTGAACAAGGAACACATGAGGAACTGATTGCTAATGATGGCTTGTATGCACAATTATGGAAACGCCAAACAGGTGGTTTTTTAGTTGAACAGCGAGTGACTCAGGACACAGAATAATGTTGTATTTAGAAGACTTAAATATTGGTGATCGTTTTAGCAGCCGCGAATATGAAATGACACTTGAAGAAGTGAAACAATTTGCAGGTCAATACGATCCCCAACCTTTTCATTTGGATGAGCAAGCAGCAGCAGAACATCCTATATTTCAAGGATTAGCCGCAAGTGGTTGGCATACTTCTGCAGTGACCATGCGCTTATGGACGGAATGCTTTCCTGTTGCAGGTGGCCTGTTAGGTACTGAATCAAGCTTACGCTGGCCTCGCCCAACCCGTGTTGGCGATAAAATTCACGTAGAGATTGAAATTACTGCAATTGTGCCATCTAAAACCAAAAATGATCGTGGTATCGTCAGCTACGTAACACAAGCTTTGAACCAATATGGTGATGTGCTATTAATATCAACAACCAAAATTATGGTCTTTAGAAAACCAACTTGATTCTTGAATATTCGGTGACTCTTTTGTCCAACAATTTTTATGATTGATTATTTTTTTTCATGTAAAGATGTTTAAGACTTAAATGTTTAAAAGATATTGGCAAAATTGATGAGCGCCACGGAAAGCACATGAAAACAACCTCAACTCGTCAAGATCAAGGAATACCAGGCGTCTATGGCTTATTGCTATTAGATGTCGTTTCTCGCTGGGGATATAGCGATGAAACATTGTTTGCACCGTTTCACTTAACCAGCGAACAACTGGCTGATCCGAACTATCGAATTCCAACACCGATTGCGAATGAATTGGTGAAACACTCTTTACGCCTTACCGGTGAAAGCACACTGGGCTTTCATCTAGGTACGCAGATGCGTATTTCCATTCATGGCTTTATCGGTTATGCCATTATGACGGCGCATGACATTACCGATGCGATTGCTCTGGCAAGCCGTTTCATTCAGTTACGCCTTCCCTTTTTACAGCTCTATTTCTCGACTTTCGGGCCTAAAGCAACTTTACAACTACAATGTGATATTGAAGTTGAGCCATTGCGTACTGAAATCATTTTAGGCTTAACCATTGGTATTATGACCATGGCCAAAGCCCTCACAGGCATTGATGACCTCAGCGGTGAAGTTGATCTGGACTTTCCTGAACCTGCTGGCTTTGAAAAATATAAAGATCGATTAACCAGTACAGTGCGTTTTAATCAGCCCCATCTGATTTCAAGCTTCGATAAAAAATATCTCGGCTTGAAAATGGTCAATGCAGATCCCATTGCCAGTCAAATTGCAATTAACCAATGCGAAACTGAACTTTCAGCGCTAGGCGAACGTCGTCGTTTAGCAATGCGGGTACGTGATATTTTAACCAATTCAGAACAGCACTATCTGAGTATTGAAAGTGTGGCTGAACGCTTGCATATGTCAGATCGTACCTTGAAACGCCAATTGGCTGCGGAAGGTACATCCTTCTCTACACTCGTGGATGAAGTGCGTTACCGACATGCAACCTCTTTGCTGTCTCGAACCGATTATAGTTTGGAACAAATTGCAGATGAACTCGGTTATTCCGATGTCGCGAATTTCAGCCGAGCCTTTAAGCGTTGGAGTGGTCGTAGCCCAAGTAACTGGCGTAAAGACCCTTATTTATAAGTTCACGAAAGCTTTTGTTTTTATTGAAAAGCATGTATAAACCAAATAAAAATGATACGACAGATTGTTAAGGAGTTGTCATGAATCATCCAGCAGAATTGAAATATGCACGTACGCATGAGTGGGTAAGAATTGAGGGCGACCTCGTTGTTACAGGGATTACTGATCATGCACAAGATGAGTTGGGTGATTTAGTCTATGTGGAAACCCCTGAAGTGGGTAGCCATGTCACCGCAACCGAACAAGCAGGCATTGTTGAGTCAGTTAAAACAGCCTCTGATATTCATGCGCCTGTTTCTGGAACTGTGGTTGAAGTGAATACTGACCTTGAAGATGATCCTGATTTTGTTAATGATGAGCCGTATGGCAAAGGATGGATTTACAAAATCAAGCCAGACAATATGGCTGATGTTGAAAAATTGCTTTCAAATAGCGAATACGAATCAGGTTTATAATTTTTATAAATCAGACTGATCTATTAAAAAACCGAGTTAGACCCTCGGTTTTTTATTTGTTAGAACATTGATTATTTCACTAAAAGCCAAGCATCCTGCCAGTTCGAGCCTGTGCCGGGTACGTATTGATGTGCTTGAATGCTACACCAACCACTATAAGGAAAAGGCTTGCACTGATATGTGCGTCCATCACTGCCCAATACCGTGGTCCCTGCTTTATATGTACTGATATTCTTCGGATAAACAAAATCATAAGAACCATCACCACTGATCGGGGCACGCTCAATTTTGATTTCAACACGCTGAATACCACTATTTAAACTGCTATAAACATCATTTTTGCCACTTACAGGTACAATCTCCCCCTGTGCATTTTTAATACCTGCGCGCAAGGCACTATGTTCTCGATTAATCGCCTCCGCTAATAAACGTGGCCAAACATTTCGGCTACCATTGGCAGTACTGCTAATTCGTAATTCTGTTTTTAAATTTGGATTTTCGCCATTGGTATCAAAAACTCGTGTCGATACACGATCATTTACCGATAGGTCATCAAGCGGATTAATATCACCAATATCGTTCCAGCTTTGAACTGGTTTCGGTGGTTGCGGATCCACGGGTGTTGTTGGACGACCTGAACCGACATTTACATCAATAACATTATAAAAGGCATTACTGGTATCACCGATATCCCAAACCGCTAAAATGACATGATAACCACTTCGGTCAGCAGGTACATAACAGCGATGTGTTTCCACGCTGGCAGGTTTTTGGTACTTACCATCCACCGTACAAAAAGGATTCAGATCAAAAGAGCCACGTGCCAATGGAGCTGAAGGATTCCACCCTTGTTTAGTGATGAAATAACGCCAGCCTTGAGTCACATGTTGTGCGGTAAATTGCCAAGTAAAGTCATTTGCACCTGTGGGCAAATTTGTCTTGACCCATCGTGTCGGTGATTGGGCATTCAATTCTGAAAATTGACTCAAATTGGCATTGGCAATTTGACCATCTGGTGGTCCAGACTGCGGAAAACCTTTCGGAGCTTCTAAACTCTGCGGCTCCCATACAATGCTGCCACATTGAGTATTCTTATTTAACTTACAGGCATAGGCTCGAGATTCTGGTTTCAGTACATAGCCGTGTGCAAAAACCAATGAAGGTATAATCGGTAGTACCAATATTCCCATCGAGATTAAACTGCGTCTAATAAAGTGATGCATCATCCTTATTCTACCTTTGTCATTTAACTTATTTATTGTTGTTAAGCATTGGTGTTCTTAAGACACCTCTTAGACCATAGGTGAGCCGCCGAGACAAGACAACCACCTACTCTGTAATGATCTGTAATACGTCAGTTGACTTGATCACAGGAATAAAAGCTTATGATGACCCGATCAAATTATTGCACCAATCCATTATTTCTCAGTGCAATCAAAAAAGCCCAATTCAATTTGAACTGGGCTTTAATCACAGCTTAATTTTCAGGATTTAAGCGACATCATCTACGTGAATACCATCGACTTCAGAAACCAAGTTTTCAAAAGAGAAAATTTCATCCAGTTGCGCTTGAGTCAGTAGATCACGCTCTAAAACCACCTCTTGAATAGTTTTATGTTCAGCAATACATTGTTTACCGATTTCATCACACAATGCATGCCCCAAGAGTGGATCAAGCAAGGTAATAATCCCGACACTGCGCATCACTGCATCATGGCAAGCTTGTTCATTTGCTTTGATGCCACGTACACATTTTTCATCTAGGCTTTGAATTGCATGTGTAAGCAGTTCAATTGATTCATTCAATGAAATTGCAATCACAGGTTCCATCACATTAAGCTGTAATTGCCCTGCTTCTGCCGCAAAAGTAATGGTTAAATCGTTACCAATCACTTTAAATGCAATCTGATTCACCACTTCAGGAATCACAGGATTTACTTTTGCAGGCATAATCGAAGAACCAGCTTGCAGCTCAGGCAATTGAATTTCGCCTAAACCTGTCCGTGGTCCAGAGCTAAGTAAACGTAAATCATTACTGATCTTTGAAAGCTTACATGCTAGACGCTTCAAAGCACTCGATAAAATAATGAATACACCACAGTCACTGGTTGCTTCAACATAATCTTCTGCACCGACCAGATTCAAACCTGTAATCTCTTTTAAACAGGATACAGCTTTGATGGCATAACCTTTTGGTGTATTAACACCTGTGCCAATCGCAGTCGCACCTAAATTCACTTCAAGTAACATTTCTCGGGTACGCTTAATCAAACGCACATCTTCTTTTAATAAGGTCGCAAAAGCATGAAATTCTTGCCCGAGCGTCATCGGCACCGCATCTTGCAACTGAGTACGGCCCATCTTTAACACATAGCGGAATTCAATCGCTTTATTTTCAAATGAAGTAATCAACTTATCCATTTGCGTGAATAAAGCATCCAAAGAACAGTAAGTTGATAGGCGAATCGCTGTTGGATAGACATCATTGGTTGATTGTGACTTGTTAACATGATCATTTGGATGAATCACATCGTATTGACCTTTTTGATGGCCTAATGATTCAAGTGCAATATTAGCAATCACTTCATTGGTATTCATATTAATTGAAGTGCCTGCACCCCCCTGATAAATATCAATCGGGAATGAGTCTTGCCATTTTTCAGTTTCAGTAATTAAAGCATCACAAGCATGTTGAATCGTCAGACTTTGAGTTTCAGTGAGTTTACCAAAACTTAAATTCGCTTGAGCTGAAGCCTTCTTTACTTGCGCCAATGCACGAATAAAATAGCTATTTTGTCCAACTTTTTGCGAAGAAATCTTAAAATTTTCAATGGCGCGTAAAGTATGAATTCCATAATAACAATCAGCTGGGACTTCTTTTGCACCGAGCAAATCATGCTCTATTCTTATCGTTGCCGTGTGAACCGTTTCCACTTTCCATTTCTCTCAGACAATGCACCCTAATGGTGCAATGAAATAATATGAGAGATTCCAAGCAATTTTTCATTAGCAAAAGCGCTTAACATTATATTTTTTTATATTCAAATTTCACTGAATTGTTGCTGTTGTAACATTATATGTCAAAACTTCTGCCTAGTTTTTAACTGATTTAATTTAATCTACATCTGTACATTTTATGAATTGTAACTTTTGCATACATTTTGAGTTTTTTTTGCACGCAGACCATTCATATTTTGATGAAAAAAAATCCTATTTTTTGAATTAAAAAATTAAGATTCATACACTTATTTTAAATTACATAAAATATACAAATAAAATACACAAACATAACAGTATTTTAAAAATCATTTGTGCTTGAATCTGTGACCTTATCAATCCCAAGAATAGTAAATCATTTTTTTAGCTATTCAGGTGTGATTGCAAATTATGGATATGTAAGGACAGGCATCCATTATGAATTTTTCTAATCCCACAGTTGTTGTATTCGTGGTCTATATCCTGGCCATGCTTGGCATCGGTTTATACGCCTATTTTTCTACCAAAAACCTTGACGATTATATTCTTGGAGGCCGAAGTCTAGGCAGTTTTGTAACCGCTTTATCTGCGGGCGCATCAGACATGAGTGGTTGGTTACTCATGGGTTTACCTGGCGCAATTTACTTAACTGGCTTATCTGAATCGTGGATTGCTATCGGTTTGATTATCGGTGCTTGGTTAAACTGGTATTTGGTTGCAGGACGTTTACGTGTACACACTGAAGTACAAAACAATGCCCTCACCTTACCAGATTACTTTACTGGTCGTTTTGATGACCAGAAGAAAATCCTACGCGTCACATCTGCATTGATTATTCTTGTTTTCTTTGCGATTTATTGTGCTTCTGGCATGGTCGCTGGTGCACGATTATTCGAAACATTGTTCCACTTGCCATATAGCACAGCCTTGTGGTTAGGTGCATTCGCAACCATTGGTTATGTGTGTATTGGTGGTTTCCTTGCGATCAGCTGGACTGATACTTTCCAAGCAGGCTTAATGATTTTTGCATTATTACTGCTTCCAATCGTGACCTACATGTCTTTAGGCATTGGTATGGAAGAGTTTACTGCAGTTGTTGAAAGTGTACGTCCACATGCATTTGATTTTGCGACAAACTTAAGCGTTGTTGCGATTCTTTCTGCTGCAGCTTGGGGTCTCGGCTATTTTGGTCAACCGCATATCCTTGTCCGCTTTATGGCAGCCGACTCGGTAAAATCAATTCCAGCTGCACGCCGTATCGGTATGACATGGATGATTTTATGTTTGGCAGGTGCAGTCGGTTCAGGCTTTATCGGTATCGCTTATTTCCAAATGCACCCAGAGTTTGCAGCAGCAGTAACGGCTAACCCTGAAACTGTATTCATGGAACTTACCAAAATCTTGTTCAACCCTTGGGTTGTGGGTGTAATTCTTGCTGCGATTTTATCTGCAATCATGAGTACGTTAAGCTGTCAGCTTCTGGTATGTTCTAGTGCTTTGACAGAAGATTTGTACAAAGGCTTTATCCGTAAGAATGCATCTCAAAAAGAACTGGTTTGGATTGGTCGTGCAATGGTGATCGCGGTTGCAATGCTTGCCCTTGTTCTTGCACAAAACCCAGAAAGTAAAGTACTAGGCTTAGTTGCTTATGCTTGGGCTGGTTTTGGTGCAGCATTTGGTCCATTGATTATTCTTTCATTGTTCTGGAAACGTATGACGTTAAACGGTGCATTGGTGGGTATGGTTGTGGGTGCTTTGACAGTCATCCTATGGAAAAATTTCTTCGGTTACACCGGCATCTATGAAATTATTCCAGGCTTCGTTTTTGCATTGATCAGCATCGTTGTGGTGAGCTTACTTGGTAAAGCACCAAATGCAGCGGTGACAAGTCGCTTCGAACAAGCTGATGAAATCTATGCGCGTGAAATGAAATAATTTTGATCAAAATTTAAGGGGCTTTCGAGCCCCTTTTCTTTTATCTAAAATTTTGTTTTTGACTTAATTTTTATTTTAGAGCTGTCTTTCACCACCTGCATGACTGGATAGCTGCGTGTTTCCTTCACACCCGGGAGCTGCCATAAAATCTGCCCTGCAATACGGCGAAACTCCTCCATCCCCGCACTTCGTAGTTTAATCAGAAAATCAAAACCTCCACTGACCATATGGCATTCCACGATCTCAGGATATTGGTTCACCGCATCAATAAAATCATCTAGCACGTGCGGTGTGGTCTTATCCAATAACACTTCCACAAAGACCAAAAAATTTGCATTAAGCTTATTCGGATTGAGCTTTGCCTCATACCCTAAAATAAATTCATCCTTTGTCAGTTTCTGTACACGTGCCATCACCGCAGTCGGTGACAGGTTCACTAATTCTGCCAATTTACTATTAGAAATTCTCCCATCTGCTTGAAGAATATCCAGAATTTTTAGGTCAGTTCGATCTAGTGTATAAATAGGGCCATTCAACTGAATTTTCCTCTAAAAAATGGGTAAATTATAGTGAGTTACTCGGGATTCATTCTGTAATCATAAATTATCTAAACCTCTCTACTCAATATGTTCTAGAGATTGTTATTGGAATTTAGTATGAATACATTGGATACTCCCGCACAAATGGAAACAGCTCACATCGACGGTTATATCACCGAATTTAAAGAAAAAAGTGAGTTTGAGCAACGCATTAATACGGCTTGGCGACGTGCAGAGCCTGAAGCAGTGGCTGTACTTGCTGAAGCAGCCAACATTTCCCCAGAACTTGATCAGAAAATTTATGAACTTGCGTTTAGCCTAGCGCATAATTTACGTGAACGTAAAAGCTCGGCGGGTAAAGCAGGTATTGTTCAAGGTTTACTCCAAGAATTCTCGCTTTCTTCACAGGAAGGTGTGGCATTGATGTGTTTGGCTGAAGCTTTGCTTCGTATTCCAGATACAGCGACACGCGATTTATTGATTCGTGACAAAATCAACCAAGGTAACTGGAAAGATCACGTCGGTCAAAGTAACCTGATGTTCGTAAATGCTGCTGCATGGGGCTTAATGTTAACTGGCAAGTTAATGGAAACTCCAAAGCAAACCAGCTTATCGAGTGTTTTGACTGGTCTTTTAGCGCGTAGTGGTCGCGGTATCATCCGTAAAGCAGTTGACGTTGCCATGCGTATGATGGGTGAGCAATTCGTTACAGGTGAAACCATCGAAGAAGCGCTTGAACATGCAAAACCATTTGAACACAAAGGTTTCCGCTACTCATACGACATGTTGGGTGAAGCTGCACTGACTGAACATGATGCAGACCGCTATTACAACGACTACACGCAAGCGATCCATGCCATTGGTAAAGCATCAAATGGTCGTGGCGTTTATGATGGCCCTGGTATCTCAATCAAGCTCTCTGCTTTGCACCCACGCTACCAACGTGCACAAATTGCACGTGTTCATCATGAACTTTACAACAAAGTCTTCGAACTTGCTTGCTTGGCAAAACAATACAACATCGGTTTAAACATCGATGCTGAAGAATCTGAACGTTTAGAAATTTCCCTCGAATTGCTTGAGCGTTTATGTTTTGAACCTAAGCTTGCTGACTGGAAAGGCATTGGCTTCGTTATTCAGGCTTATCAAAAGCGTTGTTTCTACGTTGTTGATTACATCGTTGACCTTGCAAAACGCAGTAACAAGCGCCTGATGATCCGTTTGGTGAAAGGTGCATACTGGGATAGCGAAATCAAGAAAGCTCAAATTGATGGTATGACGGATTACCCTGTGTTTACCCGCAAAGTACACACTGATTTGTCATACATTGCTTGTGCGAAAAAATTACTTGCTGCACCTGATCAAGTGTATCCGCAATTTGCGACACACAATGCGCAATCACTTGCAACGATCTATACCTTGGCTGATCCAAGCAAATACTATCCTGGTCAATACGAATTCCAATGCTTGCACGGTATGGGCGAACCATTGTATGAACAAGTGGTTGGTTCTAAAGAAGATGGCAAATTAGGTGTTCCATGTCGTGTTTATGCACCTGTTGGTAACCATGAAACTTTATTGGCTTATTTAGTCCGTCGTTTACTTGAAAATGGTGCAAACACCTCATTCGTAAACCGTATTGCTGATAAGACTTTAAAAGTTGAAGACTTGATTCAGTCTCCAATCAAAGATATTCAAACTTCTGCGAAAGATGAAGGTCAGCTTGGCTTAAAACACCCTGCGATTCCACTTCCGCATGATCTTTACCCATTACGTCCAAACTCAAATGGCTTTGATCTAAATAACGATCAACCTTTAACAGACTTAGATGCAACTGCACAAAAACTTCGTAATCACGTGTGGAAAAGTGCACCATTACTTGGATTTGAATCAACAGTCCACGATCAAAGCAATGCGATTGCAATTACAAACCCAGCACAAAACAGTGAAGTTGTTGGTCATGTCAATGAAGCAACCAGCGCAGATGTACAACTGGCGCTAGAAGCAGCGGTACAAGCACAACAAAGCTGGGCTGCCACAGACAAAGTAGAACGTGCAGCTTGCTTAAAACGCGCTGCAGATTTGATGGAAACTCGCATTCAAGAGTTGATGGTCTTACTTTGCCGTGAAAGTGGTAAAACCTATGCCAATGCTATTGCAGAAGTTCGTGAAGCAGTCGATTTCTTGCGTTACTATGCAACTCAAATCGAAAACTTGCCTGCAAATGCACAAGTCAAGCCATTAGGTACCGTATTGTGTATTAGCCCATGGAACTTCCCTCTTGCGATTTTCTCTGGTCAGATTGCAGCGGCATTGGTGAGTGGTAACTGTGTGATTGCCAAACCTGCTGAACAAACACCGTTAATTGCAGCTCAAGCCGTTCAAATGCTTTGGGAAGCTGGCGTGCCACACGGCGTTGTTCAACTTCTTCCAGGTCGCGGTGAAACCGTTGGTGCGCAATTAAGCCAAGATGATCGTGTTCAAGGCATCATGTTCACAGGTTCGACTGAAGTTGCAAAAATTTTGCAAAAGACTGTCGCAAAACGCTTGTCTCCAAACGGTCAACCCATTCCGTTAATCGCGGAAACCGGTGGTCAAAATGCGATGATCGTTGATTCATCTGCGTTGACTGAACAAGTGGTTCTCGATGTTGTCAGTTCTGCATTTGACAGTGCGGGTCAACGTTGTTCTGCACTTCGTATCTTATGTGTGCAAGAAGACAGCGCTGCAACAGTCATCAAAATGTTGAAAGGTGCAATGCAACAGTTGATCGTTGGCAACCCTGCGATCTTAAAAACTGACATTGGCCCAGTAATTGATACTGAAGCAAAACAAACCATCGATACGCACATTCAAAAGATGAAATCTAAGGGCTACCCTGTTCATCAATTGATGTTTAACGATGCGGTAAGCCAACAAGCGCTTGCACAAGGTACATTTGTTCCGCCAACAGCGATTGAATTGCCAAACCTTGACGATCTAGAACGCGAAGTGTTTGGTCCTGTATTGCACATCATCACTTATAAATATGGTGAGCTTGAGCAATTGATCGACCGTATCAATGCCAAAGGCTATGGCTTAACCATGGGTCTGCATACACGTATCGATGAAACCATTAATACTGTGATCCAGCGTGCTGAAGTGGGTAACTTATATATCAACCGCAACATCGTGGGTGCAGTTGTAGGCGTTCAACCATTTGGTGGTGAAGGTTTATCGGGTACTGGTCCTAAAGCGGGTGGTCCACTTTATATGTACCGCTTGATGGAACATTGTTCAGAGAAAGTATTGGCGACCCCATTTGCGGTGAAAGCTGAAATCTCTCAGTTTGATGCAGTTTCAAATGTTGCTTATCAAAGCTTATTGTCTTGGGCAAACCAAAACATGCCGCAAGCAATCACAGCGATTCCAGCATTTGGTGTAGGTAAGTTCTACGAGTTGCAAGGCCCTACGGGTGAAAGCAACCAATACATTATCTTACCTCGTCATCGTGTGCTTTCAATTGCGAATGATGAAGCAAGCCAGCTTCAACAATTACTTGCGATTTTCTCCGTCAGCAGTACTGCGGCTGTGTTGAAAGACAATGCATTCTTAGTAAAACACAAAGCATCTTTACCAAAAGATGTCTTAGATGCAATCACTGTGATTTCAAGTGTTGAAAAAGATGCGTTTGATGCAGTGCTTCATCATGGTTCTGTTGAACAGTTGCAAGACTTGCAAACTAAAGTTGCGAATCGTTCAGGTGCGATTGTCGGGATTACCCAGTTACAAGCCAATGAACAAATTCCTTTAGAACGTCTTGTTATCGAACGTGCAATCAGTGTGAATACTGCTGCAGCTGGTGGTAACGCAAGCTTAATGACTTTATCTGAAGATTAATTTTTAAATCCCTTGCGGAGCTTCAAACGCTCCTCATCCTAGCCCGAATCATGTTTACATGGTTCGGGTTTTTTATTATTTTTTAGATCGCCTTATTCCTATTATAAAATGAGACCATTTAGATGCATTTCTTCTCAGCCCCTGAATATCAACCCAACTGCGCTCAGCATTTTGAAGATTATAAAAATAAAATCCAGCAGCTTATTCCTTTTGCAATTGTTGAGCATATTGGTTCATCCGCCATTCCCAATGCAATTTCAAAAGGTGATCTCGATATTTATATTGAAGTACCCGCCCATCAATTTTTAGATTCAATTGAAAAATTACAACAGCTTAATTTTAAAGAAAAACTTGATACACTACGTACTCATGAACTTTGTATGCTGGAATCACAACAACATGATGTGGCATTGCAAATCGTGGTGACAGGTTCAGAGTTTTGCAATTTCATCACCTTTCGGGATCTATTAAGAAACTCACCTAGCCTGACACAACAATATAATCAGCTCAAACAAAGATGTATTGGCTTATCTCAAGACCAATATCGGCAAATTAAAGCAGATTTTATCCAATCTGTACTCGCCCTAGGCTAAGCATATAAATAAGTGAATATCACAATTTCCTGCACCTTAGCGTGCTTTTTTGATACCATTCCCGTTTAGATTTCACCTGTAGTTTTCTTTTTTATGACCATATCTTACCAACAGCAACTTCAAGAGAAAGTTGAACGTATTACTACACAGTTTGCATCGTTCAATCCACCAGCTTTAGAAGTGTTTCAATCGCCCGAACAGCATTTCCGTATGCGTGCAGAATTTCGTATTTGGCATACCGAGGATGATTTGTTCTATGCCATGTTTGAACGTGCTGAAGATGGAAAACAAAAAGAAGTTATCCGCGTGGATGCGTTTCCGATTGCAGATCAAAGCATCAATGATTTGATGCCACGTTTATTAGATGAATTAAAAGCAGTCCCGATTCTATCGCAACGTGTTTTTGAAGCAGACTTTCTCTCAACCCTAAGTGGCGAGATGCTGGTCACCCTGATTTACCATCGTAAATTAGATGCTGAATGGGAAACAGCGGCCAAAGCCTTAGCTGAAAAACTGAATATTAAAATCATGGGTCGTAGCCGTGGCCAGAAAGTGATTATTGGCGATGATTATGTGGTTGAACAACTTAATGTTCACGGTCGCACCTTTAAATATAAACAAATTGAAAGTAGTTTTACCCAACCTAATGCGCAAGTGTGTCAACATATGTTGGAGTGGGCTTGTGATGCTGCACAGAAGTCCGAAAAAGACCTTTTAGAATTGTATTGTGGTAATGGTAACTTTACTTTGCCACTGTCTTTGAAATTTAAGCGTGTTCTCGCAACTGAACTTGCTAAATCTTCAGTCTACGCAGCGCAATGGAACATTGAGCAAAACCAGATTGAGAATATTCAAGTGGCGCGTTTATCTGCCGAAGAGTTTACTCAGGCATATCAAGGTGAACGTGAATTTAGACGTTTACAAGAAGCTGAAATCGACATGCAAAGCTACGACTTTGACACGGTTTTTGTTGATCCACCGCGTGCAGGCATCGATGATGAAACGCTCAAACTATTACAAGGTTTTGAACGTATTCTCTATATTTCATGTAACCCAGATACCTTGCATGACAACTTAAAAACACTTTGCCAAACCCATCGAATTGTGAAGTTCGCCATGTTCGATCAATTCCCTTTTACCCATCATGTGGAATCAGGTGTTTTGCTTGAAAAGATTTAAACAAATTATTTCAACGTAACAGTAATTTATAAAGGGTTCGAGTAACCCTTTATTTTTATTCGAAGTATATTTATAAAAAAATGATATTTTTCAAAGGTCAAGTCATTCAAATGTCATAATTTCGTTGAACTTTAAAAGACTCATCGAAAAAATTGAAGTTTAACTGCTGCTTTTATCACTTAAGCTGACTTGTATTTTATTTTAAAGCGGCTATATTTCGACCTATGTTAGGTTGTATATGAAGGCTCTATGAGTTTTTGGCAAAAACTGTTCAATGCAGATGAACAATATAACGAACACAAGAACCAAACTTCTTGCGTTGAAAATGATTGTTCATGCAAAACCAATGAACAACTGTTGGATGCTTTAGTTAAAGCAACAGATGAAGATGTCATTAAAGGCATCAAGAAAGTACTGATTTCTCGAGGTTACAGCCGCAAAGAATTACTTGCGATGATCAAGCCACCGATCCAATAAAAATAAGTCCTCCCTAATCTCTTTCTATTAAGAGATTAGGGTCTTCAGTGTTACATGCATTTCTCTCTATTCACTTCTGCAACAATTGGCCCTAAATTAAAAGTTTTATCATGGCGTTTGGTTTGTGCTGAATACACACTGGAAATCGAGCCATCTAAATACAATGCATTGTCTATTTTCAACTGCTGCTTAAAAAACTGGGCAAATTGATAAAAACTGATACGTTGCTGTGAAATCACAAAATACAACTGATTACCTTTAACACCCACCCCATTTCTAATTTTTAATGAATTCGAGTCAGCAATAAACTGGCTGTTGATTTTCCCGTGATAGACCAACATTGGCCCTGACTGTGTTGCAAATTTTGCTTTAAATTGATCATGCGTATAATCAGCAGTGGTTTTAATCACAGCCTGTTGGTCATTCCAAGCAACTACACCATTAGGCTGCATAAAGAAATTACCAAAGCCCTTCGCGACATTAAGCTTAGCCAACTCCTTGCCATTTTCGATATACAATCCTACGGGTTGAAAATCTGCATGATACATTCCTGCATTCATTGCAAAATTAAGCTCCTCACAAGCAGATAGCTCTTTTTGGATAGCTGCAAACTTCTGATAATAACGATTGCTCTGAGGTTGCTTTAAAAATAGTTGCAACTGATTTAGATGCTCAACTTTAATCACATCATATTTTTGTTGATTCAATTGCAAGGTTTCATGCTGCATTGCATACACAGACGAACTCGCTAAAAATGCAAACGATAGGAAAAACCATTTTTTCATCATAAATACGAAGTTAAGCCTAGATTTACTTCATTGTCCCATAGCAAGGCATACTGCAAAATAGCAGATACAAACACCACACATAATCATGAACTGGACACTGCAAATAGGCTCGATTGATTCACATTTTTTCACTAAAATAATAGTGTAAATACAATAACCTTGTATCAGCATGCAGCAAAAACATCCGCGTTTCCCAATTGGCGCACACCTCATCGTAAAACACTTTGGTTATAGTCACCACGGCATTTATGCAGGCCGTGGACGAGTCATTCATTATTCTGGTTTTGCCCATATTTTTAAAAAGCATCCGATTGAAATGACGTCTATCCAGCGTTTTGCACGTGATAAGCCAATTTATATCAGGAATTATCAATCTCCACGCTACCAAGCCAAAACTGTGGTACGGCGTATGCGTTCACGTATGCATGAAAATCACTACCACCTCATCATTAACAACTGTGAACACTTATGTACTTGGGCGATTACAGGAATTGAATCCAGCACTCAAGTTGAACGTATGCAGCGTCGCCTTGCGACTATAGGTTACGTCAGCTCAGTTATGAGTTATATGAATGGGTTGATGCTCACAGTAGCAACGGCATGCTTTGCAATCGTGTTATACATTAAAATGATGCTGCGTCGGCAAGCTAAGAAATCGGTACCAGCCTACTTACAACTCAAACAAAAGCATTCAAAGAAATAACCATCAACTTCTCTCAACTCAAAACCTCTTTTTAATATCATGATTGATTTTTAATTCAACTTGCATTAATATTTTCTTCGGTACATATCGTATCGCATCCATATCGAGGGTTTTATGTTGGAGATAGCAGTAATCTGGTAACTAAATTTCAATAGCACATTGAAATTGGTTATCTGCGCGATTTTTTGGGCTTTAAGCCTAACTTTGCCTCTGATTATTTCTATCTGGATAACAACATGAACTTATCTAAGTCCGAACAACGGACACTGCACGTCTTAGCAAAAGGCGGAAAAATCGTAAAACTTCGTAATGACTCAGGTCAAATCATCGCTGTAGAGTGCTATAGCCGAGAAGGTTTCTTGCTGTCCGATTGCGACCTTGCCGTTTTTAACAAGCTAAGAAAGAAAAAACTGATTAAATCCATTAATGGACAGCCCTATCAAATTAATTTACATGGGCTTAGATCAGTACGCCCACAGTTAGACAATCGTTAACACACAACCATCGGTTTGGATAAATCCTTGGTTGTACTTAGATGATGTCTATCAATCTAATCTTAGATCGGGTTTATCCAAATTACATATGGTTTATTTTGAGAAAGAAAATGGAACTAGACGTAATTCAAAACCGCTTAGCTTTTTTACGAGAAGCGGAAAAACTAAAAAATGTGCTGCGATTTTCACATACTTCCAATGGTCGCCAAGAAAGTACCGCTGAACATAGTTGGCGTTTATGCTTAATGGCGATGATTTTTGCAGATCAATTTAAAGACATTGATTTGGAGAAATTACTAAAAATGTGTTTAATTCATGATCTTGGCGAAGCCATTCATGGTGATATTCCAGCCATTCTGAAAGATCAATTTCCAACTAAGAATCAGCAGGAAAAACAGGATTTTTATCAATTAACCGAATGTTTAGATGATAAACCTCAAATATTGATTCGATCACTCTGGCAAGAATATGAAGATGCAAAAACACCAGAAGCAAAAATCGTTAAGGCACTAGATAAGCTAGAAACGATCCTTCAACACAATCAAGGAATCAACTCACCTGATTTTGATTATGAATTTAACTTAAGTTATGGAGAGAAATATACAAATGATTCTCCACTACTCAAACAAATTCGAGCAATTTTAGATCAGGAAACACAAGAGAAAATGAAGATGAATATGCACATTCGCGATGAAAACCCATCTGACATTCAAAGCATTTTTGATTTAACCCAAGCTGCTTTTGCAACAGAAGAGCATTCAAGCCATACCGAGCAATTTATTGTGAATGCTTTACGTGATTCCAATCAGCTCATGCTTTCCTTAGTCGCGGATTGTAACAATAAGATTATTGGTCATATTGCCTTTTCACCCGTGCAGATTTCTGATGGCACAACTGGTTGGTATGGACTTGGTCCGATCTCGGTACTTCCAGAATATCAAGGTCAAGGAGTAGGTTCTAAACTGATGCATGCTGGTATCGAAGCGCTTAAAGATTTGGATGCGGTTGGTTGTGTTTTATTAGGTGAACCGCAGTATTACGGCCGATTCGGTTTCAAAGCAGATTCAAGACTGGTATTAGCTGGTGTCCCTGCCGAATATTTCCAGATCTTGCCATTTACAGAAGATGTCCCGACAGGTGAAGTGGTTTATGCGGATGCATTTAATGCCACAGCATAATTCCACAGACTAAATCACATGAAAGTAGAAGTTCGTATCGAATCGATGTGAACTTCTATTCTTTCAACAAGACAAAATCGTGACTTCTGAAGCGTGCAAGACTGCCTCAAATGTCTCTGCATACCCTGCAATCAACTCAGCTTTATCCGCTCCATTAATGATTCGCCGAGCACCTATATAATCTTTCTTATTTTGGCAGATGTAATCAGACAATTTCTTACCGGTAAACATCCCTTTTTTCATTCCAACAATCATGACACGAGCTGCAATATCCGCTTGTAAAGCCAGTTTCGGATTTTTCACTAAATCAATTTTTAAGTAATCCCCCATTCGCTTATAGTTTGCCAACCATGTCAGTTGTACATAGCCATAGCCGATATAGGGATAATATTGCTTAGACTTTAGATACTTTTCTGAACCATATTCAATCACGGGTTGCATCGTTTTAGCCGTTTCGTGCCAAGCCGTTGCCAAGATATAAGCGGCTTGGGCAGATGTGATCGCCCCATCTTCATCAAGCACTGAAACCAGAAAATTGATTCCATCGACCTGCAACTGACTTAATTTTCCAAATGTGTGGCGCAAAATATCGAAACCGTCTTGTGTTATTTTCATGTCATTTTCCTCTTTATAATAAAAAACCGCCCGAAGGCGGCATTGGATTGTTTTTTCTTTAGAATTTGTCTTTAAAGTCTTTCACCTCTTTTGCTACATCCAAAATGGTTGAATCTTCTCGTGCATTAATATAATTAAAGGTCCAACGAATAATCGCCCATACTGGCAAACCACAAAGAAAGTACAGACCTCCCAAGGCAAATGCGCCATATGGGTTTTGACTCCACTCTTGCAAGCCAAAATGCTGAATCACAAAAGCACCTCCGGCAATGCTGCCAACTGCTGTTGAAATGAGTGAAACCACCCATTCACGTCGAGACTTGGGTAACCGTGTCATAATCACAACCATCCAAGCCAAAAACATAAAAGTGAGTGCCATCATGACAATAAAAAAAACTCCATAAGATTTAATTACGGCTGCAATCCCTGCACCCGTTGAAACAAACTCTGTCATTATTTTTCCTCCATAAATAGAAAGGCCCTAACTTATTCAAAGTTAAGGCCTCGATTGACATTTTAAGCAAAACCACATAACCGACTACTCTCAATTCATTTTGATCACCATTGCTTAATTATTTAATTTAAATTCATACTATTGTGGATAATGCGTCATCCAACTTTGCTGAGCATGAAACTGCACAAAATCACCTGCGTTCACTTGTAAGCCCAAGATTTCACCTTTACTGGTTAAGTGATAATAGATATTGTCTTCAAGTGCTGATGGCATTTTATAATCCAAGCTGACATAGGCCTCTCGCAGATCAAAATCCAGTTGCTTTAAATCTTCTTGTGCAACAATGTGATAATACTTCGGCAATTTTAGGGAATTGGTTGAATGCCACTCTCCAACAAGTTCATAGTCAACATAGACCTTCATCGATTGAGAGCCAGTAATCTCAAAGGTCACAATTGGGTTTTCTGAGGGGTTAGCTTCAATAAAAGTGACGTTATTCAGACTATTATATTCGCCCAAAGTCACCACAAATTTATCATCCAAAAAATAGCTATGAATGACAAATCCACGCTCAACTTGGTTTAACTTCACCTGATGTTCAGGTTGCTGATCCACACCTAAAATGACAATTGACCGTTGCGCTGTATTTGCGCTGCTAAAAGAAAATTGACCTTTCTGTGCTTGGAAATAAGCAGATAAAGATACTTGGCACGCATCCTTCACTTTGACAGAACCTAATTGAGCATTCCCTTCAATATATGCAGTCGCTGTGAGATCAGCTGTTGTTTGCATAATCGCAGGCACAATCTCGGCATAAGAAAGAATATCTAAGTGTTTAATGGAGAAAGTGCCTAGCAGCATTTTATTTGTACAATTCATTTTAATCACCTTCAGTTATTTTCGGCTTTAAGCCGCCATCAATAGACAACAACCAACAATCTGTAGATATAAAAAAACTCGGCATCAATAAGAAACCGAGTTTTTAGGCAATAAAAAAGCCCATCTATCAAATGAGCTTTTTAATTATGATCGAAAATTTTATATTACGACCAGTGTAATAAAACTATAACTTAGTTTCCTAAAAAATGGAATCATTAAATCACTAGCTCTTTGTAAATATTTCTTTCCTTAATTTTCTTAAAACTAATGTATGAATACTAAAATTAATAGACCTCAATCAAAGTTCATTCACTAAATCATTTATATACGCTTTTTGATATCATTCTTATTTAGAACTAAAAAGGTTTACACAATATTTGTAGTTTTCCTCTTTGCTTACATGCCCTCCAACATGGACACATGAGCAAAAATTTTCCATCTAATTGTATTTTATTGATTTAGAAATATCAACATCATAGCATCTAGAATCTAATCGAACAGGCTTCCTCGGAAACAATGAATTCGAGCTATATATTGAATAGAAAATTCCGCCGCAGACAATAACGATTAAAGTCAAAATGGGTGAATGTTTTTTTAACATTAATAGCCTCCTTCTTCTTAGATATATTTATATTATCCACATATTAAAAGCCCACATAAAAATGAGCTTTTAATCAAGAATATTTTAACAGCAAAATTAGAATAAATATAATTATGAAGTTGACAATTACATCTATAAAATATCATGCCTTCATTATTTTATAAGTATCATTCCTATATTTTTCTATTGCAATTTCTGCTTCTTGAATTGCATTTTCAAGCACATTTATGAGTTTAATCTCATAACATTTCCATGTCTTTCTATAACAATCAAGACTCATTTGATGGCGGCTGATCCCAGCATAAGCCAAACGTCCTTTTGCAGTATAGTTTTCCTCTAAATCAGGATCTAATACAAAATCCAATACCATCCGTGCTATCAATTCTGCCAAATGGTACATCGCAATACGTTCAGGCTCTCGTTTTTTATCTTGTACGGCTTGCTCAATAAATACTTTAGCCAAATGTTGACGGACATCGTCATAGTCTTGCTTGCTTTTATGTTCGAACACAATCAATGCCGTGACCGACTTTGCCAATTGGCTTTGCATTGAGGCAATCACACCCAAACGATCTTCATAACTCAAGGTTCTCTCACCTGTACCACGCACAAAAGGCTCTAAATTTGGTGAACGCAAGCTTAGCCCCTGCATTAACCATTCAAATTTTTCAAACTTTGCTACATTTGCATTCATAACTTCACCTCTTATTGATTTATATATTTTGTGATTTAGCGATCATTGTATTTGTTGCGTTTAGTGATACTTTTCTCTCGCTTCAACAATATTCATGGCCTGATGAATTTCTTCAAATCGAGCTTTAGTACAGGGCCGAGTTGCACTTTTGATTTGGGAAATATAACTATGTGCACAGCCCAAAATACCCACCAATGCTTTTGCCCGTCCCTTATGCGCATCCAACCACTGACTAAACATCTGAATTTGGGCATCTGTTGCCTGATTGGCGATTCTTATACTTTTCTTTAATTCTTTTTGGGTTTTTTCTGGTGATACAAATTTAGTCATATGATTTGGCCTTGCTTTCAAGCGCTGCTCATATGTATTTTGGATCTTTGTGATTACATTGCCTTGAGCCAACCATGCTTCAATTTCCGCATCAAGATTTTGCTTAATATGCATGTTTGGATTGATTGTCTTGTTCATGCCGCACCTCCAGCATTTAACCTAATGAATAAGACAATTATATTAGTAAACTAATATTTATTCAATAAGAATACTAATTTGACTTCACATTAGCTTGCTAATATTCTTAATCTATTGATTTAAGGTGCATTAAAATGCTTAAAGATCGGCTCAAAGAAGCAAGAAAAAAAGCCAAGAAGTCTCAAAAAGATGTGGTTGCTGCTGTCGGCATTACACAATCTGCACTTAGCCAGCTTGAAACAGGACTGGTAAGCTCATCATCACATTTGCCTTCGATTGCTAATTTTCTAGGTGTAGATGCTTATTGGTTACAAACGGGTCAAGGGCATGCCACACCGAAAGAATCTGGTCATGAAGATACTTCAAATATCTCCCCTGTAAAAGCCAATATGGCTCCAGTACTCTCCTGGGTCCAAGCGGGCGTTTTTACCAATGTGGAATCGGTTGATATCACACAAGTTGAAGAATGGCTGCCATTGCCAGATGATTGCGATCACTGCTTCTATTTAAAAGTACAAGGTCTCAGTAATTATCCTGTTTTTCATGAGGGTGATTACATCTTGGTTGATCCAACCGTGCAATATAGTGATATGCAGTCAGGTGACATGATTGTGGTGAGAAAGCATGAAGATGCAACATTTAAGCGCCTAGTGATCGAAACTGATAATTCAAGATATCTGCAAGCACTGAATCCAGAATTCAAACCCAACATCATTCCACTGGATGAAGAATGTATTTTTGTCGGTGAAGTGGTCGATTCCATTCGCTATATTTACCAATCCAAACGTCGATCGAAGATCAAACATAGCTAATGGATAAAGGCTTATTTATTAGTATTCTTATTCAAAGCTAATATTAGTAGGTTAATTATTTATACCATCAAACAAATTCATATAAAAAAGCCTAGATGATCTAGGCTTTTTTGTTCAACGTCATATTACTTCGCAGCAGTTGCTTCAGTTGTAATATTGACAGTGATCTTATCCCCTACGTTCGGAACGTAGTTACCGATACCGAATGCAGAACGGTTAAAGCTTGTTGTTGCATTAAAACCAATTGCAGGTACTTTCGCCATTGGATGCTCGCCTTGTTTATTCAGTACAGCATCTAATACCACAGGTTTAGTCACACCTTTAACAGTTAAATCACCCGTGATTTTGAAGTGTTTCTTGTCTTTGGTTTCTACTTTAGTACTTTTGAAGGTAATGTTTGGATATTTCGCAGCATTAAACCAAGCTTCTTCTTGGAACTCTTTATCCAAAGCAGCAACATTGGTATTTACGCTGCTTAAAGGAATAATCACTTCTACAGATGAATTTGCAGGTTTTGCATTATCAACTTTAATCGTACCTTGGATGTCAGTGAAATTTGCACTTGGTGTAGAGAAACCAAAGTGATTCCAGCTGAATACGGTCGCAGTATGCGTTGGGTCAATTTTATAGTCGACTGGCGCAGCCAACGTTACAGAACTCGCTAAAGCGACTACTAAACCGAGGCTTAATGTTTTAAATTGCATTTTTCGTATCCTTGTTTGATATAGTGATTAGTGTATAGATCATGTATTTTTATTCACTAGTCTTTATAAAACGATATGTTTCACCAGTGCAACAATAAAAGCGTTACAGCGCTTATCAAAAATCAATATCATAAGACCATTCGATACTGGACAATTGATCAGCAAGATCACATGATCAATGGGTATATTTTGATTTAGATACTTCACGATAAACAACAAGGTAAAACATGACACATACAGCACAAGCACTCAGTACAACAACACCTTATCGCGTTACATTGACAGATCCTGCTGGCCATACTTGGTATGCAGATGAGCCTGCAGATAAAGGTGGTCAAGATACTGCACCCAACCCTGTTCAGTTGGTACTTTCAGCTTTAGGGGCGTGTACAACGATTACTTTAGAAATGTATGCCAATCACAAAGGGATTAAGCTTGATCATGTTCAGGTTGATTTAGCCTTAAATCCCAATGGTGAACCAGAATCAGGTCACAACAATATTGAACGTAAAATTATCTTAAAAGGTGAATTTACCGAAGATCAGCATAAACGTTTATTAAAAGTTGCTGAAAGCTGCCCAATTCATAAATTGTTAACGTCAAATATTTCGATTCAGAGTGAATTAAGTATTGGCTAAGTAGCCCTTACACTAAATTTCAATCACATTCGTATACCATTCCAATGAGCCACTCATCGAAATATCTATTGCTCGGTCGACAATATTTGTGAGCTCATTTGGAATAAATGAATATAAATTTTCCCCATCGAAATGAATCCAAAATTCAGGTGGTGGAGTGTCAGAACCATCTATAAACCCACCTGTTTCGTTTTCACCTAAACAGTCAAACATTGATGAGTGCACATCAAATACTAATATTTTGCCCTTTAACTTTGTCCAACTTGGTAAGTGATGATATTTAACTCGAGCTTGAATAGCCTCTTCAAAATAAGTCTGCATACGATAAGCATAATCACCACCACCCAATGTTTGATCACCTTTTCCATTTTTGAAACGTTCTTGTAATGCGCGAAATAAAAAATTATATTGTGCGCACTGCCAAAACATTTCTTTTTTATTTAAATTTTTCAAATACCTATATTTAATATCATTTAATATTTCATCAAAAGCATGAAGTTCGAATTCCGTCCTCATCACAATACCTCAATCTATTAAATTTCAATAAAGTACCACTGATCAGCTATATAATTAGCTGCTTCATCATTTGGATCAATATAATGAATATGTATTCCTCATGTGATCAGGAATTTGTAGCCTCCAATTTTTGGCCAAACTTAGCCTGTCCGCTAAAAGATATTGGGGATCATAAGAACCTGCCGATAAGGTATGGGCATTAAAATAATCTTCATCTAAATATAAACAAATTTCACTAGCAAACATATCTGGTTGCACAATAACACACGCCACTTTACAGAATTTTAGTCCTTGAGGTTTTGCTTCAATTAAATACTGACAAGCATTCATAAGATATTGAGCACACTCAGCCTTTATTTCTTGTTGAGCGTGTTTTCCTTGAACCATATTCATGGGTACAGGTATCTTCCAATTATAATAATGCAAACCGCTCATTTTTATATTCCATTTAATCATCATAAAAAAAGCGCCCTTAATCAGGACGCTTTTTTATACGACTTAATTCAATTAAGCAGTCAATTCTTTAACCGCAGCAACAACCGCTTCAGTGGTGATACCGAAGAATTGGAACAAGTCTTTTGCTGGCGCAGATTCGCCGTAAGTGGTCATACCGATCACTTTGCCGTCTAAACCAACAAACTTCCACCAGTAATCCACATGAGCCGCTTCAACCGCTACACGTGCACGGATATGCGCAGGCAATACCGCTTCACGATACGCAGCATCTTGCTTCATAAACTCTTCAGCACATGGCATAGACACTACACGCACACCTTCAAGTTGTGCATATGCTTCCATTGCCAATGAAACTTCTGAACCTGTTGCAATGATGATTGCCTTCAATTCACCTTTCTCTTCAGCAAGTACATAACCACCTTTTGCAGCGTTTTGAATTTGAGCTTCATTACGTGCTTGGAATGGTAAGTTTTGACGAGAGAAAATAAGTGCAGATGGACCATCTTTACGTTGAAGAGCAGACTTCCAAGAAATTGCAGCTTCAACTGTATCACATGGACGCCATGTATTTAGGTTCGGTGTACCACGTAACGATGCAATTTGTTCAATTGGTTGATGCGTAGGACCATCTTCACCCAAACCGATCGAGTCATGCGTATAAACATGAATCACACGTTGCTTCATCAATGCAGACATACGTACTGCATTACGCGCATATTCCATAAACATCAAGAATGTTGCAACGTAAGGAACGAAACCACCGTGTAAAGCCACACCATTCGCAATTGCAGTCATACCGAATTCACGAACACCGTAATACACGTAGTTACCCGCTGGGTTTTCTTGTACGCCTTGGCAACCTTTCCAAAGCGTTAAGTTAGAACCCGCCAAGTCAGCAGAACCACCTAATAATTCAGGAAGTAATGGACCGAATGCCTGTAAAGTATTTTGGCTTGCTTTACGTGTTGCAATGGTTTCTGCTTTTGCATTTGTTTCAGCAATGAATGCATCTGCTTGTGCAGCAAATTCAACAGGTAAATCACCATTAATACGACGTAATAATTCAGCTGCGTCAGTTGGATATTTTGCTTGGTATTGAGCAAACAATTCATTCCAAGCTGCTTCAGAGGTTTGACCTTTTGCTTTTGCATCCCAAGCTGCATAAACATCTTCAGGGATAACAAATGAATCTTCTTTCCAGCCTAATGCTTCACGAGTTAAAACGATTTCGTCTTTACCCAATGGCGCACCGTGGCAATCTTCTTTACCTTGTTTATTTGGTGAACCTAGACCAATAATCGTTTTACAGATGATAATGGTTGGTTTATTAGTTTCAGCTTTTGCTTCTACAGTCGCTTGACGGATTGCATCAGCATCATGACCATCTACACGAAGAACTTGCCAGCCATAAGCTTTGAAACGTTGTTCAGTATCATCGCTGAACCAACCTTCTACTTCACCATCAATTGAAATACCATTGTCGTCATAGTACGCAACAAGTTTACCAAGACCCAAAGTACCTGCAAGTGAACATACTTCGTGAGAAATACCTTCCATCAAGCAGCCATCACCTAAGAAACAGTAAGTGAAGTGATCAACAACATTTAAACCGTCTTTGTTGAACTGCGCTGCCAAAGTTTTTTCAGCTAATGCAAAACCAACTGCATTTGCAATACCCTGACCTAATGGGCCAGTTGTTGTTTCAATACCAGGTGCATAGCCATATTCAGGGTGACCTGGTGTTTTAGAATGTAATTGACGGAATTGTTTTAAATCTTCAATAGATAACTCATAACCAGTCAAATGCAATAATGCATATTGCAACATTGAACCATGACCATTCGACAATACGAAACGGTCGCGGTTCGCCCATTGTGGGTTCGTCGGGTTATGATTTAAAAATTCACGCCAAACAACATCAGCGATATCTGCCATCCCCATTGGTGCACCTGGATGCCCTGAGTTTGCTTGTTGCACAGCATCCATTGCCAAGACACGAATTGCATTTGCAATACGACGTTCATTTAAAGGGGTTGTCATAAGTCAGAATCCGATTAAATCAAATAAGATGAGAGAAGATGAGAAATCATCTTTCAAAAGATGCGACTATTGTCTTAAAAAAACGCCAGTGGGTAAAGTCCAATACACGATATTTCTTATTTTTCACGCATTCATTTGGGATTCTGGGAGCAAATGTTCATGTGATAGACAACACACTTCTTCGCTAGACACAATTTTAGGCCCTAAATTACAGATTTATTCATATAAAAAGGCATTAATATCAGTTTCCCTGATACACATATCAATAAAAACATAATGAAAATGAAATAAATTCATGCTTTTTAGTCAGCTTATGCTAGTCCTCTGCGTCAAGTCGATGTAACATACTCTGTCTTTTTGAAAATACCAATGATAGGACGTTCATGCGCGAGTATGCTGTTTTTACTTCAGAATCTGTAAGCGAAGGTCATCCAGACAAAATGGCTGACCAAATTAGCGATGCAATTTTAGATGCAATCCTAAAAGAAGACCCGTATGCGCGTGTCGCTTGTGAAACATTAGTAAAAACAGGTGCGGTTGTTCTTGCTGGTGAAATCACAACAACAGCAAATGTGGACTTTGAAGCGATTGTACGTCAAACCGTAAATGGTATTGGCTATCACCATTCTGATTTAGGTTTTGATGGTTCTACCTGTGCCGTCATCAACATGATCGGTAAACAATCTCCTGAGATTGCACAAGGTGTTGACCGTCAAAAGCCAGAAGATCAAGGTGCTGGCGACCAAGGTTTAATGTTTGGTTATGCAAGCCGTGAGACTGATGTTCTCATGCCTGCTCCTATCTCTTATGCGCACCGTTTAATGGAGCGTCAAGCAGAATTACGTCGTTCAGGTACATTACCGTGGTTACGCCCAGATGCGAAAAGCCAAGTGACATTTGCTTATGAAAATGGCAAACCTGTTCGTTTGGATGCAGTTGTATTATCAACACAACACGATCCTGAAATCTCTCAAATTCAGCTTAAAGAAGCGATTATTGAAGAGATCGTTAAGCCAATCATCCCAGCTAAAATGTTCCATGCAGGCACTAAATTCCATATCAACCCAACAGGTATGTTTGTAATTGGCGGCCCTGTAGGTGACTGTGGTTTAACTGGTCGTAAGATTATTGTAGATACTTATGGCGGTATGGCACGTCATGGTGGTGGTGCTTTCTCTGGTAAAGATCCATCGAAAGTTGACCGTTCTGCTGCTTATGCGGGTCGTTATGTGGCAAAAAACATTGTTGCTGCTGGTTTAGCAGATAAATGTGAAATCCAAGTAAGTTATGCAATCGGTGTAGCAGAGCCAACATCGATCTCTATTAATACCTTCAATACAGGTAAAGTATCAGATGAGTTGATTATTCAACTTGTACGTGAACACTTTGACTTACGCCCGTATGGTATTACACGTATGTTGAACCTGATTCAACCGATGTATAAGCAAACTGCAGCTTATGGCCACTTTGGCCGCGAAGGTTCAGACTCTGCCTTTACTTGGGAAAAAACAGATAAAGTTGAAATCCTTAAAGATGCAGCTGGATTGTAATCCATAGTGCTCTTCTATAAAAAAGCTCGCAAATGCGAGCTTTTTTATTTACCCCAAAATTATTTAGCAGAATCTGTATTATCTTGCTTAAACATCTCAAACAGTGAATTGCTTTGAACGGGCTGATCTTCTTGATGATGTTGCGTATACAAATGCGCAAGCTTAATAACAACGACAACGGCTAGACATGCGGCAACACAGAACATCCATAGACCATACGGACTACGGATATGATGAGAGCCACAATGTGGACACTCTTTATCAGTTGATGCAACAACCTTGTCACAACATGCACAATGATATTGATATAACATCATTAATTCCTCCTACCACTTATTTTTTATTTTCTTTTTACAACAATTTCAAATGTTGCACTTTTATCCTATGAAAAAAAAACTGAGAATTCAATCTAGTTTTCTGACCTATTCATTCAAATTAACAATTTTTTATGACAATTTGATTAGAATCTCGATTTTAAACAAATCTTTAAGTTCTTAATATTATTTTGATCTTTCACATAATTTGATAAAATAATCTTTTGAAACTGTGGAATACATCATGACCGAATTAATTAATAAAGGTGGATTTCGAGAACGTGCAAATCGTAGCCGTAAATACAAACAGTCCGAAAATGAGATTACAACTCTTCAACCAAGCCACTATCAGCCACAAAACAAAGAAGCCGATCTGCCTGCCACTCCAGAACCAGCTCAGAATCCACAAGAGCAAAAAGATAAGACATAAAAAAGCACACGCTATTGGTGTGCTTTTTTAAACCAATTGAAATCAGTTTACGTCTTTAAACTCAATTTTCTTTTGATCAGGTTTTACTTCACGCGCTTCGCCATCAATAATGGTTGAGTCTCTATATTGACCACCACCTTGTTGATTCTGCATATCCTGCATCTGACGCATCAGATCAGCAAATGGGTTCTGCCCTGCAGCACTACCAGCGCCCATGCCTCCCATCATTTTATCCATCATGGCTTGCTGACGTTTTGCCATCGTTTTCATCAATGCATTACGAAACGCCGTTTGAACAGGTGGAATTAAAACCAACACTGCCAATACATCAGAAATTAAACCAGGAACCATCAATAGAAAACCAGACATCGCTAGCGCCAATTTCTTGGTGACTGCTGGATCACCGCCTAATTGGCCTGTCATCTGCATTTGCTGCAATTGAGGCATGATGCTCGATGTACTTGAACGAACCATATTCAAGCCAATGAAGAATGCGATAATGAACCAGAAAAAGACATACCACATACTTCCAACGAGGTCACCCACGCCAATCCAAACTAAAACTTCGGCAATTGTGCCAAATACCACGATAAGAAGTAGATTCATGTCAAATCTCGAAAATTAAAACCTTGTGCAATCTTGAAGAATCAATCCTGACACAACAAATAAAATAAACTCAATAATCTAATTGATGGGTACATTTCTCAATTTATCAAGTCTGATATGATAGCTTGTATAAAAAAGCTCCCAATTAAATTTGATCTAATTGAGAGCCTCAATAATCTCTATCGATTAGCCACAAGTCGCTTGGATAATCTTCTTAGACTGCGGATCAATCGTTACTGTTACACGATTTTCACGATAATCCATAGTAACAGGCTGATTTGGTCCTACACTGCGAACAATCTCAGACTTAGTTTTTTGTTTGATTTGATCTTCGCTTAATCCAGACTGACCAATTAACTTTGTCGCTTCATCTGCTAGGCATTTTGGCTGACTTGCGCGGAACAACTCCCACTCTTCAACTACTTGTCCATTTGGTAACTTACAGTACCCAACCTGACCATTGGCTTCATTTTTAATTTCCAACTGACCACCTTGCTCTACGCAATATTTGCTTGCAGGGTTCGCCATACCAATTTTTGGCGGGGTCATATCTTTATTTGGTGTTGCTGAACACGCCGCCAATGAGGCTACAATTGCACCTAAGAGTAAGATCTTTTTCATAATTTGAATTCTGATAAAGTGAAAAGGCAAAGATAACAAAATAATGTCGATTATTATGTCTATGATTTGAAACAAAAAGAACTTAGGCGAAAAAGCATGGGCTGCATAAGGATGTAACCCATACTTTTTCACTCACAAACTTATCCAATAGAATAAAGATACGCTTATTGAATAATGATGTATTCCAACCGAATAGCCTGATCAATCAAGTAATGCTCTTTGATAATATAAAAGTAAGGTCGTGTATCCACCCACTCATCCATTGCCATAATAGCTTGCGTGTACCCCGTTGCCGCTGAAAAATCTTTAACTTGTATAATATCCATGGACTTCATCCTTTTTTATTTAGCCTAACATATTATATTTATTCATATATAGAACAAATTGAAGTCGAATAAGTCATTTATACACCACTCATCTTTCAAGCTTAAGAAACATAAAAAATGTCTCACAGGGTGGAGACATTTTTTATTAGAAATGAAGAAAATCGAATATTAAAACGAAACCATTTTGCCAGGATTGAGCATTCCAGTAACACCATACCAACCTTTTGACATTGGAATCGCTAAGGGCGCCAATAAACGACCAAATAAAATATCGTTGTGCTGAATTTTAGTGAGCATTGCATAATCGGTGTTCTTAGCTGAAAAATCATCTGCAATTGCTTTACCTATACGGACGGTTTGCGCCACACCATGCCCACTCCAACCATGTACCGCATAAATTGGAAATTTATTGCCAAATTTTCGATTATCAGTTGCGCCATTCATAGTCAAATCACTGACACCACTCCAGCAAAAGTCCATTTCGACATTTTCAAGCTGCGGAAAAACTTTATTAATTCGGCCTAATAAATATTGATTCATTCTGCCTACTGCCCAACTTATGCCTGTACCTTGCCCACCAAAAAGCAATCTATTCTTAGAAACACCACGATAATAATCAATCTGTAATTGCGTATCGTAGACAGGATGATCGTGTGGTAATAATTCAGTCATTGGCATGTCTAATGGCGCCGTAACTGCAATATAAGTATGAAATGGAATTGCTGTTTGTTTCTTTTCAGGGAGTAACTTAAATGCATTGTGATGTACTGCAATCACGACACTTTTACGTGCTTTAATCACACCCGATGCCGTCTGTACATAAACTCCATCAGCTTGTTCAGCGATCGACAATACTTCCGTTTGTTCAAACACCCGCCCGCCATTCTTACAGAAGCCATGTGCCAAAGCACGGTTAAGTGCCAATGGATGAATATGGCCACCCAAGTTATCGACCAAACCACCTTTATACAGGTTGGACTTGATCAACTCTTTTAATTCATACTCACCCACCACTTTCGTGTGATCCTCACCCAAATATTTCCGAGCATCTGCACCTTGAGTCAAGGCAATCAAATGTCCCTCATGTACCGCAGCGGTAATATGTCCACGTTTACGTGCCAAATTTACAGCATACTTTTCAGCAATTTGATCAATTAAAGACATTGCTTCCGTAGAGGTAAAATGCCAAAGTCTCTTGGCATCTTCATAACTAAAGCGCTTAATCATCTCCTCAGCTTCCCAACGCGCCAAACCTGGAGTAAGCTGCCCACCATTTCGACCTGATGCTGCGGAGCCAATGCGATTCTTTTCAACCAGAATCGTATCAACACCCTGCTCAGCCAAATGCAATGCTGTTGAGGCACCTAACAATCCACCACCGATCACAACAACATCACATTCTTGATCTGCTGATAAAGCATCAAAACAATGCCAGTCCTCTAAAGAACTCTCATAATAGTTTGCAGGATGATCAAATTGACCGTGTTTCGGATTAACCCAATTCCACTCACTCGAATTTTTATATGCTTTACTTTCTTTAAAAACAACATCATCTAAATGCGCTGGTTTCTCTATGTCACCAAACATTCTAAATTCACCTAAAACAATTTTTTACCGATTAATGCAAGCAGCTTATCGCAGAAAAATTGAGTAACAAAACCAGAATCTTTCAATAATTTTGATAGGTATATCCGTAGCCGAACATTCCATCAATATACTCAGATTATGAAAACCAATTAAATTTGATGTGCCCAGATCTTCAAGCATCGACGATAAAAATGAGGTGATTCAATAAAAATCAATAATTGAAATTAAAAAAGCACCCGAAGGTGCTTTTCTCTCTTATAGGCTAGTTGCAATCAATACCACAAAGCTGAATAACAATGTACCTAAAGATCTCTTGCAATGTACATGAACTTCTTGCTCAAACCCTTGAGCATACGGCTCCAAGTTTTCCATAACTTTAACGCTCATTAAATGTACTACACTTATTAATTTGCCTAACAAATCAATAGGAATAAATTAGCAAAAAGTCGTATATCTCGCTAGTGCAATTCTTCAACCAAATGGTGAATTTATGACAAAAATCGACACTTAATACAAAATAATTTTAAAAAAGAGCCTGCTTTACATCAAGACATAAAAAAAGCCCACCAAAGTGAGCTTTTTTTTTAAATATCGCGCTTAGTTTTAAGCAACGACAGTAATACCACTTGCTTGAGGGCCTTTTTTACCTTCAGTAATTGTAAAAGACACACGTTGACCTTCATGTAGTACTTTGAAACCACTGCTTTGGATTTCGCTGAAATGAGCAAAAACGTCTTGTCCAGAGTCTGCATGAATAAAGCCAAAACCCTTAGTTTCGTTGAACCACTTAACTGTACCAGTCACAGTATTAGACATATATTTAAACCTATTTTAAAAAATTTGGGGCGCTTAGCAGCGAGCAACTTGGAATCATAAACTCTGAGAGGAAATCTGATAAAACGAAAGGTTTATCTACAACTATATGAGATGCAAGATTTTCTGAATCAACAGCGTTATTCTTCTAGTTAGCTTTCACTATACACGACTTTACATTTTTCACGCAATCTCTATCTATCAATCCTACTCCCTACGTCTTTTTTCCGCAGGTTATTCAAGACTACGAATAAACAGAAAATAATTTTTCTAATTAATTTTCATACACTTAAATTTAAATATTTTCATCTAAATTCTAAATTATGATTTTTATATAAATTTTTAACATATTATTTCATTTTCTTTTACTCTCAAATATTCGCTATCTTCACTCAGTTCAAATTGTTTTAGCCACAAAAAAAGCCCACTGTTGTGAGCTTTTTTTTCACTGGTCTAAAGTAATTAGATAACAGTAATTAGAGTTGCTTGTGGGCCTTTTTTACCTTGACCAAGAACAAACGAAACGCGTTGGCCTTCATTCAATACTTTGAAGCCCTTGCTTTGGATTTCGCTGAAATGAGCAAAAACATCTTCGCCAGAGTCAGCTTGAATAAAACCAAAACCTTTAGTTTCGTTGAACCACTTAACAGTACCAGTAACTGTATCAGACATACCTTTAAACCTTTTAAACTTTGTTCATTTATGAATTAAATCAAAATTTTTACATCATGATTTAATACAATCTATCCTTATTGAATAGATACTACAAGTATGTGAACCATTTATGTCAATCGATAAAGTTGATTAACATCGGTATAAAAGCTTTTCCCGTCCAAATTAAAGTCAATTTCTTGACCTGATTCCAACAGGATCTTCTTTCCTACTTCTACCCATTTAAAACCATTCAGCGTATTTTGCTGACGCTTTAAAGGGATGATTCTCACACAAATTTCATTGCCATTACTGGCTTTGGCTACACGCCATTCATTAATAATTTTCAACACAAAATCACTCATTTCTGAGCTCAAGTGATCGATTTTGATTTACTATAACACTAGATAGATGAGAGAGGATAGCTACATTTCTAGAATCTAATAATTTTTAGCTTTATTTAGGGTTATTTCAGCTAACTTTATTACTGTCTATTCTTTTTAGACAGTAACCTTAAATACATCACAGAGCATAACTAATTTAATTCGGTTGGTAGCGGGAGCTGGATTTGAACCAACGACCTTCGGGTTATGAGCCCGACGAGCTACCAGACTGCTCCATCCCGCACCGACGAGTTAGCTTTATACGCACATCTTCCCCACAATGCAAATTATTTTTATAAAAATCGCTTAATTTATCAATTAATGTCTAAATTACACACAAAGTGATCAAAACTCACTCTTATTCAATGGGCCTGAGTTAATCTTGCAAATGAGTTCTCAATTTTCAGATATTCAATAAATCAATTAAGATTCGTTCAATAAAACAACTATTTCTTTATAATTCAAAATTCTACAAAAATATTATGCAGTAAAAAGCCCATTATGTAACAATATCATCACCCTTTCATTTATATAGTGCTGCATGTCATTAATTATTGGTATTGACCCTGGTTCACGCTTAACAGGTTATGGAATTATCGAAAAAGATGGCAATAAGCTGCGGTTTGTTGATGCAGGAACCATTCGTACTGAAACACAAGAAATGCCTGAACGTTTGAAACGTATTTTTGCGGGTGTCGAACGTATCGTTAAATTTCATGGTCCAACAGAAGCAGCGGTCGAACAAGTATTCATGGCACAAAACCCCGATTCGGCTCTTAAGCTCGGTCAGGCCCGTGGTGCGGCAATTGCTGCACTGGTGAATCTAGATTTACAAGTCGCAGAATACACAGCACGTCAAATCAAGCAGTCTGTTGTCGGTTACGGCGCAGCAGAAAAAGAACAAGTTCAGCTCATGGTGATGCGTTTGCTTAATTTAACCATCCAACCTCAAGCGGATGCAGCAGATGCGCTTGCCGCAGCAATTTGTCATGCTCATGCGTCAGGTAGTATGAGTAAAATGGCAGTACTCAATGCTTTAGGTGGTATGGCACGCGGCCGTAGCCGTTCGAGTAGCAGACGCCGTTAAACCTTTTGATTCACGACTTTATATATCATTTTTGCCATGTCATGCGCTTGTAATCCCCTCATACCCTTTTCAGCCAGCAGATCGCCTGCCTGTGCATGTAGGCTGACGATCTCATGCAATGCAATCTGTTGATGAAATTGAGCTTTTAAACTGGCAATCATACCTGCCAGCACATCTCCCATTCCTCCAGTTCCCATTCCAGCATTACCCTGCGTACAAATAAATAATTGTTCTTCTAAAATTAAACTACCTGCACCTTTCAACACCCATTTCCCTGCATATTTTTGTTGTAACTGTTGAATGGCAGCGATACGGTCTTGTTCTATATCCGCAGCAGTACACCCCAAGAGTGTTGCTGCCTCACCTGAATGTGGCGTTGCATAGAGATGCTGGTTTAATTGTTGCGGATGCTTGGCCAGAAACCACAAGCCATCTGCATCAAGTACAACCTCTAAATGTGAGTTTAGCTTGAGTAAATCAAA
The DNA here is from genome assembly GCF_002292065.1 of Acinetobacter sp. UBA991. Classification (NCBI taxonomy): domain Bacteria; kingdom Pseudomonadati; phylum Pseudomonadota; class Gammaproteobacteria; order Moraxellales; family Moraxellaceae; genus Acinetobacter; species Acinetobacter sp. UBA991. Next base: position 1,050 of record NZ_DBBF01000035.1, on the reverse strand, counting down.
CCATTGTAAATATATTTGCTCTGCCCATTCATCTCGACCTAAGCCCATACCAAAACAGACTGCATCCACTTGCATTAATAGCTGCTGAATGGCTTGCTGATCTAAGGCATTAATGTCTCGCACCATAATATTTGGTGAACGTGCCAAAATGGCTTGATGATGTTTTACATGACAAATGACACTGACTTTACCAGCTCCTGCATGAAACGCCGCTTCAGCCGCCATAATCACTGCACCGCCCATGTCTGCATGACCACCAACAACAAGCACATGCCCATAATTACCTTTGTGTCCAAAGGCTTGACGCTTGGGTAAAACGATTTTTTCAGGTGACAGATAAGCAAGTGGTTTTAATTCTTGGTCAATCGGAATCAAACTCAGCAAATGTAGTTTCCCCACATATTGCTTAGCTTGACCCGTAAACAAACCTGCTTTGTAGCCTAAGATCGTAAAGGTTTGATCGGCTTGTACTGCGCAAGGCAAAGCTTGTCCTGTATTGGCCTGTAAACCACTAGGAATATCGATTGAGACTTTTAAGCCTGTTTGTGCATTATACAATTGAATAATTTCTTGCCAGTTTGGATCTAGCATTCGGTTGAGACCAATGCCAAATAAAGCATCAATATGACAATCAAAAGTGGGCAGTTCTTGATGGACAGCATTTTCAGATAAAAGATAATCAACACTTTGAATATCGACTTGATGAGACTGGGCAAAATCTGCGGCTTGTTTTAAATCCACGGATTGTCCGAGTTCTGTTGCAAATACCGTAATGCTAAATCCGTATTGCTTAAGAAACGCAGCAATATAATAGCCATCACCCGCATTATTACCCTGCCCGCACCAAACTGCGATCTTTTGAGTTTTATTTTGCTGAAATTGTTGCATTAACTGTTGTGTAATTGTCCAAGCCGCTTGCTGCATGAGCCCTAAAGATGAGTTTTGCTGAGCAAACCAACACTGCTCCCATGCTTGGATACTTCGGCTATGGTAAACTACAGCTTGCATGTTTTTCTCCTTATTATCGTTGGGGCTTAGGAAGTTAAGCAT
>NZ_DBBF01000044.1:0-108143 GCF_002292065.1 Acinetobacter sp. UBA991 | reverse complement strand
TAATGCATTCTCGGTTAAAGCGTCATGTGAACGGCGCATGTCACGGCGAGAGCGACTTTTACGGTTTTGCTGAACGGCCATGATGGCTCCTTACAAAGATCGAAAAAATGGATCAGAACAAATTCAGTTGTCTTAACTCAACATTATAACATAAATTATGAGTTAAGTTTACCCTTCAGACCTGCCAAAACATCAAACGGATTATCCCGTTTCTCTTCGACAACATCTGGAGTGGTAGGTTGATGCTTATGCTCACAAGCATCATGCTTAGGAGATAAAGGCACCAACAATAACAGCTCATCTTCTAATAGTGCGAGCAAATCTATCACTGCAGGTGCATCAAAATCACCTTTTTTTGAAGATTCACTTTCACCTAGAACGATGAAATCAGCATCCTCATCCAATCGCTCTATCAGTGACTCATCATCAATCAAAGCTAAATGAAAATCTGAAACCAATTCAATTTCAACGGCTTCCAAACAACGTTGGCACACCATTGGAACTTTTGCTTCAGTATGTCCATCTAACCATACAATACGATGATAGATATCCATTGATAGCTTACAGTCTATGTTGATCAATTGATCATCAATTGAACCAACAGCTTCTCGAGCAATACGAGCAAAGCGAGACAATGGCAGTGTTCCTGACCATGTAAAGCCCTGTTCAGCCCATTTAAATGGCTCGATTTGGCTTGGAAAAGTATTTGCTGACATAATTAAGGCGGCAATTCTACAAATTCATCGGTACTCTGTCAAAGATTAAGATACAATTTTGTACTTCTTTAGACAGAACTCGGGGTAAATTAAGCAATGTACCTGTTGCAGCCGCAACTTGAAGTAACATCTTCATTACTTGTTAGCACCCATTCAACCTCTGTTCCTGTGTTAGCGCTAGATCAAGTGCAACGTTCATCTTGGCAAAAGTTAACAACAGAACCAGAACAGGTCGATTGGCTTATTTTACACTTTAATCACTGGTTTTCCCACCATAATGTCACACTTGTTAAAGGTGATTTTGAACCAGAATATTTCCCAGCCACTTCTGAGCAGCCTGCAAAGATCCAATTTGCCCATGGTTTCTTCAATAGTGCTCTACATGAAATCAGCCATTGGAGCATTGCTGGTGAGCAACGCCGCCTACTTTCCGACCTTGGCTATTGGTATGCACCTGATGGGCGAAGTTCAGAACAACAGGCCCTGTTTGAACAAGTTGAAATTAAACCTCAAGCCATAGAATGGCTATTTGCGACTGCCTTTGGTCGGAAATTTCGTGTGTCACTGGATAACTTAACAGGCGATGGCGGTAATGGAGATCAATTTAAAGATCATGTCTTTGCGCAAGTACAACGTTATTTTTCTGGGGAAGCAAAATTACCCCGCGATGCCGCACATTTCATTCATTACATCTGCGTGTCTACCCGCAATGGAACACCATTACAACTCGATGAATTTAAACGTGAATACCTTGATTAAATGACAAAATTATCACATCTAAGACTTGCAACATGCCCCTAACAAGTTTCATACTGAATTTAGCCGTATAAATCAGGGAGTTAAAATAATGTTGCATTTACATATTCATCCTGAAAATCCACAGGCTCGCTTAATTACACAAGCAGTAGAACGTATTCGTGCTGGTGATGTTGTGGTCTATCCAACAGATGCTGCATACGCGATCGGTTGTCAAATCGGAAATAAGAGCGCAATGGAACGGATTGCACAAATTCGTGGTCTGGGACCAAAGCACCAGTATGCGATTATGTGTTGTGATTTATCCGATATTGCGACCTATGCCAAAGTCGATAACGCGATGTATCGTCTATTAAAAAATAATACACCAGCGGTTACGACTTTTATTTTGCCCGCGACCAGCGAAGTACCAAAACGTTTAATGCATCCTAAGAAAAAAACCATTGGTCTACGTATTCCAAGTAATCCCGTTGCACAGGCTTTATTAAAAGAACTTGGTGAACCATTGTTAACCAGTACCTTAATTTTGCCTGATCAAAAAGATCCGTTGGATGATCCATTTGATATTGAAAACCAGTTGGGTAAACGTATTGATGTGTTTATCGATAGTGGATTCGGAACCTTATCCACCACCAGTATCGTAGATTTATCTGGAGAAAACCCTGAAGTCGTACGTCGTGGTGTCGGTGATGTCAGTGCTTTTGAGTAAATGTTGTATAAAACGCAGCTTGGGTGCAGAAAGCGTCGTAAGCTGCTAGAGGTCTCCAACAGAAAACGCAGCGTCTGCCTATAGTCATATTCAATTCACTTAAATCAAAATGCTATACAATAGTTTGTTTTAATTTTAAAAACTCAGAACACTCTGAAAGTATCTGTTTTTTTTCATACAACACATTGCCATCATAAGTTTTAAAAAAATAAGTTGTGGCTGGCTGATCCTCTTCTATAACTTTCACAACCCCTTTGCCAATATCTTTATATTTGTCGCTGGCTTCTTTTTCCTGAATATAATCAAAATAACCGCATGTCATTTGATGATGTGCTTTTTCCATTTCCCCTCTTAGATCATCTCTATTTACGTTTTCTGTCATTGGTTCAGTTAAAGTGACATAAACTAAAATATGAGGGTATTGATTGAGTGCATCCACTTTAATCGGGTAGCCCGCTCGACGCATAGCCTCATTCATTTGCTGTACAAAAGCCATACTTTTGAAATGGTTTCTGGCCTGCTGTTCAAACTGCTTAGCCCAATATATCTCAGTCCCCCAAAATAGAGCACCAATAATTATTAGGCCCGTTGCAACAAATTTAATATTCATATTAGCCCTCATTATTTAATTTTATAGTCTATGAGTTCTCACTCATTTAATAATCGAGCTATTATTTATAAATATTTATTAAATTCAACAAAATAAATCAAAAAACCTTACTTTCCGATGACTAGAAAATCAACGGTTGCTTTATGATGAATTATTTTAAAAAAGGCATAAGCGAATTTTAATAATCGCTCATTAGCCTTCAAAAAAGTCAGACAATCGCTGTTTTTGAAAACCTTGCGCATCAAAATTATCAGGACTGAGCCATTGTTGATAGATTTTTTCTAAATCAGGCCATTCTTCATCAATGATTGAAAACCATGCAGTATTACGGTTATGCCCTTTAGTCATCCGATCTTGACGAAATAAACCTTCATACTGAAAACCAAAACGTAAGGCTGCGGCTTTAGACGGTGCATTACAATCATCACATTTCCACTCTACACGCCTAAAACCATGGGCAAAGCATCGTTGTAACAGTAAAAAGATTACCTCCGTTGATGCTTTGGACTTTTTCATTCGATGGGAAAAGTAAACATTGCCTATTTCGATCGCGCCCTGTTCCAGCCTTGGATTTAACAAAGCAATCCAACCTTGGGTCTCGCCATCAATTTCAATTAAAAAATGAGTTGAGCCTTTAAAACCAAATAGATTTTGCAAATCCTGTTTTAACAAAAATTGGCTTTGCGGTGCGGCATAAGGCAAATACGTCCAGCAGGCCGCATCCTTTTCCGTTGCAACAGCATCCCAAATTTGATTCGCAGCCTGATCAGAAATTTCACCAGCAATATGAATCAATTTGACAGATTGCCCATCTAAATTATGTTTAATCGGTTGATTGGGTTGATGATCAATGGCAAAGCCTACGGTTTGCCCAAACTGGTTCTGTTGTGTTTTTAAATAATGTTTCATGATGATTTATAATTGAAAAAAAGAATGATTTCCGTTGCTAATTTAAGCATAAGTTTTTTCTATGACCTATGGAATCTTGCATAAATACAGAAAATACCCTGAGAACTTTAAGGTTTTTGTAAGTAGGTAATTTATTAAATTGGCAATTTCGATTAGAATAGAGCTGCTCTTGGTAGCATGTGCCTCTCTTTGCACAAAAAATTATATCTTTCATGCTTTTGAAAATTCGCGTGGCTTATAACGGTAATGAACCAAATTCTCCCCCAAACTTTGGAGTCCACTCCTTCCATTCGCGTGCTTGACGAGTGGCAGGAAGTCATACCTGAAGATTTATATATACCGCCCGCCGCGTTTGAAATCTTACTGGAACAATTTGAAGGCCCGTTAGACTTTCTGATTTACCTGATTCAAAAAAATGGCTTTGATTTATTACAGGTCGATATTTCTCCGATTGCCACTCAATATCTGTCCTATATGGATAGTATGAAATCACTGAATATTGAGCTCACGGCTGATTATATGGTCATGGCAGCATTACTTGCAGATTTGAAATCGCGTTTACTGCTCCCGAAACCAGTCGCTGTTGATCAATTTGAAAAAGATCCAAAACAAGAGTTAATTGACCGTTTAGAAACCTATCTACGTATAAAGCAAGCTGCGGAACGATTGGGACAGATGCCAATCTTCGAACGCGATACTTTTAGCGCTAACGTGAGTATTGGTCACATTGCCCCTATTTATGAAGGCTATGATGTTGAAGCCTTGCATGATGCTTTATTTTGCGTATTCAACCGCCCTGAGCCCATCACTCATGTTGTGGCACAAGAGCCTGTATTATTGGAAGAACGTATAGCCTTTATTGAAAGCCAACTTGCGTCAGGTGAGGCATTGAGTTTTATTGAATTATTAAATCCCATGCAAGGTCGTATGGGGATGGTGGTCACTTTTATGGCGGTGCTTGAACTGACACGTCAGCAAAGAATTCAGATTATCCATACAGGTATTGAAGCTCCTTTAACCATTCAAGGAGTTGCTGCATGAGTTTAGATCAATTTGAGCAAAATGAAGGTATGTCGTTTGAGGACATTCATCATGAGGTTTTATTGCAACTTGAAGCGATTTTATTCGCCAGTGACTCACCAGTCTCTCTTGCACGTCTAAAAGAGGCTTTTCAAAACCAATATAATAAGCAGCAATTACGCACATTTTTACAGCAACTGGCGATGTTACAGCATGGCCGTTCAATCGAATTAATTGAAACTGCGCAAGGTTTTCGATTTCAAGTACGTGCCAAATATCGAAATGTTATTGCACAGGTTTGGCCAGAGCGCCCAACCAAGTTGTCACCCTCTTTACTCGAAACTGTCGCAGTGATTGCTTACCATCAACCAGTCACACGTGCCGATATTGAGCAGATTCGTGGTGTATCCAACAATAGCCAGAATTTAAGAACGCTTTTTGACTGGAACTGGATTAAAGAATCTGGTTTCAGAGATTTACCCGGAAGACCTGCGTTGTTAGTCACAACGCCCCAATTTTTAAATGCATTTGGTTTAGCTTCGCTAGGTCAATTGCCTCCCCTGCAGAACGCCAAGGAAGCATTCATGACACTCGACGCACATGCGCCGAAGTCCTGAGAAAGGTGAACTGTTGATCATTATGTCTAAGGTTGTGCTGTCATGAGTGAAAAATTACAAAAGGTTTTAGCGAGAGTCGGGTTAGGCTCGCGTCGCTATATGGAGGAAGTCATTGCTGCTGGTCGTGTCAGTATCAATGGTCAGATTGCCCAAGTTGGCGAACGTATCGAACCAGGTGATGAACTTCGTATCGATGGTCGTAAAGTACAATTCCAAATTGAAGATGAAATTCGCCGCCGCGTATTAATTTACTATAAACCAGAAGGTGAAATCTGTTCACGTAATGACCCTGAAAAGCGTCCTACGGTATTTGATCATTTGCCTCAAATTGCCAACGACCGTTGGGTCATGGTGGGTCGTCTGGATATTAACAGTACTGGCTTATTGTTATTCACCAATGATGGTGAACTTGCCAACCGTTTAATGCACCCTTCAAACGAAGTTGAGCGTGAATATGCTGTTCGCGTGATGGGCGAAGTAACCCCACAAATTCGCAATAATATGCTGAAAGGTGTTGAGCTTGAAGATGGTCCAGCCAAGTTTGAATCATTCTCAGAAATTGGTGGCGATGGTATTAACCGTTGGTATCAAGTGGTGGTTAAAGAAGGTCGTAACCGTGAAGTCCGTCGTATCTTTGAATCACAAAGCTTAAAAGTCAGCCGCTTATTGCGTACTCGTTACGGCACTGTCATTTTGCCACGCGAGTTACGTACAGGTCGTTGGATGGAATTGGATAAAAGCGATATCGATAACTTGGCAAAATCAGTGGAATTAAAACCACGTCAAGGTACAGGTCTATTTGGTATGGCAAAACGCCGTACTGAACGTATGTCTGAAAAGCCAATGGCAGCACGTCGTGGCGGTTACTTACGCCAACAACGTCGTGATGATGAACAAGATCAGTCACAGCAACAACGTCCAAGTGGCAATGCCAATAATAACAATGGTCGTAAAACCATTGGTTTCAATAAAGGCTTTAAGAAGTTCTAATTCTTGATCCTAAAAAATAAAAAAACGCTCTAATAAGAGCGTTTTTTATTTTTATAATTCAACAACTTAACTCATGAATTTGCATTTGTGTTGCAGTATTTAGCACATTCTGGCATTTCAATTTATTTTTAATGAATTACAAAATATTTTAATAAAACTGGTTTGATTGATCATTTTATAGTCATTCTTGCCCTTAACTCTTTAGGAATTACCCCTGCTCAATTTTGAGCATCCCTTTTACTGCTGCTCATAAACCGACTGAGTGACTTTGAGACGGTCAGTAGTGTAAAGAGGTAATCACGTTCATTCGGCAGTATAAATAAAGTAGACATCAAACTAATTTATAAGAATAATCAACCGTGATCTTGATTTCTTAAAGTGGTTTTTATGCCAACAAAACATATGGAGGCCTTAGCTGTAGCTAAGCATGAGTTAGGTCATTGGTTTGCTGCAAGGCATTTTGGTTTTAATGAAGATAATATAAAAATCAAAGTAACCTCAGGCATGAGGGGTGAAATTTATCATGAAGCCCACGCTAAGAGCTGGCCACAACCCAACTTGCCTGATATTGAGTCCGTGTATGAATATCTTCTTCAAAGGATTATTTGTCTTCAGGCTGGTGTTGCGGCAGAATTTTTTGATAAAGAAACTTCTACATTTGATGTAGATTCTATCTCTGCGGCTTATGAAGATTCTGCATCAAATGACGCTAATCAAATAGCTACCTATGTAAATATAGCACGTGGTATAAGATTTAATGGGAATGTTACCAGGGAAAATGAGCGCAAACAGTATTGTGGTATAGCGGATGAGTGTTGGTTCCGAGCAGAAAAATTCGTTTTAGATAATTTCTCTCTAATTGATGCAATGGCTGAGATGATGGTTGATCAGCTTGCCCAGCATGACTATCGGCTTAATTTTCAGGTGCACACGTTGTTAGAATTTCTTAATAGTGCCAAAGCCCAACAAAATGAATGTGCTAAAAACTGAACAACCCTTCCTCAAAATTGAGTGAGGGGGCTGCTCCACCAATCGGTGGAGCAAGTATGGGGGGTAATCACCACACTCTGTGGGAATTTCAATTACCAGTAAAAATGGTAATTGTCTGTGTGGTAGGGTTGTAGGTCAACGGGAATTCCCGTACACCTGCACCCTGATTATGAGGATCAGATAGTTTTCCTCAATTTAAGGGAAAACCCTTATCGTCAGAATTGACGTAAACACCATGGGGTAAGATCAAATCTGAGCGCATCTGACTCCTCACTTTTGAGGTATCAAATCACAGGCAAAAAATTAAGGGGTATTGTGATTTGCACAATACCCATAAGCTCCTCTATTTTAAGGAGCTTTAATTTTCTACTACGAAAGTTTCGTTGTTATCTTTCCTGCACACATTGGAGGCATACGGATATGCTCACGTTTGTTTTTATCGAGTGTGCTGTACACGCAGGAAATAGAATGAGTATACAGACGCTAAAAAGCAGTGAAACTAATGAACGCCTGCACCGGTGAATTACTTTTTTAAGAAAAGAGCTCGTTCGGCAGCACGGCGGCGCTCTAAGCCCTTCATTACCTTTCCGCCACCCTTATTCCACACCAAAAACTGATCAGCTGCTGCTGTAAATTTATTGGCATTCAGTAGCTCAACCAGTGTTGAGTTTTTAAAAGCTTTCTCGCCGATGTTATAGGCCAGCGATACAAGTGCATCGAATTGATTTTGATTCACTACAACAGTTAAAGCACTGTTAACAGCATTTTCAAATCGCTTTAAATCATGAGCAAAATATGACTTTGCCTGCTCCATAGTGCACACATCGCCCATTTTGACTTTAACGCCGTTTGGATAAACAGTTGTGCCTTTGCCAATGGTCCAAACGCCTACACCATCATCGTATGCATTCAGCCTTATATCTTCAAAGCTTGTGATTAAGTCAATGCCTATTTTGCTTGTAAACATGGTGCTTGGTTGAAATCCATCGATTACCTGATTGAGCTTATCCACTTGCGGCTGAGTTAGTTTTCCGCCTGCTAATTCACGTGCAGCATCAAAAAATGGTTTTCTATCCATTTCACTATCCTCTTGATATGAAAAAACCGCCTGTGACGGCGGCATTGAATTTCTGGATCTATTAAAAGTTGTCTTTAAACTCTTTGATTTCTTTGCCAACTTCTAAAATATTTTTTCCTTCACGATCATTCACATATTTAAAGAACCATCGAGCAACCGCCCAAAAAGGTAAACCTGATGCGAAGAACAAACCACCAATAGCACACATCCCCGCCCATGTACCTGCATAGTCATGCATCCCAAAGTACTGAATGATAAAGCCACCAGCCCCAATACTGCCAATCACCGTTGTGACTAGACTCACCACCCATTCGCTACGTGAACGCGGCATGCGCGTCATCACAACAACCAGATACCCCAATGCAATCACAACAGCGATCATTACCCCTAGACCATACATCTTGATTGCTACGGCGCCTGCACCGCTACTTACTGGCTCTGCCATTTTTACTTGCTCCAGATATAAAAAAAGCGGCTCAATGGCCGCATATTTGAACAATATTTATAAAACTATAAAAAACTAAAATGCTTTACCTATACACATTGGCAAGATAGGCAGAATACCAACTGAACTAATAGCCGAATCAATGGTTAGGTAAAGTCCGTTGTAAATTAGGTTTTGTCCTTGCCGTGCTGTAAGTCTGTAATAACCTGTATCATTAGAGCTGTGCATAGCTACAACACCACCAGCGAAGTGTCCATAAGCCGAACCATACCCCATACCAGTCACATCAATCAGCCAAGTTGCTTGAGTCCAAGATACCAAAGGAACTGTACTGAAAAGAGTTCCTGTATTTCTTAACCAACCACGAATCCAAAGCATACCTCCAATTTTAGCAACTTCAATTGTCGAATTGGCTACATCAACGCCACCGTGCCAAGCAATACCCGTCAAGGTTTTAACACTTACCCAGGTGGGAGGTCCAACAGTTGCTAAGGTTCCCACAATTTTATTAAAGCCAACTAAAAAGCTATCTGCGGCTGTGACTGTGCCTGTTGTTGGGGTTAAGCCAGTTAAATCTGTGGCTCGTACACGTACAGGAGTGAAATATTGTCTATTTCCCTCTGGTATGTCACTTGTCGTAGAGTTATGAGGATTGCCTTGAGATTGGCTATGATCAAATGCAACCTTACCTCTATCGCCGCGATATGCAGTTTCTGAGGTTTCACCTAAAGCAACACCTCCGCCACCAATAACAACGTACAACATACCACTCCAACGGTAGGTCTTATTGGTATCTATATCTATATATACTTTCCCCGATTCCGGTGTATAAGGATTACCATTAAGATCATTGAATTGGCTAGGATTTACATAGCGACCATCAAGCACATCATCCACATAGCTTGGCAATTGAGATGCAGGAACTTTACCGCTTTCATCTAAATCAGCTTTTGTTGATAAGGCTTGATTAACTGCCTGTGCATTAGCTTTTAAATCAATCTGTTCATGTAGCAGTTGATTTTCTTCGTCAACATAGTCCTTATTGGCCTTTAGAGCATCTTGATCATCAACATAAGCTTTTAGATTAGCAACACTACCTAGCGGCTCCGCATCCACATCAATCGCATCAAGAATAACAGCTCCTGTTTTACCTTGTACTGATTGAACGGCGCCACCCGCTACAACGATTGAACCTGTATTAAGCTTTAAAACAATATTTTCTGTTTTGATTGTCAGCTTATCCATATCATCCCCGTTGCACAGTTATTGGGATTAACACACTTAATCGAGCAGTGCCTATAATCCGCGTTAATTTGATCTGTAGATCACCTATCATCCAACCTGTCGTACTATCAGCGGACATTAAAAAATCGCCTCTGTGGGCGATCTGATCAGCTTTGGTGATAATTAAGGGTTGTTGCCATGAATGGCTTAGAGTCTCTAAAGAGGCCTCTATTTCCACATTTGTTAAATCAATTGGCTCGTCATCTTCATTATCGAAGTGGCATTGGCAACCGAATGAATCACCACGAATAATGTTAAGAGATTCGTATTCACAGCTCATATCTATATCACCCTATTTAATTACCAATTGCCATCCAATAAAAACTCGTATTTGGAGTAGATGAACTACCTTCGTAAATTTTAAATTCGCTATTACTCACGATTTCCACATAAACTTTACTGGTACCTTCGCCTGTAATTTGCTGAGCAACCAAAGAGAAAGCATTGTTTGGAAATGGAATTGGAAAATATTTCATATTCCCATCATCATCAGAGCGTCCCCATTGGAAAATTAATCCGTTTGGTAACGCCGTCCAACCATTTTGAGCAGCTGAGTAGTTCCCAAGATACATAGATGCGGCTGTCAAAACATTATTAACGGTTAAATTTCCCGTTACAGTTCCACCCGAAAGGCCGAGCTTTCCGTTTATTTGAGACTGCAGGTTATTATCCGCACTTATGCGCGCATTCTCCTCACCATAGATATTTTGCTGAAGGTTGTAATCTGCATTTGAACGGGTATTGGATTCATTGTCGATTGCTTGCTGTAAGTTGGCATCTGCATTAGACCGTGTTGCGGCTTCATCACTAATAGATTGTTGAACTGATGCTATTTGATCTTGTCGAGTGGTAATTTCAAGGTCAATCTTGTCATTAAGCAGGTTATCGCTATAAATTCGGTCTGCTTTCTCTATTGTGATTTGATCTTGCAAACTGTTGAGAATGTTTTCCAGTTGATCAGTAGAGAAAAGAGCCCAACCCGTTAAATCACTGTTTGGATCATTAAGGTTTCCGTCGACCTTGCAGACATAAAGGCGCATACCATCATTTGAAGCAATGACGGCGCCCTTTGCATAACCTCCAACTGCATTCGCTAAATCTGCATTGAATTTATATTGGCCACCGCCGTTTAACCAAACTTGATGCTGTGACAAAAAGTTTAGAATTCCATTCATATCACGGCCACTAGGTGGAATACCGCCCAGTGTGATCTTTTTCATCGTTAATTCAGGGAATCCCAACTCCATTGATGCCGCCGCTTCAGCATCAGGATCTGGATTGGTTGGGATTGCATTTCTTAAACCATTTTTTGCAAAAGGAGTTGCATTTAGTGCTGGTTGAATAAGTGGCATAGTTATTAATTCCCACAAAAAAACCGCATCACGCGGTTTGTTTAATATTGATCTTTACGCCTGCGGGTTTCTGAATAACCCCTGACTGCGCCAAAATTGCATACTCAAGGTTGGTTAATGCGAACTCAAAAACGTAATTAACCTGCATGCCGCCCACCTCCTCTACATAACAGCGCCTATTGTTAAAGAGTTGTCTGAGCAATAGATTTAAAGCTTGTGCATTTGTGGCTGAAATATTGGCCAAGGCTTTAGTGATGATTAAAATTCGATATTGCACATCATCAAGAATATAGACTGTACCGATTGGGATGGTTTCATCATAAAACGGCGCTTGATCAAAAGGCTGATATTCAGAATCCTTAAAGCCAAAATAGTCCTCTGGATCTGTCACTCTTAACGACCGACTGACACCAACAATCTTGCCCCAAATATCCAAGCCAAAACCCTGCGCCGTGTTCAAGTCCCAAACGAAATCATAGAAATTCTCCATATTGGTCCTAGGATCAATATATTCATTCATTGATTCGATGAGTTGATTTATAGATGGGCTATTGGCGTACTGGCTGATAATTGTCTGCTGTACGTTTTCCATATCACACCTGCACTACAGTAATTTGAGACTCTGAGATTGTTGGTGCTTGATCGATGCCAAGTGCAACTGATGTGGCATTAGCTGAGGTTAAGCCGAGTAAAACCTGAAGAATCTCCACCCGTGCATCAATCTTACTAATCCCCGCATAAAACCGACTGGCAAAAATGGTGCCGCCAATCCTTGCACGTGCTCCGCCGTCACTGCCGTTAAAAGTGCTGATTACGGCGGCTTTAACCAGGTCATTAATGTTTGAGGGCAACAGTGCATTCATCGCTATCTGGACCTCAATTAATACAGGCGTTAATGCAGGACGTTGAAACTTAACTTCATAAGTCGGCTTAGGATAACTATAGCTATCATCAGTTACGGTGACTGCTGTGTTGCCGTTATAGTCACAACCAACATTCTTTTTAGTCCAGATCGTTAACCCAATATCATCACTATCACCACCTACCACGGCCACGTAAATTGAATGTGGTTGCATTTGATAATTGGTCGCTCCCACTGTGGCAACACTTCCCCGTGTATTTTCGATGGCATAAACATCAATAACATTATCCAAATCAAAAACAGCACCATAGATCGAAGGCAGGGAGCCATGAGCATTTTTTGCTACTGATTGTCTACGGCGAAACTCAAAATCTGATCTGTTTTCTACATCTGAGCCAGTGATACCAGCACTTGGATTGTCTACATTCTCCCAACCAACAACAGCACGATAAATTTTCACTGCATTTTCTGGACAAACAATTGGACCAGTTTCCAAGCATTCAAAATTTACTGTAGCCTGCCCGCTTGCATTCAGGACCGCAGCTTCAAGGCTTTGATAGATATTGCCTGATTGATCTGTTATAAGTGAACCCTGTGGAATGACCGTACCAATCACACCAGTGCAAATACACTGAACAACTGTTGATGTTGCAGGATGGCGATTAAGGAAGTAAATACGACCAATAGCATCTTGCATAAACCCACTTGCCACATCTGGATCTACTTGATTAACGAACTCCGCAAAAGCACTATTATGGTCGCCAATAATTGCCGTGGTGCTGCTGATTAATTGCCCCTGTGGAGTCTCTAAAGCAGGGTTTAGATTGCCACCTAATGCAGCATTATAGTCTTGGTATACGCCGTCTAAAATGACTGATTCTTGAGGCAATACAAGGCCACTTGGTGTGAATTGTATCTTTGGAACGCTAGATGTTGACACTTCCTTTTGCTCCCGATGTATCTGTAAATTGAATTTGACCTGTTACTGTCCGATCATCCATAGGATTTAAAACAACCTTTGCGGTCGTCACAGTTGGAACAGATAAGGCTGCATTTTTAAAATAGCTATAGAGAAGTGACGGCGGTGGTAAATATCCCAGTACTTGAGAAAAGTATGGAATCCCTTTGGATGTGTCGTACCACAACTCACTCTCAAAAAGTTTTACCGCACTGGCCACATCTTGGGCCACTGCATAGGGTTCAGCAGCTGAAGCCAAATTTCCTTCAGCATCCAACACTAAATCCCACGTATCTTGATCTAAAAGTAAAGTTTTCATTGTTGTGGTGGTCCTGAATTGCTGGTACCTGATTGCACACCAGTTGTAATATGTGTAAGCAAGCTAACAGTCTTGGCGAATACATCGATTAAGGATTTAATGACACCCTTCACAGTCAATGTTTTTTCAATTTCCACATCACCGCTGAAACTCACTTTTGATGAAACTATGTTTATACCATCGTCAGTAAACTCGATATACTGAGACGGCGCACCATTTAGAAATCCACCAAAGTAAAGACCATCGGACCAATCAAACTTACGATATGAACCAGGATTGGCGGCTTTCTTGGTTGCTACTACTGACGAAATATCACGGCTGCAAAATCCACACATCCCTATATCACCCACTTTGGGATCAATGATGATTGCACTAGCACCGCCTTGGATTCGGAAATATGGAATTTTATGGATTACTCCATGCTCTACAGCCTTTCTATCTCCTGTCATTTGGTTAACCAATGGTTGAACATCAACAAACCCTACCGGACCAGTTCCACCTGCATTAACTCCAACTACTTTTACCAATGAAACAGTCTGAATATCATTGAGCATCTGACTGATAAAAAACCGCTGAGCAATGGCCGAGTCTAAAGTGGTGGAGTTATTTTGTTGTCCAAAATTCTCATGCTGTTGCTGCATACTGGAATCTCCTAGCCTCTACTTGGCAGAACCATGCGCCGTTTGGCTTTTCACTTTCAAGCTGATAAGCCAGACTTATTACAAGCCATTCACCGTTTACAATATCCAAAGTGTTTTCTAATTTGATTCTTCCTCGATATTGAATACGTGGATCGAACAAGGTGTTTATACATATCCCATTCTTGTTGTATGTGGGATAACCCACTAATCCAGTGGAAGGCGAAATAACTGGAATTTCAGCCTGATCGATTACGCCGTTTTCCTCTGGCATGATTATTAAAGAATCACCCTCGATAAACATTGCAATGCCGGCGTGCTCTGCAATTGCACGGGCCTGTTTCATTAATGTGCCACTGAAATAGCGGCTTGTAATACGTCCTTGAACACCTTTGTTGCTAAATGAATAACCCATGCTATCTGCAAGGGTTTTCATTACTGCTGAAATTTCCACATCATCAAGATATGAACTAGGCAAAGCTGCTTTGATCTGGTCCGTATAACCTGCTGTCGCATCAATCACTAAACAAGTATCAGGGGCAACCGAATAATCCGCCCATGCATTAGCAATCTGGCCGCCGAATACCATAGCCATTCCAGATTCTTCGTCACCTGCAAAAACTGAAATAGTATTTCTATTTACACCCAAAACCTCCCAAGCCAAGATACTCAATGCATTCATGTCGGCTTGTTTCATGCCATAGATTTTGATACGTGAACAAAAACCCTCACCAAACACACCAACCTTTTTGATTTCAGCAATTACACGAAAACCTGATAGATCGATGGTGTTTGCGTCACCTTGATTACTAAACACCTTATTGGCCATAGTGATGCGTACATCTATTTTCTTCTTTGTAAAGCTGCTCATAAATCGGTAGCCTCCAAGTAATAGAGCATGTATCGAGAGCCTAGGCCTGTATATTCAGGATCTTTATTTCCCTGCATGTCCATCACTATAAGATCACCAACAAAGCCTAAATATCGTTGCCTCACCAGTGGCACAGTGTTTCTTACGAGTCGAGTTGTCACCACTGGCCGATCATTCACGCGTAGATCAAAAAAAATCCCTGTGCTTTTCTGGTACAGGGATATTTGACAGTTTTGGTTCGCAAGAATCACGCTTACAACCTGCGAAGGGGTTTGTTGTATTGGAATCTGTTGCATATTTACCGTCCCACTATACCTTTAATTGTGTTCCACAAACCTTTATTCGCTATTTGGTTTAAAACTGAATCATCAACTTTTTTGGGTTGTACTTTTCCAGCGTTTACGGGTGGCTTAGCATCTGGTTGTTTAGAGTTTTCTGTTGCCGTTGGGGCATCAGATTTAGTATATGCAACCTTGTTTTGCCGAACCTCAACCAGACTAATATCAACAATCAACATGTGAGCACCGTTGCTTTGCTCACGGCGATAATTGTATTCAGCGATATTACAACTGGTATATGTTTTCTCAGGCGTTACAACGTGAACCAAGGTTAACGATTTAGATAGCTCATCAATGGTGTCTAAAAAATCAGACCGGGCATTTAACGCACCTTTTCCAAAAGCACTAGCGCCGTCCTGCATGACATTGGCAATCTCGCCCAATGTTTTTAATCCACTACCCTTGCAAAGCCTCACTGTGTTTTCAAAAGGGCTAGCCACTTTGTTGTAACTTGCAAAAGCGCCTTCAGCTACTGGATGCTGAGCAACTTTACTTGAATTTTTGAAAGACAAATCAATCACAGTGTCAGCAAGTACCAGTAACTCTCCGCTTTCGCTGAAAATGCCCCAATTGCTTTCAGTTGTTAATGCTCGCCATATTTCGCCCTGAACCTTTCCTAACACGGCGCGAACTGTTGTTGACTGGTTATTTAACCGTTTTAGTGTTGGCACACCTGGTAAATTTGGGACGTTTGGGAATGGTGGTTTTGGGATTAAAGGCAATGCCATTTTATTAGCTCCAATAAAAAACCCGCACTAGGCGGGTTTTTGAATAAAGATGGAATCTATTTATTTACTATTTTCTTTTACAACCATAAAACTTTCTCTATCAACAGAATGCACTATTTTTATAGAGTAATCATCACAGTTATAATTAAAACTCTTATTTCCTTCCACTGAGTTTAAAACTGTCCAATTTGCTTTTGGCAGCGAATAGAGTGCAACCACTCCCGCTTTATATTTCTCAGGACTAAAATCACCAAGCCTATCAAAGCCCACGCTAAACTCTTTAATAGCCTTGGTTTGTTTGTCAAAAGTAATATAGCCTGAGCTTGATATGGGCGTCTTACTAAAACGGTCCTGAAAATCTTTTTGATCAACATAACCTATTGAAGCTCGCCCCACATCATAATCAATATCAAAGGTTCTTGGATGGTCTGTCCTGATAGTCAGGATGGATTTACCAAGTGAAAGACCATTAATATCAATATCACTCTTTTTAACCTCACATACGCCCGCTTGCGCCAGTACAGGAAAAAAACCAAGCACTAAAAGAAATATTTTTTTCATAATCAACTCATTCCAGTATCAAAACGATAAACCCCAAATGCTGTATTACTATCCGTAATCGCACCTTTTATATTTTGTGCAATCATATTAGCATCTGTTGCTTGTGTGTGAATATGAATCTCACCAATATGGGTTTCAGAACTAAGAGAATTATTCCGATTATCTATGCTTGCTGTTCCATCCAAACCAGATTGTTTAATGGCTTGTTGACCTCTTGTCCCCGCACCTTGAGGCGTAAATGTTGGCTTGGTTCTAAATTGATTACTCAAATTTTTAATGTTTTTGACGTAACCTTGCGTCTCCTTAAATGGAGGGATGCCGCCGTACTTATCAACATTCCCCTCGCCAGCATTGTAGCCTGCTAAAGCCTTATCCCAATCTCCCTTATATCTAGCTAACAACCATTTCATATAAGCTGCTTGCCCTGCAAATTGTGAACGAACCGCATCAGGAGAGCTGCTTTTGGTATCCACACCAAACCGCGTTGCTGTATCTGGCATAAATTGAGCGATACCTTTAGCACCTGCAGGCGAAACTGCTGTAGGATCAAATTTACTTTCCTGATAAATCTGTGCCTTGAGAATAGCCATTTCATCGGCATTGAATCCCTTTTTGCGATATTCTTCCTCCATCATGCTTTCGTATTTCATACGGCGGGCATTAACATTATTTGGAATATTTGAGGGTTTACTTGCAGGGGCATAAGGAATGGCTGGCTGTTCTGGTGGTCGATCAACTAGATGACTTCGTAGAAATCTAAGCACATTTGCGGGGTTCATAGGATTATTAGCTAAACCTTTTTTAATTAGACCCCACCCACCCATTGAAGCATCTAAATTTTGTTTAGGAATAGGCTGATTTAGCTGTTCGTCAGTTAAATTTCTGATGGCCTCATTGCTTTCCGTGGAAATCAGAACGCGGGCTGCACGTTTCCAGTCGCCGTTAAACAGGAACTCTAAAGCAGTCGCAACATTAGTGATTGTTCTCAAAACACCATGAAGAATATCCCCAATTTCACCGAACGCGCTTTTAAGTACACTTTTAAAACTAAAAACTTTATCAGTAGAGCCTGTGAGTCGCATTAAAGATTCCCACATTTTGTCTAAAGCTTCAGTTGCATCCTTAATCTCTTTTTCCCACACTGCCCAATTGATGAAGGAATTACTGCCTTTTTTCCATGCTTGGTAATCATCCCAAAGCAAGCCAATTGCCGCCGCTAATGCCGCCACGGGTGCCGTTAATGCCACGGCGGACGCAAGTGCAGGTACCAACGTTAATGCAATAACACCGCCAATTGCTGCCAAAGCGCCTACAACGAAATCCTCATTTTCTTCAAGCCACCCAAACACCTCTTTTAAGGTACCTAAGAACTCATGCAAATAAGGCGCTACAAAATCCACAAACTCACGGGAAGTTGATGCAACATTTTGCTTTAACTCAGTGAATGAGCGCATTAATTCACGCGCCGTTTCAGCTTGTTTTTGTGTGATTAGAGAGTTCTTTTGCTGAGTTTCAATCATCTTTTGAAGCTCAACACGCCCTTTCATAATCGCATCAACTTCGCCAGCACCGAAACCTGCATTTGTAGTAAGACTAAAGAACTGTTCTTTGCTAAATTTGCCGCTGTCATACTTTGATGCTAGATCCAAATAGATAGCACTCAAGTCACGCGCTTTGCCTTGGGCATCGGCGAATTGAATATTCATCATAGAAAGGAAGTCGGTCATTGGACCTGATTCACCCTTATAGAATATCCCAGTGATTTCCTGAGCCAAACGGCTTGCACTTTGACCTGTTTCGTCAGCTTTACCGCCAATCTGTTCGACGATATTTCCAAGGGCATGCAACTCTTGTGTTGTTTGGCCAGTATGTGAAGATAAACGACCCAAAGCCGCTTCAACTTGAATTACATCTGTTACCAGGTCTTTAAGTCCTGAAGTGCCCGCAACGGCGACAAAAGCACTGGTCATTACTTTCTTAAATTCATTTACGCCAGAAATGACCTTTTTAAAACCGTCCTCGATCTGCTTGGCTTGCCTCCGGCTTTCTTCAGTAAGTTCACGGCCACCCTTTTTAACAAGGTCCTTATTCTTATTGAAGTCAGAGGCATCCAATCCCATTGTCATCACTAAAGCATCAATCACTGTTGCCATTAATTTTCGCCTCATTGTAATTGTTAATACTGATGATTTCTAAAAAGTTATAGGCATCTTCAGCACTATAAACAGACTGCAATTCCGCTAAGGTTGCCAACCGACTAGAGACGATTGTGCCAATGATTGCGGGTACATTAAGATATTCAAGAATGGCAATATTGCTGCCGATACTTACTCCGAAATCGGGGCTTTCTCGGCTTTGGAAAAATTTACATGCAACATGAACGCTTCCTTTTTAAGCTTCATATATGTTGAAATTTCTTCAATATCGCCATCATCACCATGGATAAGCGGTCGTGTGATTGCGGGCATAATGATCTGCACACAATCCATTAATTCATCTAAAAGCGGCTTTGCGTCATCATATTTAAGCTTTGACAATGCACTAAAGCCAACATTGGCAATCCCCGCCAAACCCATCTCAGCCACATTATCAGGGATTTCTGCCCCCGCATTTGTTAATGCAAGTAGTGCACGGGTTGACCATGCCTCTGCTTGATATGCAGACATCTCTGTGATTAAAAACTTTTTGCCTTTGTCTCGGTTATCCTGGTCAATAACTACTGTGCCGGTCTTACGCATATCTGCCTCTGATATTAAAAAAAGCCTGAGATTTATGGTCACAGGCTTAATAATTAATTTTGATGTAGTGGGTTATACAATTGCCTTGGTTACTGACTCAAAAGTGATTTGATACTTTTGAGGTTGTAGTGTTTTCTTGGCATCAGGAAGTTGGTTTGCATTCGTGATGACGCCGCGTGTAAATGTATAGTTGGTACCAGTTGCAGGTAAACCAATTACCGCATCAAGGAAAATAACCTCACGGGCTGCTTTTGTAGCCGCAATAATTGCATCAAACACGGCGATACTTGGGCTGTCGGCTTGTAAGGCCACATTGATCTTCGTTGGATTCGGCGTATAGCCTGCGCTTAGGCGACCATCCACACCCATAATCGCCTCGGCCAGATCAATCGCATCAATTGCAAAAGCGTCATCAGTTGCATAGCCTTGCAAGTTTTGCGGTGCGGGGAAAACCTCTGTAGCGGTTAAGCTGAATGTGCTATTAGCACTTGTAATAGTAGCCATTTATATAATTCTCCCCTGCTTACATCACATCAATAGATGCAAGATCAATTTTTTGAATGCTTCCGCCGTCTGTGTACCAAAGTTTCATTGGTGGTGAGGTGCGGTTGCCACGGACCTGAGCTGTTGCTGGTAAAATCTGTAAATACCAACCAACGTTTGTAAGGATGTCATCAACACGCTTTCCTGCTGCGTTATTGATTTCGGACTTCTGTTCTTCGGACAATGGAATGCCTGTTCGGATAGAGCCGAAATTCAAACCTTCCTTAATTGGATCTAAACAAGCTGCTCGAATCAAACCATAGCCATCATTGTTATATGGCAATGACTTAATGCTTTTAAGCATGTTCAAGATTGCTTGTTGCAATTGGCTGTTCAGATAGATCTGGTTGATGTAGGTATCTGCCCAACGCCATACACCCGTAATCTGTCCATTCTGGAACAAGTTGAATTGTTCTGTTGCTGTTGCATACGCGCCATAAAAGTTGTAACCATTGGCTAGCAGGTTTTGCGCCGTGGTTGTATCTGTGACATTTGGAACAATGCCTGCTTGCCCTTTGTATGCAAAGGTGATGCGTCCATTGAACTCCGTAAAATCGATACTAGCCGCAGTACCACAAACAAAAGCACCTTTATCTAGCTCACCGTAAACTGGGATTGTTCCATCATAATTTAAGGTTGTCAGATATGCCCCTACAGATTGGCCATCCGCTTGTGTCGCTTGAATATCTGTATCCCACATGACATAGGCATAACGCAATTCCTGATCATTGGTCCATTCAGCAAATGCAACTTTATTATCTGAATCAGGTTCGAATAAGGTTGTGAATGTTCCCCAGTTCTGCGTTTGCTGAGTAACATTGTCCATTGCGGTTGCAGGTGTATCCGCTTCAGCACCTTGTGACAGAATCGCACCTTTGTCTTGCGTTAAAAGTAAGGCACTCGCTAAAGTTCCAGTTGCAAAATCAATAGTTGAATCTGCTATTGACTCACTTGTTGAACGAATCACAAAAGCTTTGTAAAACTCATCATAGGTAACATTAGCGCTAATCGCTGTGCCGATGATGGTTGCCGCATTCGCAAAGCTAGTCGCAGCTGAAAGGTTGATATTTGCTGCTGTTTTGGTTTGCCCATCAATATCGATGCTCAAGCTGCCAGACAGTGCTTTTAATTGAACCAATGTGAGGTTTAAGCTATTGCCACGGGTCCATGCTTCTACATCTGTGGCCAAGTATGTGGCAAAGTAAATTTTACCAGGTTTAATGTTTGAACCATCAAAACCTTTGAAGTAAATAGTCGCTGCTGCATACTCCTCAGATTCAATGCCAAAATAGGTTTTTACATCGTCTTTTGTTGCAAACGGCGTTACTGACTTGGCGGGTAATGATTCATTGGTTGTTAAAATAACCCCATTGAGAGATAGCGCTGAACCACCAGTTCCCACAACGGACGGTAGAACATTCACTAACTGATTTGCAGGAATGGTTTTCATAGTTTCCTCTTTGTTTAGGCAATAAAAAACCACCTCGAAAGGTGGTTGAGCTTAGTTTTTTTAAACTGGTGTTGGTGATAGGCAAGCTGTTAGTTCGTAATCTTCACCCTCGACATTAGTTATCCAATTTACTGGTGTAGATCCATCTCTGACCCAAAACTCAATTGTTAGGTCTTCGCCATCATCTATTAACTCAACAAACTTTAATTTCATTCTTACATCACTACCTGAGACATTCTGAATAATAGTGTTGTAATCAATTTCGTTTTCGAGGCTGAACTCAAACGGACATTCAGGGGTTTTGTTCTTGGTTAATGAAACACTTAAATGGTCAGGTTCCACAACAGATAAATTGGTCAACGATGTAAATAATACACCCGTAACAGCATCAGTAATCTCCATTTTCCAACGTTCATCAGGAAATGGGTCAACACTATAAGATGCTGAAATAACTAGCTGATTCGTCGCACCATGACAACTTATTTGATTTGGTTCAGGTGATAAGCAGAAAGTAATAACACCTTCAACATCAATATTAATTGTTGGATTGTTATTCTCTGGATGTATTTCTACATTATTTGTTCTCAAAGGATCTAACATTATTCGAAGGTCGTTTTGAGTTAGGTTAATAAAGTTTGCATCACCATCTCCATTAACATTAATAAGCTGTGCAAGTTCTGGAAAATTATTAACCATTTGTCTACAGGTTAATAAACTAGGGTTTTCATAAAGCACACCATTAACAGAAATATCAAAAATGCCATCATTTGTGAATTTAGCTCTTGGTGTTGCACCATCACAACTGATCTGATTTGACATTGGGGATAGGCAGAACTGAAATACACCTTCATTTGGACTTAATATTGTTGGATTTTCATTTTCTGAATGAATTTCAAAATCACATGCACTTGTCCAAGGGGCAATAAGTATTCTAAGATTTTCATTAGAAATATTTTTAATTGTCCAATCGGTTGGCCATGTAGCACCATCATATATCCAAGCTTCAATTTCTAGTGTGTTTGGTGGAACAACCGTATTTATCACATGTTCCAGATATGATGTTTCTCCTTGGCTATCCCAATTAAAATCTCTGTAAAAAACATCATTAATGATCAAGTTATAACCTGAATTATTAATATTATTACCTGTTGATGAAAATCTTGCGCTTGGAGTAGCACCATCACAGCTAATCAGCGGCGGCTGAGTGCTGTCATATTCATAAACACCTGGTGTGACTCTTTGCTTTGCCACCACAACACTTGGCATTATTTGTACCAAGGACTTAGCACCAATTACTTTCATAAACTAACACTCATTTTCGGATTTACCTGAAAACATGCCGTAATCATCCAGCGCTTTTCATATTGCTGCTCTGAGTTAACGATAGGTAAATGTTTTGGGTCATCTGCATAAAGCGGTTGGATGTTTTCAGGAAATTGACTACAAGAATATTCATCACGTAGTAAGGTTGTAAGTAAGGTTGCCCATGCATTTGACGGTTCGCCGTAACAATCGATCTGCACCGTCCATTTTTGCGGCTGAACAATGTCTTTTTTATGCACATCATATTCAAAATGGTTGGTAGCTATGCGGTCATTAAACAATGTTGTCATAGCCACAAATGGCTTATCTGGCATAGCAACCTGATTCTGTAACCCTTGGATTACTTCATCAGCCTCAGGTATTACAGACAAAATAAAACGGCGAATCGCCGTATATAAATCTTGCTCTGTTAAGTCTGGTTGGTTTGTTGACATACAATCACCTTACACCAATCTGGCCACACTTCAGCAACCTGAACAACAAGCCATTTCTTTTGCTCACAGCAACCAACATCGGCGAACTCAATTAAATCACCGCCTTTCTGATTGGATCTAACAATCCCGCTTAGCTCGCCGTATAGGTAAACTGTGCGAAATATGCCTTGCATATTGAGATTGTTAAGGCGCTCCAAGTCACGGCCATTTACACCTTGAACTTGTATTTTCCCTTTCGAGATTTTGTACTTTGGGGTGCGAATACCAGCATCACTTGTCTCGTATTCGCCTGTAGCTTTATGCAAACAAGCAGGAATATCTGGATTGACTGCGTTAATCGCACCACGCACTAAACCGTGTAAATTCATTCAATATCCCACCCTGTAGCACGCTGCATGGTTCCTGTTTCAATTAATGGTTTATCAAACCCTTTCTTGCGCACTGTTGACGGCGCATTAGGTGGGTCAGAGAACTCCACAATCGATTGAGTTAATTGGTCTTTGATGCCCTCACCCATTAAGGCAAATACCTTAGGAACATCGCCGTTATGTATTTTCATCAAGTTTCCAAAAGCTAATGACCAACCTGATTTATTTTTTTCTATCATATTTCGGAAAAATGGCCTTGGTGGGATAACGACTTGATGAGCAGGCACCGTGTGTTCTGTTGCAAAATTTGATTGGCTTTTTCTAACGAACTTACCATTTTTATTAAAGGTACCGTCTTTGCGTATAGATCGGTAAATAGTTGTTTTGCTTTCAGGCACATTTATTGTTGCGCCGTATTCATTCCAGAATGCCACTTGAGCGACTGGCAACCCTTCCTCTGGATAGGTTTCAGTCTCTAAAAAGCCGACTCTTAGGGTTGCATCTTGTTCGAGTCTCTTAGCTAATTCATCCAGATACTTTTCAAACCTATCTCCACCCAACACATCAGCCATTAGTGATACCTCCGTGGTGCGGGGTAATAGCGCATTCTTCTATATTTTGCAGTTAGAGCCCAGTATTCGGCACCATATACGGTTTGCATATACCACGCTTGGGCATTTGTAACTGGTCCCGCATCTGTCGAAACAGATACAGAACCTTCACTTGCTGAACTAATACGGCCAACCAAATTACCGTTACCCTTTGCCGTTTGTTGCCCCAACTGAGCGATATGAGCCGTTAAAAGGTAAAGTAAAATGCGGCGTTCTTTTTCATCCTTAACAATACTGCTATCAGTGTTTTTAAGTTTTAAGCAAGCCTCATCAAAATACATTTCCAGCAATTCGCTATTGGTCCCTGAAAACTCAGGAAATCGAGCAACAAAAGTGTCGGCATTAAAGATAACGATCATTGTTCAGTCCTTATTTTTCAAGTTCTTCAATACCCGCTGGTTTTTTGCTTGGGTCAAGCGGCTCTAGGCCTGTCTTTTCGCCTTGCTTTTCCTTGGCTTCTGACTTAACGGAAGCCGCTTCAGTGTGGGCGAAAACAAAGCCACCCTTCACATAAGGCATGTGTTTATTCTGCTCAAGCCAAGCATCCCAAAATTCGGCATCTACATTTTCAGTAATACCGAACCCACCAACGATTTGAGATGTATTCAAGCCATTAAACTTGACCTCTACACCTTGCACCTCAGCAATCAAGCCGTTTGGTAATTTGCAGCCGACAATAACGACGCTGCCTTTCTTTGCTGTTGCCATTGGTTTATACCCCTAACATTTGAACGAATGCGAACGGACGGAAAATCACAGTACCGAAAGTACCTTGTGATTTCTTTTGCTCGTAACTTGACGTTTTAACAACGATATTGTGTGCACGTAGCTTTTCAGTAAATGCACAAGTTGCGCTTTCTTGCCCTTCAATTTCAGGAGCAAACAACTGAACTAACTCACCTGAAGCAGTGGAGTATTCAGGCGCTGTTTCAAGCTCAAGATTAGGGAAGTTTGTTTTAAGCTGAGTTCGAACATTTACGTTGTACTGGTTGGTCTTGTTAAAGGCCAATGACGCAGTTGGTGATGTAACCAACTTCAACGGCGAATCTTGATCAATCGAACCGTTACCTTGAGCAATTAGACGGCGCACCATGCGAACTACATCGTTATAAACAGTCAAGGCATCGGTTGCATCTAAGGACCATTGTGCTGTAGGTGTAATTGGTGCTGATAGTGTCGGGTCATTCAACAAGCCATAGCACTGCAAACCTGAAACGCCGTAGAAATAAGTTTTATTCTGGTACTTATTCAGAGTCAGAATTGAAGCGATATTGGTACGTGTAGCCCAATCAATACCCGCCAAACCAGCTTTTGCAAGTTGACGCTCACCCCAAGCGGTAGTTGTTTGGTAGTGATAGCTTTGACGCATTGGGAAATTGGCATTTACACCTGATGAGCCGTTATCGTTAAAGTCGCCGTAACTTGACGTCTCACCTGTTGACTCAACAACTGGGAACGTTGCTGTTTCAGTGGTCCAATCACCTTTTTTAGTTTCGCCAACAATTTCAGCAGCCTTCATCGGAGCCACTAAAGTTTCGATAACTTTTGGGTCCATGTAGTTTGCAAGGAATGCAGGGATACCCGCATTGGCACCTGTTACCATGACAGGCTGAGCATCCATTGCAAGATGTGGATCTGTAATCTGAGTGCCAAACGGCAGGACCACGCCCACTGTTGCTAAATATTCTAATTCATCCATCGTTTACGCGCCCCATGTTGTGATTTTGATTAATTCATTGGCTGATGCTGCACTGGCAACTAACCAATCGGTTTCGATATACCCTGCGACTGTTGCACCAGTTGCATCTGTTTTTACTTCACCCGTTGTGAGCGATGCATAAACCTTTTGGCCAACTGTTGCATTGGTTAATGTTTGTGCCCAAAAGTCACCAGCAACGTGAATAGTCAACGGCAAGCCTTGCGGGATAACGTTTGATGCCTCAGCCAACCAAGTTGTGATAAGTGCTTGGTTTTCGCGGTGGATAAAGCCTTGTGGCTTGCCTGAACCTGCGTTACTAACAACGCCGTTCACAGCCCAAGCGAAACGACCAACAACGGCGCCACTTGCGCCAGCTACTAAAGCACCTTCACCTGCAAGCAAAACTGCACGTGGATTGTTTGATGCAAAGTCACCCGCCACCGCAGGAGCTTGTTGTAATTGAACTTGTTTTTGGAAACCCATGTTATTTACCCCTGTTTAATTCGAGAAAGGTTTGGGAATTTTGCGTGGACGGTGGAAACCGATTGAGCATCCATTGCTGTCTTGGCTTTAGGCTCAGGACTGTTTTTAAGCATCTGCACCATAGAACGATAGGCCGATGGATGGACCCCTTTGGTATCAATGCCTTTTTGATCTAAAGCAAACTTATAGACCGATTCGGCACTATCAAGAGCAACTTGGCCCACTAGTGGCTTAACATCTTCACGGGCTTGGAATAGCGCCTCAATGCGTTTAGTTGCATTCACAGTGGCACGATCTTCAGCAACCTTAATCGCTGCATCCATAGCCGCCTTTGTTGGCTTGTCGTCCTCGTCCTCATCCTCGGCAGGCTTTTTCTTACCTTCCTCAGCATCAGGATCGCCTTCATCAGCACCAGGCTTTTCCTTGCCTTCTTCGTCATTCTCGTCCTCGGCAGGTTTTTTAGGCTCGGATTCTGCTGCCTCTGCTGAGTCTTGGGCCAATTGTGCAATGATTGCGTCAATGTCCTCTGGTTTAGCATCACTTGCTAATTTCGCCTGTAATGCTTGTTTCGCTTTGGCTTTCGCCTGAGCAAGTTTTTGTTCTTTACTCATTGGAGTTCCCTCAATAAAAGGATTTTTGTCATGTACAACCACATCAGGCCCAGCTCGACCAATGTCGACCAAAGCAACATGATTGCCTTTGATGTTTCGCATTACACCGTCATAGCGCATGCCCTGATACTCGCCTGGTGTCATATCCGCATCGTAGTAATACGAGCTAGACAACTCGGCTTGTTCTTGGGATTCAATACCTGCAATCCCCACCGCATCCCAAACCATCAAATCAACATTGATGTATGGGTCACACCACTCGGTGTTACTTCCAGTTGTGCCAACCACTAAGTCTTTTTTATGATCATCAGCCGATGTTCGTGTGTGCTTAATTAAGAGTGGCAAGTTTCTAAATGTGTTAACTGCTCGCTCAAGCTCCAACGGATCTCGAAGCAGGTAATAAATTTTGTCTCGAATCAGTCCCAAACTTTCGAAATTTGGGATTTCATATCCGTAGTAAGGGTTTACTGTGGCCTTAGTGATGGGTGATGTTTCCACCCGCAATCGACCATCTTGGTCATAGCTTCGGACAGACCGGTCAAACGCTAATTTCATAATGAACGCCCATAAAAAAAGCACCCTAAGGTGCTAAACGTTAAATCCTGGTATCACGGCGCGACTTGTACACCTGCAGTTGATTAATTCCCCTGGTTGTATCCATTCGCCGTCAATGTACATGCCTTGTTCAATATCAAACTCCTTACCATTGGCGTGTACATGGCTTATACGTGGCTTTCTGCCCGCATGTGAGTGCTGCCATATCGCCTTTTTAATTCCAAGCTCTAATCGCCGTTCACGCTCAATTACAGCCTTGGCTTTGTTGTTTTGGTCACGAGCAATGAAATCAGCACGGCGCTTAGATATGTCGTATTTTTCATAGAGTGTTTTTGAAAGGGTGTGCATATCATGGCCAGACTTAATTGCTTGCCAGACTGATTGCTGAACATCGCCAAGGTACTGGCTTCCGATTGACTTAATCAGTCCGACATTCTCACCAATCACAGCCTCAACTTTTTCCTCTACTTGCTCACTCATATTGAAACGCACCGTGAAGCCTGCTTTTTTAAAAGCTTGCATCATTGAGCGTTCAGTATGTTGTGTAGAGCTTTTTGCAAATATCTTTGCCATTTGAGGTGCTAAGTCATTCAAACGGCGTTGCCAAAAACTTGTAAGGTTTTTAAATAGCCGCTGCATAACAAGCGATATGTTTATGTCTTGAGCAATTTCAACTTCATACACACTGTACTCAGCTAAAATCTCACTCAATACATCCGCATGAATTTCATTAAGGATGCCCCGCAAAGCTTTTCTATAGGCTACTTCCACCCCGACATTGGCGTGAATAGCACGTAATGTTTTAGGTTTCATAAATTGCCTTTGACTAAATAATAGGCTAAAATAGGAACTTGGAGATTTAGACAGAAGTCCTACTTAGTAGATGAACCTGTGTAACTAAATCTCCTTTTTTATTGCCCAATTTCCAGTTTATGAAAATAATAAGCCCCGCTTCTCGGAGCATTGCCCTCTTTATCTGGATGTGGCACATCAACACCAATCCGCACCAAATGCTTATTACCACCCACCTCAGCATGAACTAAATAATTTCTATATCCAGCAATACCGGGTTTTTGCTCTGGTTTCGTGTTTGGTTCAAAATGTGGATCGTCTGGAATAGCCTTCTCATACAGTTCAGGCAATGCAGGGTAAAGACTGCGTAACAGGCGCTCCTTTTCATTGTCTTTACCGTTTTTGGCTAAAGAAGCTTTTAAATTGGTTGTAGTGAAAATCATTTTATGACCTGTTGCCTTGTTCACAACTGGATTAGATTCCCCGTGTTTCCCAACCAATATCTCTTTTAATGCTTCTCGCACTGTTGGTGTATGCAAGCTATTTGCTGGCATTTGCTCAGAATGCTGATTAGTGATTGTTACTGAATTTTCTTTAGTAAGTTTACTAACCTGCTCTTTGAAATTACTAGAACCACCACCACTACCAAACTGTCCATTATCAGCACGTGGATGTTTTGATTCATCCCATTCGCCGTCAGCATCCATTGCTGGACTATCTTCACGGCGTTCTGGCAACGTTTCAGCATCAAGGCTGTTGTAACCACTAAAAGAATCATCAGCTAAACGTGTCCGTTCTTCCTCTTGGCTGATAATGTTAGCCTCTACAAGAGTTGCACCTGTTTCCGCTTTGGTTTTATTGATATTGGCAATCTGTTCTTCTGTCATTTGCTCCAGTGGAACAAACTCAAAAGTAATATCGTCAAATATCTGACCGAAAAGATGTAATTGGATGATCTTTAGGATTGTCACCAGTGGATCTGTAAAGATGTTTTGTTGCTGCGCTGCAACATAATCATAGTAAACCTTGATTTCACCCTCAGATGATGCGTTTAAGCCGCTTGGAGTGACGCCAAATAGTTTGACCAATGGAATATGACACGGCGATGCCATTTGCTCTTGTGCTTGAGCCTGAAGCTTATCTAAACCAGATAACGGCGTATTGTGCTGAAAAAACTCCTCAGTGTTATCTAAAGCCATTAATCCACGGTTATCACGGGTCCTATTAAACAACTCTACACGATTAATAAAGTCAGTAGCGTCGGTACCATCATCACCTAATAGTGTATCTAGGTTTGTCTTAATCCCACTGATTGAAAACGAATGAATCAGGTCACTAACAGAATCGCGTGTGCTAAGCCAATTATCAACATATGGCATCATCATCTGAGTCATGCTTAAACCACTAAAGTTATAGGAAGGCTTGAGCATGTCTGAAACAGGATGACTGACGAATGTAAATAATCTTGTGCTATGTACGGGTTTCCCCATCACATACCACATATTAGGCTTATAGAAATACTTGTTCGTTGGGTCGACTGAATCGTAATTAACCGGTGTGGTCCAAATCGGCTCAATCACTTTTAATTGCTTAAGACTACCTTTTTTAATGGTGGCCTTATCAACAATCAGCGGCGTCTCACGGTCATCATTCCCATCAATTTCAATAAATAGATTGCCGCGACCAAAAAAACCATCGTGCTCTGTGGCCAACTTGAACGCATCACGGATTTTGAAATGATCAAAAGCAACTTCAATCTGCTTAATTTCTTCTGAAAGGTCATCAGAGCCAATACTTTTAAACTGAATCCACTTACGCGTCATTTCTGTAGCAAGTGTTTGTACTGGTGCTCGGTACTCGCTTCGCTGCGAAAGTTCGGACAAAATTGGATAGCCTAAAAAATTCATGCTTACGCCAGCAGCGTTTGCATAACCAACCATCCCACCGCTGTCCATTGCTAGACCTTCGCCATCAGGTACCACGCCTTTAGGTAAAGTTGGCATCTTAAACTTAATCACATCATTCTGAGACTTTGCACCAATAGTGTTTAGGGCAATAGTACTGATCTTTCTACGCTTAGGTTTTTCGCCCTCTGAAGTATTTTCACTTTCTACGGGCGTGGCGAATCGGAGCCAGCGAATTAGCAAGCTCAATAATTTTTCACGAAATTTCATATCTGGCTCAATACTTTGTTTGATATTTTGATAGCGCCTTTGCGCTTCATAATCGGTTCAAGGGCGTAGCGGATGCTGTCAATATAATGGTTATATTCATCAACAATAATCGGTAACACTTCATCAGTGAGGCGATCTTTCTTGTATGAATAGTTTTTAAATTCTTGGTATGTCTCTTTGCAGCGGCTATGGATATATACCTTTCTAAAAGAGCGTATATGTGCAATCCCATCCTCTACGGAACCTTTACCCTTTTCACAGGCTTTGATACGCCGTAATCCCTTTTTCTTGAGATGGCTAATTGATTCAGGCCGTGCGTTATCTGCTAACACCACATATTTTTCTATACCTGGTATTTTGGTCTTTAAAAAATCAACCGTGTCATCCAACTCAAGACCGACTTTGCCGCCTTCATATTCAATATAAAGACAATCATCATGAATCCATGATTTAGTGCCTGCGGTTGGGTCATTAGCAAAACCAAAATCTAGGCCGTGATAAGGTCCATCCCATGTAACAGGATCTGGAACAAAATCCAATTTCTCAAATTTACCATTGAAAATTTGAGCCTCGGATGCCTCAAGATATGCCCCCTCCCATATCCACTCATAATCGGTGAGTGATAGATTTTTCTGATCTTGACGCCGTTCCCTTTCCAATTCTTCAGGGAACCAAGGATTGTCGGTGTAGTTCATTTCTACACCCATGCCAATCAGCTCGCCAGTTACAGGGTCATGTATCAATTCATGCCTGAATCGCGTATCTGTAGCGCTTCCTCTTTTTTCAGGGTTCCATGTAATCCAAACCTCTGAATCAGCTTCACGAACCGTGGGGAGTAATTTGCGCCACGCCATTTCGCTTACAGATTCGGCCTCATCCACCCAGCACAAAAGAATGCGCGCTTTGGATTTAATGCTGTCCAGATTGTGCCGCAAACCGCAAAAACCGTATGAAACACGGCGGTTTTTGGTCCGTATGTAGTTTTCACCAATATCGTAATAATCATTGAGAAATGGTACAGATCGTATCGCCTGCTTAATCTCCTCCATACTGGAATCAGACAAAGTATTCATATACTCACGACCACAAAGAATCATGCCGCTAACCATCGCCTCAGCAAACATGTAGCCTTTTACTGCGGTCATTACTGCGAATGTTCTAGTTTTTGTGGAACCACGCCCACCCCATGATTGTCTGTATCGCAGGTTTGGTTCTGAAAACAACGGGATAAGTTTAGGTGGTAGTTGTATCTGTACCTTGGACATGAGGGGCCACCAATTCAATCACTGTTGGTTTATTTATTGGTTCGCCGCCTGTTGTTATATCTGTCTTATCAGCCAAACCAAGCTCTCTCGCAATAATGTTTGGATTAAGCAGGTCAGCTGCAGCGCCTTCGAATTTCTGAGAAAATATCACCGCTTCGACCTTCTTGGTGATGTCAGAAAAATCTTCCTTGGCACAATATTCAGACCATCCTTGACGGCTAATGTCTAAATACAAACACATCCCTGTAATTGTCATTGCTCTCATTTTTGGCAATGTAGTTTTAATAACGCTACCTTGATAGCTGAATGCTTTGCTTTCCTCTAAAGGGTTATCTGTTACCCATTCAAAATATTCACAAGCAGCTTCCCAAAGTTGTTCAGGACTCTCAAAGATCGGCTTACGACCATGTGAGCTACGCTGCTCCCAAAATCTGTTTCCGATTGGAGCTGACATTTAAAAAACCTCGAATTAGTTATTGTTCGCCGTAACACCATTTAAGATCATCAGGCACAACAAGCTTCACACCTAAATCACGGTGAGCGTAAATATTGATTTTGTTTAGATAGGCTGTGAACTCTTTTATCGATGCTTCACGACTACGAATATGGTCACGAATAAAAACATCTACGAGGAGTTCATAATCAGCATCAAGCTTTTGACGTTCCAAGCCGCCGAAGTGCTGTTTGACATTTCTAAAGCCTATGAGCGCTCTATGCTTTTCTGCTGTGTCTTGGCGATTAGCCACATAGATAGCTGCAAGATATTTTTTCTTAAAGAACATGTGCAGGTCATCTTTAGAGTTGCCTGTCTTTTGGGAAATTTGCTCAAGCCACTTGAAATAAAGCCTGTTTTGTGCGGCGGACCTATCATCTTGCTTTGTGCTGATGCGCACAACTAACGGCTTTCCATCGTTTATCGCCGTGCTGTGATGGCTATTCATATACGAGATGACTTTTGCTATCTCTGAATATGATGTGAGTGGAAACACGGCGTTATAATTTTTCTGCATTTCCTTACCTCAAAATATATCTTTATCGCCTTCAAGCATTTGATTAGTTTTTTCTAGTGCCTGGGCAAACCATTCTTTAGATTGCTCTCTGGTCATTTCAAAATAACCATCGAGCCAACGGTGACAATTTACACATAGCGGGATTGTGTGGGAGTCTTGAGCCTTGATGCCGCGCCCCTTCCCGTGCTCACCAAAATTACTGTGTGCAGCTTGGCTTGGTGCGGGTGAACCGCATTTGATGCAAGGCAGCTTTCTAATCTCAGCTAGTCGCTTTGCATCACGCATTCAATTCACTTCTAATATTCTTGGACCATTCCTTGAATTGACTGATTTTCTTATCAATCATTAACATTTCGTCTCTGGTCATTAGGCCTCTGGATAGGTTTTGATATTTCTCTATCTCATCCTCATAACGCTTGAGGTTCTTTTTAGCTTCAACTTTATCCATATCCACCCCATAGAAAAGAACAAACCCCGCCAATAACCTAGTATCTAGCGGGGTTCACGGCGCCGTAATCCGTTCGGCTAATTTAAACTGGATGCAGGAACGGGACTCGAACCCGTGCATGTCAGGTTATGGGCCTGATCTTCTACCAACTGAATGTACCCTGCAAAAACGCAAAAAGCCCATCAAATTGATGAGCTTTTTAACTTACCGTAGTGAAACACTTACAACTACAGCACTATACACTAAAAGTAACATGTGGCCTGTACAGGGTCAATACCCTAAGCAAATTTATTTGCATATTTTTCAATAGCCTGTTTCTCTTGTTGTTTGGTAAATAATACAGCAAGTTGAATTAAGTTCTCTGGTGTAAACAGCTTGTTGCCACGAACGCAAAACTCCTCCAATTCACGAAGGTTTTGATCATGGTTTCTTAACTTTCTCGACAACGCTTTAATTGCCTCACCCGACATTTGATTCGGATTTTTTATTTCACGATACAATCGATCAAAATAGTCTTTTAGCGTCTCCGCATCATGCCATGTTGCTATCACATCATAATGAGCAATCGTTCCTTCGAGTACTCGCTTTGTGTCGACAATATTTTTCTTACCCATTAAATACTCAGCATCAATCTCCTCACGGGTCTTGAAGTGAGAAATATATATGGCTCCATTATAGGAAACCTCATGGTAAATATGGCGCCGCATCCCATAATCCAAGGCAGTCTCTTTAAAGTCTTTGATTGTCTTTTTTAAATCATAGAATGAAAACTTGCCTGATTGGGTTAGTATGCGATCGAGATTTGCCTTTAATAGCGGAAGCTTATCAAACATCTCCAAAATTTGAGTGTATTTAAGTGCGTTATGTCTTAAATGATCAAATTGAGCTGTTTTTTCATCAAATGAAATACCAAAGTATTTTTTCCCGCAATTGTGCCCAATAATAATCTCATGACCATCGCTTAAGCTTGCTAAATATCCCTTCTGATGCTTTGTTCCACAGCTTGATATTCCGCACTTAACCTCATCTTTGAATAGGTAATACCCAATCAAATCACTCAACACACCCTCAACAGCTTCACCTTTTGGAATCACCTTGCGTTCTATAAAGTTTGGCCGTGCTTCAATTTCTTCAAAACTTGTAATTAAATTATATAATTGCGGATTTTCTGTCATTCTTACCACCGTTGTTTAATCCTTATACAATTACCTGATTACTGCATAAATTTCAATAGCTTCACTACATAGTGCCCTTTTTGTAGTAGATAAAATGGTATCTTGAATGCAGTGCTGCCAATCCACATTTAACATCTGACCTAGCCTCATTAATTGTTCGGGTTTTATTCACCATCTCAGGCCATGATTTCTGATTAAAATAGCGATCAATAATCGCTTTCATCCAGTCAAAAACCGCCTCAGAATTACAACCATCCAGATAGTCGACAATCAATCTCTGTACAGCTCTAGCCTCATCATCCGTGATTAAGCATGTGGTTAATTTTTTTGGGCTCAATTCACTAAAATTTTCATCACAGAGATATTGAGCAATAATTTTTTCTCTATCCCCTTTTTTAAGTCTTAATTTGGCTCGTTTAATTGCTCCCAGTAAGGGATTTTCAGAAGAACCGTTGAGGTGTATCCCCCCACCTTGCCAGTGTCCAAATTGACGCAGCCATTCTGTTAAATCGTATTTATTCCAATCTACTGCTTGCATGATGTGTAGTTTTGAGTTCATGTTATTGCCCCTTATTGTTTGGGCATGAATATGAACGCCCTGCATACGCATAATTTGAGTTATACCCATCACAAAATTGTTTTTCAGCTTTCTGTTTGCCTGTCACTTCCACAAAAAAAATGAGGCATAGAAAGACACCTATGGTCACTAAACTTAAATCGTTCACATCAAATACTCCTTTCCACACTGATGACAAACGATCATCTTGTTAAAGAAATTATTTGATACTGGTAGATTGGTGCACTCGCATTTCTGGCTATGAGCTTTGATCAAAGCATCCATGTTATCGAGCTGGGTGATTATTTGCGGCAGTCCCTTGTTTCTCAGGTTAGAAACGTGATCTTTAATGTGTCCCTTAAACTCAAGCATTCGCTCTAAAGATTGATCATGCTGTTTGATGATCTTGTGTTGATGATTCACAAGCCACTTGAGTTGACTCATCCCACTTTGTGCCGCCTCTGCATTTGCTGCAGCCTCATCAGCCTGAATAGCTGCCGAGAAGATCGAGAACACCCCCCACAACATGACAAGCCACAAAAACCACGACGGCAGGCCATTGATTGAAAGGACTGTAAATACAATTGCCACCATTCCCAAAATGGCAAATCTTGCAAAAATTAAATCTGTATTTGGTTTGATTGTTTTCTTATTCATGATTTTTTTCCTCGTTGCTCGATCTCTGCCAGGTAATCTAGTTGTGCTTGACCTGCTGTAGAAAAGCGGCTCATATTTAATTCAGATACCAGATAGGTGTGACCTGTTTGACCATCTCGAAGCTTCCCAGTGATAACTTCCAAAATGCCTTTGAATTGAGATTTGTCTTTGTTGTAGTACTCATCTCGATATAGGAAAAGAATTGCATCTGCATCCTGTTCAATAGCACCAGACCCTCTTAGATCTGCCATCATTGGCCGCTTATCTGGACGGCGTTCAAGATCACGGTTTAACTGACATAGTGCAAAAACAGGGCAATCAAAGCTCATCGCTATGTCTTTTAAACTGTTTGAGATATA
This sequence comes from Acinetobacter sp. UBA991, assembly GCF_002292065.1. NCBI lineage: Bacteria > Pseudomonadati > Pseudomonadota > Gammaproteobacteria > Moraxellales > Moraxellaceae > Acinetobacter > Acinetobacter sp. UBA991. The sequence goes on along the minus strand of NZ_DBBF01000044.1, from coordinate 72,141 downwards.
TGTGATTCGATCGTTCTCGCTCACATTGGCATTGAAATGTGGAGTCTTAATAAGCTGCAGGTAATCAACAAAGATTGCGCCAATACACCCATGCTGTTGCACAACTTTCCGAGCATGTTTTCTAATATCTGAGATTGTCACAGACCCATCATTAATTTTGTATTTCGATGCCTGAATAACCTTCATTGCATGCGTTACACAAGACCAATCCTCTTTGGTTAGGTCAGCACTCTTTAAGTGATCAAACTCAATACCGCCAATTGATGATACTAGTCGCCGTTGAATCTCCTTTTTCTTCATTTCCATCGATTCAAATAGGACTGGCTTGTTTAGATTGGTAAAAATATTAGTTGCAACATTTAAAGCAAAAGCCGTTTTACCCATTGCAGGACGTGCAGCAATCACCACCAAATCACCTTTCTTGATTTCACCAACTCTATGATCTAGTGCAATAAAGCCTGTATTAACCCCCATTGGCTTATAGGTGTTATTTAGTTTTTGAGTTTGTATCTCATTCAGCTCATTCATTAATTCGTAGGCTGAAATAATCCCATCCTCTAACCCATCACCACCAGACAAGTTATCCAAATCATTAAAAAGCGAATTGGACTTTGCAACCACATCATCCGCAGTTCCAGCACTAAGGTCATTTGCAAAAATTTGGGTTTTTTTTCCAATATCCCGCAGCTTTCTACGCAGGGTTAGCTCTTGCAGCTCCTTGACGTATGTTCTGAAATTCAAGCCATTGCCAGATAGATTTTGGAATGCGTCAAGCAGGTATTTCTCATTTACCCCTTTACCCTCCTCGCCAAGCGACTTAACCGTATGCAACACAGTTAATTCATCCACTTGCTTACCCTGTTCAAAAAGTTTTTTACAAGCCTTAAATACCGCTTGGTGGGTTTGTAGGGTAAACATGCTTTCATGTAATTCTGGTATTGAGTTGGCTGCATCCGTGTAGGTCATAATTGAAACTAGAACTGACAGTTCATAGCCATGATTAGCCAATACATCCTCAGTAACACCATTAACCTCAATCAAGCTCATTGTGCACCCCCGTTTTGTTGCCCATAAACAACTCGAACAGGCTCAAACACTGGTTGTTCAGAGGCTGATGGTTGTGATTCTCTTGACCCTCCCCCTTGCTGGTTAGTATCTAAAAATTTCTCAAGATGGGCTGAATCACGGCAGATCAGTGATAAATCAGTGTGGTTGCCCTCGATGTGAAATTGGGATTTCGAGTAACCAACGATAGCCCGTTTGATGTCCTCAACGCTGTAACCCTGCTTGAGTCTGGCTAAAACTTTTTTCTTTCTTGGATCATCAAGGAGAGTCCGATTGTTTTTGTTGAACGTGGTTTTCCAGAACTCAAAGATTTCCTGAATCTCGTTTTTGAAATTTGATTTAGGTTTTTCAGGCACAGGTTCGTCGTTAGACGGACGAATATTATTTTCCTGTTCCTGTTCCTGTTCCTGTTCCTGTTCCTGATTCGGGAATGTCTTTCCAGAAGCCTTTATTAATGCATCCTTAAAGGCTTTCTCAAAGGCTTTCGAGTACGGTCTATTTTCTGGATTATTTGACTGTAAATCAATTGCTTGCATTGCCTCATACAATTCAAGTACGGCCTTATTTTTTAACTCACACTCAGGGATTAGATTGATCTCTTTACCCCAGTTAATAACAACATTTGGCGACTCAGGCTTGTTGTGTTTTATGGCATTTGGCACCCATACAACACGGGCTCTAAAATCTGCTTCGACCATGCCTTTTTTTGACACTTCCTCAAAGGCTTTTTGGAAGTCTTTCGGCTCCCAGTTTAATTCCTCTGCCATAGCCATCTGCCCAGCCTTAAAAAGACCAGGAATAGGGCTTGTGTTGGTATTGGTCAAAAGGTACAACCATAGACCTTGACCACTTGCAGGCATAGGTGAGAGGGAACGAAACTTAATATCGCCCCACATTTGCACTTCTATTTTTCTATATCTGCTCACTACAGTTTTTCCTTCGCCTTAACAACCTCTAAAGCAGCAGCTTCAAAGCGATTGATTACAGCGTATTTGTCATGATTCACACGCAAGTCGGTCACAACTTCAGCCGCTGTCCAACTTGTCTTATCAAAGTCTTTTTCAATACCAATAGCTTGCTGAAGCTCTTTTTTAGCCTTCTTATAGGCGCTGAGAGCTTCCACATAAGCCTTATGGTCTTTTTCCCATTCGATATCCATTTACCCCCCCCTATGGCGATTAACCAATGCTGTGAGGCGTGTGAGGCCATAGGCTGTTACATGCATGTGCAGATAAACCTTTTCCTCTTGGGTGACTGGGTGTGTGATCACAGGTGAAGCGCGATTGATAAAAACGCCTTGCTGTACTTTTTGAGCGTAGGGACGCAAGCGGCTGCTCGCATCTCGATAACACCAACCTTTATCAATGATCAGATTAACCAACTCTTTTTCTCTAATTTTTAGAGTGGTAGCACATTCGCGGATTGTGTAGGTATTGGAAGTATCAGCGATTGCATCTAAGGCTAATGCTTTGGGCTCTAGTACCGAAACTTGCTGCTCTAAGGCTACTTTCTGCTTTTCTGATTCGATAGCCAATTGCAGAATTTCAAGTTTTGATAGCTCTTGAGGTTGTTTAACCAGGTTCTCTAATTCCTGCCAACGCTTGATAACCCCATTACGCAAAACAATGCTGTAACCAGTGACAAGAGTCATAGTGAGCTCTTTGTCTAACTGGTATTCGGTTTGAGGCCTATTCATTGAATCAAAATAGATACCTTCAAATTTGAGGGCATCTATTCCAAGATCTCTAAACATGACCTCACAATCACGCTTTACATTGAAATGTTCTTTACCAGTCAACTCCGCAATCTCACGGGTAGACATGGTTTTTATTGCATTGCTTAAATTTTCTGCTATTACTAATTTATTCATTCTGGTTTGCTCCAAGAAACCTGAATCTGCTTAGCTGTTAAGCTGCGCAGCATTTAATTGAGTACACTTCCGCCAGTAAGTGCCGATCCGCTTTTAAAGCTCCATTTGTTTTGATTTCAAAGATTGCTTGAACTCCAATAGGTATACCCACCTCCTCCCATGTACAGCTTGTGGTTCGTCCAATTCCCAAGAAAATTGATAATTGGTTATTGTTTGGAATCCTGTAATAATCTTTTAAATCTTGTACATTCATAGTCAAACCCTATTTACGAACAAAATTGTTCTTATTATGGAACTACAAACAGTTGTAAAAGTCAATGCAGTTGTTCATAATTAAGAACAAACCAGTTAGGAATTTTTCAGGCATGAAAACTGTTGCAGATCGAATAGTAAGTCGAATGAGAGAGTTGGGCCTTAGACACGCTGATCTAATGAAGGGAACGGGAGCGGGAAAGGCTACTGTTAGCAATTGGATTAGCGGAACGGTAAACCCAAGTGCAAAATATTGGGAGGCTCTAGCAGATACACTTAAGACAACACCAACATGGCTATTGACTGGTGAGATGAATGACACACGACCAACATTGGATGGAAGTGTTGAATTAAATCCTTTAGCGACAGTGATTTATGCACCTGTTTTATCTTGGGTACAAGCTGGTAACTTTACAGAGATGGGCGTTGTTAATATTCAGGAATGCGAAATGCTTCCTTTGGTTCCTAATGCAGGAAAACGAAGTTTCTACTTGGAAGTTAAGGGGTTGAGTAATGCCCCATACTTTGAGGAAGGCGAAAAAATATGTATTGACCCTGATTATTTTCTAGCAGATATACAGACTGGTGAAATGGTTGTTGTAAAGTGCGGAACGGAGGCAACTTTCAAGGCATTAGTTGTTGAAACTAATGGATATTATTTAAAACCTTTAAACCCTAATTGGAAGGATCAAATAATTCCATTAACAGAGGATTGTATACTTGTTGGCAAATATGTTGGTTCATTCAAACCTGCTAAAAAATTCAATTTCTTAATCTAATACCAAAAATACAGCTAATAAGGTTCATATTTATGAGCCTTTTTTTTGTTTAAAAATTATGTGGTTGCAACAATAATTAAAAAATATGTCCAATTATAAGAACAAACACTTGACACAATTGTTCTTTTATTGGAACATTAAAGACACAAAAAGACCGATAGAGATTCCTCTACCAGTTCTTTGATTTTAACAATTACCTGAAAGTCTTGGCGGATAAACAGGTTTCTTGGATGAGCGTATTATGAACGACTTAACACAAAATAGTCAAGGCCCTTCTGTGCCTAAAACAAAATATGATGCCTTGTATAAATTGATAATTACATCTGAATTATCAATGCTTGGTTCTGTTGTTGTTTCAAATCTACACCAGATATTCGACATTTTTGATGCAGTAAAAGATGGCGAGTCAGATGTGAACGCTATTGACGCCTTAATGAATCTTACAAAGGCTCATCTATATGCAATGGATTGGTTTATTGATGCAGCCATTGAGCAGTACAACTTTGTGGATTTTCAAGTTTGCAAAAATATGATCAATGATTTGCGCTTAGCAATCTTGTCTATGAGGGTTTGCACCTTAAATGATGAGCTTAAAGGCAATCTACTTTTTGGATTCTGCTTTAGTGCAAAAAGCTTGAGCGAGCGGATTGATTTATTGCCTGATGTGGTTCTCAACAATAAGGGGCTTCTAAATGGATAACTCAAAAGAACTAAAACTCCTTGAAGATCATCATTGGTCCCTTGTAACCGCAGAAGCTGATTTATCTTGGACAATGTTTGGGATTTCAGAAGCTATCAATAAAGTTCAAGTTTTGAGAGAAAAACTTGAAAAAATTGGCGTTGAAGGTCTTTATTTTGACAACTTGCAAACTTTCCTGGCAATGCATCACTACCTGATGGAAGGTCGACACGATCTCATTAAAGATGAATTGCAATCAGCACAAATGGCGGTTGATATAGCTAAAGCTAAGGGTGGTGAAAAATGAAAGGGAATTTTATTAACACCTTCAATGAATTTGAAGACTGTAAGCCTGAGGCAATATTTGAAGCAGTAAGAGTTTACTGCTTGCGGATTGCTTACGATTGGGAAATTGATGATTGTTTTGTTGAACATTGTGCAGCACGTAATGAATCAACCAGAGCACTTACTAGATTAAGTTTAAGCCTTTTAAGCACACTAAATCATAAACTTAAAGCTGTTTATAAATTACTAGAAGGATGCATTTTGTGTTCAGTGGCAATTAATGAAATTGATACCTTAATTACTGCGCTTGCCTATGTAGAAGAAGCAAATTTTGGGTGTGCTCACTATCATCCTTTCTACCATGGGTTAAGTCTATCGACCGAATATGCAAATCAAATCTTAAATGACTTCTGGTCTTGCAATGAAGTTAGGGAAGCACTGAGAGGAGATTCTAATGAGTAACTTGTCTCCTGAAACATTGCAAGAAATGGCAAGTATGCGCCGAGAATCGGAACGGGATTTAACAGATCTAGTTTTTCTACTGGGAATAGCAAGCGAAAAGCTGAGAGTATTAGGTCAAAAGTTTAGCTATTTAGGTAGTGATTTTGCAGATCTAACGACAGCTATTCGTATTGCCAAAGATGGCGCAGAACGGTCTCAGAATTATCACGATTCTGAAGCTGTCCGAATTGAAATTCAAATTAATAAAGCCTCAGACTCGACATCAAACGGGCTTTTACTCAATGAGCAAGAGAAGTGATTCCCATGGTGAAATATATCCCTGAATCACTAGCCGCCCCTTTTGTTGTGTGGATGATGGACAAGGGCTTTGTCCCATCTCACAAAAAGAATGATGTTTTTTTGAAGCTGGAAAAAGAGGTTTTAAAAATCTCAATAGACAAAATTACTGTCAAAGGCTTTGAGATGAATCTTGCCTGTCAAAAATACTTCTTGTCGTTTTGCAGGACCTACTTGAAGAAAGATAAGCATTTTATTGATGCGCTGCGAATGCGTGGCGCTCTCCAAGTTGCACACCTGAATGATGATGAGCAACCAATATTGCCAGCTTTACGGCGCACCCCTTTAGCGGCTCAATTCAATTATTAATGAGGCATAAAATGACAACGAATAATGAAAATGTAATCCAGTTTCCTGAAGGTCAAAAAAGCGAATTACAGAAGATGTATATGGTAACTCTAGGGCATCCACAGAGCGAGGATTTCGACACCGAATATTATGACACGTTGGATGAAGCGCTTAATTGCATCAAATACAATATTGAGCATGAAGAAATTGGAGTTAATTTTTATATTGAAAGCTTCATGGGCAGACACTTAAACCCTGTTCCGAAAAGCAATATTGCGAAAAACATCACACGCGAGAATGTTAATTCGTTAGAAGTTCCAGCAGAACTGGTTTTTGAATATGTCCGTCAACTTTACCTACGTGGTGAAGTGATGACTCAGGTTGAGTTTATAATCTTGGCCTTTATGGCGGATAACAATCCAACTATAAACGAAATGCTAGAAGGCAAAGCGGCCAACATCGCAAACACAGAAACCTTCCCGCCTGAATTTTCGGAAGCAATGGAAACATACAAAGCTATGCTTGATGCTAATAATGGTGTCGAGACGGATGAAGCGCGAGCACAATTCGCCAAGGTTATGCTTCTAGCGCCAGATTGGTTTAATGACATAGCAATGGCTGAAATAGATAAAATGGATTTGCTTCCTAAGCCTACCCATTATCTTGATAGTGGCGAACCTGTATTTAGCGTGGAGCAGATTGCAAAGCACTTGGGGGTCTCTGTTGATGATGCTCAGAAAAGCTTAGATATGCTTATTGATAAGCGTACCGAACTAGGCCTTGAAACTCCCCTTGTGGATCCAACTACCATTAATAAGATTCAGTGAGGTCGCCATGTCTAAAAACAATATTGAGAATGAACGTGCAGCATTTGACGCTTGGCACTTTAATGACTGGAATGATAACTGTGGCCAAGAGTCAGATGAAGTGACAGCAAAGCACCTTTATAACCGTGTGTACAGTCACGAACACAATCAACGAGAGCGTGAGCGTAGTTTCTTCGCATGGCAAGCTGCTACAGAAAGAGCAAACAAAAAGACTGAGGGCTGCTTAATCGTGCCTTATGACGTAAAAACGGTATGCGTAATTGAAAATATGGTGCAGCAGCAATGTGATGCAAGTGGCGTACAAGAGCCACTGCATAGACTGGATGGCTGGCGTATTTTGGAGGAAATTGCGGAATCATTGAAGGAGATCAAGAATGCATCAAGTAGCTAAAATCGTCACTCTTGAAGAATCAGAACTGAGGGCAATTATGCGCGAAGAAGCGGCGAATGCTTATCGAGATGTTATGGCCGAGCAGCAAGACGAGTTGCTAACAATTGGTCAACTTTGTGAAAAGATACCCGGCTTAACCAGATACCTTTTTAGTGAATTGCAAAAAACAGCACATCTAAAAAGCATTAAAGGAAAATACTCACTTAGAACTGTTAAAGCCGCGCTGCAATCTCGGTAGCTGTAGCATTATAGTAAACCATAGCCATCTTTGGGTTGGACCATCCAAACATCCTGCATAAATCAAGAATCTGTAGTTTCTGAGCAATGCGCGTTGCAGCAGTGTGACGCGCATCGTGAAACGTAAACCCTGATAGATCCGCTTGTGCTTTCGCTTCACGAAAATCCTTGCTTACATCATATGGGTCATAATTAAAAACCTGTTTAGCCCCTCTAACATGTCTTTGTTTGAGTATCGCCTTGGCTTTTGGGCTTAATGGCACCTCTCTTGATTTACCATTCTTGGTTGTTTCTAATCTTAGGAAACTCTTATCAAGAAACACCCTGTTCCAAGTTAGGTTGCAGATTTCAGACTGACGTAAACCTGTTTCTAATGCTAGATAAAAAATGTCTTTAAGGTCATGATTTAAGAAAGGGGTTAATATTTCTATTTCTTCATCAGCTATAACACGATCTCTATGATTTCCAGCTTTCGGAATTTGAATCTCCCTAACTGGATTGGTGGATAACCAAAGTTTTGTCTCAACACACCAGGTAAAAAAACCTGATAGCAAAATAAATTCTCGCTGTACAGTTGAACTCTTGGTTTTTTCTAATCGCTTTTCTCTCCATTGAACTAGAAACTGTTTATCAACTTTAAATAAAGGGATGTCACAATCCATCCATTTTAGAAAAAAGTTAATTCTAGTAATCTCTTTTTCAGCACCTCTTTTTTTAATCGATACAGTATCCCTAAATTCGATTAGGGCATCCCTAAAAATGATGTGCTCAAAAACTTGAGCCTTCTCACCTCTAAGCTTAACCTCTAACTCTTGCGCCCACGCCTTAGCATCTCGCATAGTGTCATGTGTTTTAGACTTTGGAGGATGTGGCTTTATCCTCACGGTTGCGGTAACTCGACCATTTCTTTTTTGGTATGTAGCCATATAAAAACCTGTTGCACTTCTGTTGCACTAGCTTTTTAAATCCTTTATAAAACTAATTCAATACTTTTAAAATATTGTTATTAATTAACAACTTAATAAAAATATTATAATTGCTAAACAACAGATGTACAACTTAAACTCCCTAATAAGAGCGTTTTTTATTGGCTTTAACTATGCTGAACAATGCCTTGCGGGATCGCATTCAGCAGTTTTTTGGTATATTCATGCTGTGGATGTAAATACAGTTCGTCCGAGTTAGCAATCTCAACTAATTCGCCATGATTCATGACCATGACTTGATCAGAAATGTATTTCACGACAGATAAATCATGTGAAATAAAGATATAACTCAGACCAAACTCGTCCTGTAAATCCTGCAACAAATTCAACACCTGCGCCTGTACCGAAACATCCAGTGCAGAAACAGACTCATCGCAGATTAAAATCTCAGGTTTCAAGGTTAAACAACGTGCGATCGCAATCCTCTGTCGTTGACCACCAGAAAACTCATGTGGATAACGGTCATAGGCTTGAACAGGCAAACTGACGCGCTCTAACAATTCGAATGCCATCTTTTTACGCTCAGCATCATTTTGACCTATGCCATGAATCCGCATCGGTTCCAATAAAATCTGCCCGATAGTAAAGCGTGGATTGAGTGAAGCATAAGGGTTCTGGAAAATGATTTGAATTTTGCGCTGGTACTGACAAAACTCTTTCTCACTCATGGCCAGAATATCTTTTCCACCAATCAAGGCTTGCCCGCCTGTGGCTTCATGTAAGCGCATCAATAGCAGACCAATCGTGGTTTTACCTGAACCCGACTCGCCAACTAGGCCCAAGGTTTTACCTTTGGCCAATTGAAAAGAGACACCTTTAACCGCTTGAAATTCGTCTTGTCCCCACAAACCCTTACGACTATAAAATGACTTTTTCAGATCTTTTACATCGAGCACAATCGGCTCATCGCCAGTCAGACCACGGACACGTTGTTTCAGGTTTAAATCAGACAGATTGGTGGCTTCGATCAGTTGTCCATTTTCGTCCTGCTGCATAAAATCACTGGTCACAGGCAAACGGTATGGACGAGTCGCCAACTGTGGACGACAATGCAGCAAAGCACGCGTATACACATCTTGTGGTTGTTCCAGCACCTGTTCAACAGGGCCACTTTCCCGAATCTCACCATGACGCATCACAATCACTTCATCTGCAATTTCACCCACCAAGGCTAAATCATGGGTAATAAACAGCATCGACATTTCATGGCGTTGTCGTAATGACTCTAATAAATCAATGATCTGCTTTTGGATGGTGACATCTAAGGCTGTGGTTGGCTCATCGGCAATCAGCAACTTCGGCTCACAGGCAATTGCCATCGCAATCATGACCCGTTGTTGTTGCCCACCTGAAAGCTGACTCGGATAAGCATCGATCTTGGTTTCTGGTGCAGGAATACCAACTTCTTTCAGCAACTCAAGTACCCGTGCTCTGGCCTGCTTACGTCCCATGCCTAAATGAATACATAACACCTCAGCAATTTGATCCCCCACGGTAAAGACAGGATTCAACGAGGACATCGGTTCCTGAAAAATCATGGCAATGTCTTTACCACAAATTTTGCGAATCTCTTTGGCCGATAAGTTGAGTAAGTCTTTACCTTCAAAGCAAATTTGACTCTGTTCGGCAATTTGACTTTGCCCTTTTGGCAACAGCCCCATCACCGCTAGGGAAGTGACCGATTTACCACTGCCCGACTCACCAACCAGTGCTACAGTTTTATTTTTAGGAATTGAAAATGAAATCCCTTTGACTGTTTCAATCCACTGCTTATTTTCACCCTTAAAGCTGACACGGAGATCATCGACACGTAATAGCGTTGTTTCATTCTGATATTGCATTTTATCTCTCCGCTATTTCAACTTAGGATCTAAAGCATCACGTAAGGCATCTGTAAACATCGAGAATGCAGTGACTAACACCGCCATTGCGATAGATGCCGCAGCCAATTGCCACCATTTACCTAAGATCAGCTCACTTTGCGCTTCATTCAACATACTGCCCCAAGACACCACGCCGACAGGTACACCAAAACCAAGGAAGCTCAGAATGACTTCAGATTTAATGAATGACACCACCAAAATCGAAATCTGTACCAAGGCAATATGACTCACGTTTGGGAAGATATGTACAAACATACGACGTAGATGACTCACTCCAATGGCTTTGGCTGCCAGAACATATTCGCGCGATTTATGTTTCATATATTCGGCACGAATCAGACGGAACACCCCCGTCCAACCAGTTAAACCCAAGATCAACACAATCGACAGAATGCCTTTTTGTTGCAGGACAGCCGCAATGGCCAACACCAACAACAGATAAGGAATCGAGGTAAAAATGTTATAGAACCAGTTCAAAACATCATCAACCCAGCCACCAAAATAACCTGCAATTGCACCCAAAAAAGTACCAATCACCACCGCCAATAGCGCAGACAATAAACCGACCAGAATTGAAGTTTCAGCACCTTTGATGGTTTTTAGCAACACATCTTGTCCCCACTTATCCGCCCCAAAAGGCAAAGTGGTTTTGAGCTCTTGCTTTTGATCGAGTAAATGCCCACCGAGTTGCTGATCAATCTGCTGCATATCCTCAGCCAAAGGATCAACCACGCCATAATTATCAATGACTGAGCCACCTTGCTGTTCAGCTTGAATTTCCGCATTCAGCTGCTGAATCACGTCTTTCAGAGGATCAACAGGATTTTCAGGCAAAGTTGCTGTGTTTTCTGTAGTTGCCTTAATTTGATCTGACTCTGTATCCGCACCCAAGAAAGTGGGTGGTGCATAACTGACTGCAACTTCTTTATTCCAATTAGAGGCTATTACCCCTGTCATCGATAAAGCGAGCAGGATGAAATAAAATAAAACCACCAAAAAAGACACCACGGCGATTCGATCTGACTTCAATCGATTCAAGGCCAAATGCCACAATCCTGTTGACGCAGAAGATTCATTCGAGGCAGCTTTGCTTTTAAAAATTGTACTGAGCATCGTCATCCTCCTATTTCAACTGCACACGAGGATCGAGGAGCTTATAAATCAGATCGGCGATCAAGTTAAAAATCATGGTGACTGCAGCGATATATACGGTGATGGCTTTAATCACAGGAAAATCACTGCGTTCAACCGCAATAATAATTTCTCGACCAATGCCCGGAATACCAAAGAAACGTTCAATCAGGAAAGCACCAATCAATAAGGCAGGCAGACTGGCCATCACTTCGGTGACAATGGGAATCGAAGCATTACGCAATACATGCACACCCAGTACCCGAGACTCCCCCACACCTTTAGCACGCGCAGTCCGCACATAATCTTGGTTAATTTCATCTAAGACGAAGCTTCGATATAAACGTAGCGTTGGAGCAATACTGACCACCAACATGATTAAGATCGGCAACAAGGCATAATGGAATAAATTTTGACTAAAACTATCACTCCAGCCTTGTACGGGGAACCAACTTAACTGATAGGCCAAAACATATTGGAAGATGATGATATACACCAAGATACTGATCGACATGCCAATGGTACACAGCATCATCACCATACGATCGGTCAATGAACCACGCACTGATGCAACCGCTAGTGCCAAGATGATTGAGATCACAGTTTGTAAAATGGTTAGAGGAATCAATAAAGTTAGTGAGGGCCCTAAACGAGTCAAGATAATCTGTGAGACAGATTCGCCTGTACTCCAACTGGCACCATAATCAAAAGTCAGAATCTGTTTAATAAAAATCCACAACTGCACATAATAAGGTTGATCAACCCCCAACTGTTTACGGATGTTTTCAATTTGCTCAGGGTTGGACATTTTTCCTGCCAAGATATATGCAGGATCGCCCCCCACCCAGTTAAACAAGAAGAAAATCAGCAAAATGACACCCAACATGGTCGGGATCATTTGCCATAGTCTACGCACGACATAAGCAAGCATAATGGCAAATCCTTATTTGACCCGTTGACCTGTAATTTCATTAAAGAAGGCTTTGTTATCTGGTTCTCTGCCTAAGAAGTCTTTAACCAGTTGTGCTGCATTCTTTTGACTGCCTTGTGACAAAATCGCCTGACGGTAGCGTTGTCCTACTTCTGGATTATTCAGGTTATCGCCAAAAGCCGACAACATATCTAAGGCTAAGACTTCAGACCACATATAGCCATAATAGCCCGCTTGATAACCCATCAGATGGCCAAACTGTCCAGGGAACTCGGTGTTCGGTACATAGCCTAATGCGGTTGCCGATTCCATTTTTTTCCAGACATCCATCGGCTGTACTTTCAGCGCATCCGCACCGTGTAAAGCCATGTCATATTGTGCATATAGGGTTTGACGTGCATAACGCAAACCACGTCCATAGTTATGTACCGATTTAAGGCGTGCAATTAGGGCATCGTCTACACGTGGACAAGCTGGATTACAATAATCGGCCACTTTAGACAAGGTTTCCTTACGACGCGCCCACTCTTCATACATTTGTGATGGTGCTTCGACAAAGTCGCGCTCTACCGATGTACCCGACTGTCCCGAATAACGGGTTTTCGATAAAATGCCATGTAGGGCATGACCAAACTCATGTACAAAGGTTTCCAGCTCGTCACTATTTAAACCTTTGCGGTTAAAGTTGGTGACCAACACTGAAATTGGTTTACGCTTGCTCAGCGTACTGCCACCATATACTCCCCAGACCGCTGCATGTCCATACTTGCCTTCACGTGGAAATTTATCCATGTATAGACCACCGAGAACTTCACCTGTTTTTTTGTCAGTGACATCATAATATTCAACTTCATCTTGCCATGCATCGACTTTGGCTGGCTTAAATTCAATCCCATAAAGATCAGATGAAATCGCAAATAACCACTTTTGTGCCGCTAAGGTCGGGAAATAATCACGCAGTTTTTCTTGGTCTATCTGGTATTTGTCTTTACGGAGTTTTTCACTCCAATAGTTCACATTCCAACGGTTAATTTCAGCTTTTTCTAAAGTTGTGTTCAAGGTTTTGGCTTTAAATGCACGGAGTTCTTCCACTTCTTTTTGCTCAAGTGGTGCAACAACGTTGTGTACATCAGCCAAGAAGGTGTTAACCGTTTTTGGCGTTTTCGCCATACGTTTTTTTAACGCCCAATCGGCATAGCTTGGTTGACCAAACAGCTGCGCCAATTCATAACGTAAGTCAATAATCTGTTTAAGCAAGACTAAGTTCTTTTCTGTACCACGACGTGTAAATGCAGTTTGATAACGTTTGCGTGCATCATCACTGTCGGCCAACTCCATAAACGGTTGGTACTCTGGATATTCAAACCCTAATAAATAATTGCCTTTGTCATTTTTCTTTAGGCCTGAAATATAACTATCTGGTAAGCCTTTTAGCTCGGCAGGCGTAAATTCTAATTTTTCTGGGTTATCACGAATATTGCGGGAGAATTCTTGCGAAAGTTTGGTCAACTCATCAAAAATTGTTTTGACCCGTGCTCTTTTTTCGGGTGAAAGTTGTACCCCTGTATCTTCAAAGGCATCAAGAATATCTTGGCGGTACTTAGTATCAATTGCATCGTTGGCTTTGGTGTTTTTAAAACGTTGGTATAACTTCGGATTCTGATAAATTTCGGTTTGTAGTTGATTCAACTTAACTTCGCAATCTTCAGCAGCTTGGCGTAATTTAGCATCTGGATCAACATTGCTATACAGGCTAATCGGCCCAGCAAAATTCTCGAAAGTTGCCATTAATTGATCCCACTCTGCCAACACAGGTGCAGCATCGGATTGCGGTTTAATGCTTTGTTTTTCCAGTTGAGAAATACGCTGCTTTAAAGTCTGTAAATTAGCATCGCACCATTGTGCGCTTTCACTGCTTTTTAAAATCGGTAACGTGGTTCGTGTGCTTTCAGCCCAAATGCCTTGACTCATCCCCGTGACTGCCATCGATAACAGTCCCAGTGTCGACAACTTCAATATTCTTTTCGCCATGCGCTTTCTCCAATTTAATCTGTTTGTTATTTCTTGTCTTGAATATCGATATACATCCACTCTGCTGGCAGAACAGGATGTTTTTTATAACCAATCACACGTGGTTGAGCGACCACGGTACGGTAACGCGTCGACATAAATTGTACGGGCGAATAAAACTCTAACAACCGTGACATTTTGCGGTACAGCATATCGCGCTCAGGGCCATCCTCAAGTCTCAATGATTGCTCATAGAGACGGTCATATTCGGGTAATTTGAAGCAGGTATGATTGGTTGCATGAATATTTTTGCCATAGAACAACTGCACAAAATTATCTGCGTCAGGATAATCTGCAATCCAAGCCGAAGCCTTAAACATGGTTTTACATTGTTTCTCCGCTTTTAAACCTTCTGCGAAAGGAACAGGCTTCGAGACCATATTAATTTTAATATTGGTTAAATCTTTCTTGAGTAACTCGGCCATTTGCATACTTCGTGCACTGCTGGTCGATGGCATAAATTCAATCACTAAAGGCTTTCCGTCAGGTAAAGTTCGCCAACCATCTTTACCTACTTTGTAGTTGTAGCGATCCAATAGCAAATTGGCTGCCTTTACAGAATAAGGAATACTGCTTTTATAATTTGGATCATGCCCTGCTACACCATATGGAATCGGTGATTCTAATTTTTGGGCATTGCCTTTGGCCAAGACCGCGATAAATTTTTCTTTAGAAACTGCCATGGACATCGCGCGGCGCAATGCAATCTTATCTTTACTAAAACCACCGACCACAGGGTTTTGGATATTCCAATACAAATAATCAATCGAAGGATCTGAAATACGAGACAGTTGGATGCCCTTCTGAGCAAGTTCAGGTTTTAATGAACCATCGGATTGCAAAGCCTGTGCAGGTAATTCACCATCAAGTGTAAATAAATCCAAACCATCTTTTTGGAATGACAGCCAACCCGATTGTGATTCTTCAATGACTTGAATATCGACCACACCGATTTGTGGCATTTTTTTGCCTTGCATCTGTTGTACGATTTTTTGATCTTCAGGAGTGCTGGCCTTAAAGTCCCATGTAAAACCACGATAATCTGGATTTGCCTTCAATATAATCCGTGAACCTGGTGTCCAATGTGACAGCATATAAGGACCTGTTCCCACAGGACGTCCCATCACATAGCCCGCCTTATCACGATATTTTTCAATCACTTCACGTGCCACTGCACCCGTGGGTTGATGCGCCAACAGCATCGGAAAATTATGATTCGGTTCTTTTAAACGAATCACCAAAGTATAACGATCAGGCGTTTGTAGTCCCGCGATCGGCTGATCATAATTAAACTTTCCTGTTTTACTGGCTTGTTGAATAAGTGGTTCAATGCCCACAATTTTATCTTCAAATAACCAGCTGTTAGGAGAATGCAGATTTGGATCAAGTAAGCGTTTAAATGAATACGCATAATCAGCAGTGGTGAGTTCACGTGACTTGCCTTTAAATGCAGGATCAGGTGTGAAATAAATCCCTTTCTGAATCCGAATGGTATAGGTCAACCCATCCGCACTCACTTCAGGTAATGCCACTGCCGTTTTTGGCACCAACTTGGCAGGCGAAGCTAAATAATCGTAGGTATAGAGCGTTTCAAAAATAGAATATAAGACATGAGCCGAATACAGGTCTTGTGTCGCTACGGGATCAAATCCCGTTTCTGCCACTGGAAAGGCATAACGTAAGACTTTTTTTGGATCGGCAGGGCTTTTCGCTTCTGTAATCGTTACCCCTAGACTTAATGTTGTCCCCAATAACAGCGCCAGACTAGTCCGTTGCATCGAAAGTTTAAAATTTTGCTTCATCATAAAAACATCACTTATTTTTGATTTGGTGAAACAATATCTAAGTATTGCCAGTTGGTATTCATAATTGGATGAGCTTTAAATCCCTGCACCTCAGGTTGAATCAACCAGTTCCGAATCCGTGTATCTTGTAAAATCCACGTTCCATCTGCTTCAATTTGACGACTCATTTTTTCATAGAATGGCATACGTTTTTCAGGGGCTTGCTGCATCGCCTGTTTATATAAATTGTCATAAGCAGCTGACTGATAACAGGATTGATTACCACGACCAACATTCGGACCATAAAGCAATTGCGTGAAATTTTCACCCTCTGGATAATCCGCATGCCATGCGCCACTCCACATCATGTATTGACACTGGGTTGCGGCTTTTAAGTTATCGGCAAAATTACTGACTTTAAAGTCTGCCCGAATCCCGATTGCATCTAGATTTTTCTTCCACAATTCAGAATACATCACGGAAGATGTCCCACTCTCGGTATTTATTTTTAAGGTTAAAGGCTTGCCATTGGGCAGATTACGATAGCCATCTGGGCCTTTTTTATAGCCGAAATGATCCAATAATTTATTGGCTAAAACAGGATTGTAACCAATGCTACTGCGATAATTCGGGTTATGACCATTAATGCCTGCAGGTACCAGCATTTCAGCCTTAACCGCCTGACCTTTTCTTAAGATGCGAATATATTCATTGACATTAAAAGACATCGCAATTGCACGTCTTAACGCAATTTTATCTAAGCTATTACCACCAACAACAGGATCACGCATATTCAACATTGAATAAGTGATCTCTGCCTCTTTATTGGCATACAGACGTATACCCTGCTTTTGCATTTCTGCTTTTAACTGATTATTTTGATCAAGCACTTTAGGAATTGCACTGGAAGTGACCTTATCAAAATCCAGTTGTTTGGACTGAAAAGCGAGCCAACGTGATTGTTCTTCTTCGATAATGCTAATATTGACTTTGCCAATTTGCGGCATTTGCTTGCCACTCATTTCTTTAACCAGCTGGTTATCCCATGCCGTGCCTGTCGATTTAAAATTCCAGACAAAACCGCGATAATCAGGATTTGCAACTAATTCGATCTTGCTGCGGGGTACATATTTGCTCAGCATATAAGGCCCTGTTCCCACAGGATGCATGGCTAATCGATCTTTATAGTATTCAACCACTTCCCGTGCAGTCGCACCAAAGGTGCTATAGGCCAAAATATAAGGGAAATTATAATCAGGTTGCGTCAGGGTAAATTGAATCGTATATTTATCCAGTGCTTTAACGCCGTCAATCTTGGCATCATAGTTAAATGTGCCCGTTTTTTTGGCTTGGTCCACCAGTGCATTTGCACCCACAATTTTATTATCAATAAAAGAAAATGCTGAGGCATGATTTTTAGGATCTAATATCCGCTTAATGGAATAGACATAATCCTCTGCAACCAGCTCTCTGCGTTTACCTTTAAATGCAGGATCATCGGTAAAATAAATCCCTGGCTTTATTTTAAATATATAAACCTGACCATTTTTTTCAATCACAGGTAGGCTTTCTGCTGTAGATGGAACCAATTTTACTGGGTTAGCGAGATAATCGTATTGAAGCAATCTTTCAAAAATTACATCGGCGACATTTCCGCTGTAAAAATTAAAAGTTTTAACCATATCAAAACCATCATCTGGGGCTTCAAAAGCAACACGGAGTACTTTATCTGCCTGAGCAGGTGTTTTTGCATACCCCATCGGCATAAATGCAATAACGGTTGATAATACAGTGACCGTAAAAAAAGTTGACTTCAAATCAGTGCTCACATCATCGTTTTTTAATAAATACTAGACTTTTGCATAGCATTCAACACTACAACCGTTTCCCTTTCAGCGTGTCTCATTCCAACTTTTTATTAAAAAATCATTTATTTAATGATGTTTTACCAGTTGGAAAAATTAAGTTAAAAGA
Source organism: Acinetobacter sp. UBA991 (assembly GCF_002292065.1). NCBI lineage: Bacteria > Pseudomonadati > Pseudomonadota > Gammaproteobacteria > Moraxellales > Moraxellaceae > Acinetobacter > Acinetobacter sp. UBA991. The sequence continues at coordinate 53,911 of NZ_DBBF01000044.1, read as the reverse complement.
AAAACCCCTTAAAGATTGAAAATTACCTTGCTAATTTCATGCCACTTTTCAAATAAAAAAATTATGTTTATTTTTTAATCAAAACGTATTCTTAGCAGATCTAGTTTTCACGCATCTTAAATAAAAGTAACTTTATGCCAAATCATATTTTTATATATTATTTTCCATTTCAATGAAATAAAAATAATAAACCATATGTTTTATAACAACAAAAGATGATTTGCACCACAAAAAAGCAAAAATAAAACTTTATGATTCATTTTAATGCATTACAAAAACATACCTTATTTGGAACTTTATGTTAACCAATCCACATTTAAAATTATTTCAATATTTTTAATATTTAGTAAAAATATGAAAAGCTTATATATAAAAACTAAAACACTTTTACACATTTTATTCTACATTAAGCGAAATCTAAAAATAGGGTTTGGCACAGCTCTTGCTAAAACGGATTTATTGAATTTTTAGAGTGGCAATCCATTAGGGGTTAAATAATCAATGAAAAAAGCCAACTTCGCTCAACCAAGTGCTCTGCCAAAAGCGGGCAAAACCATACTCAAACTCAGTACGCTTAGTTTAAGTATGTTGTGTTTAACCATGGCTCACGCTGCAGAGGCAGAATCACCATCCGAGGAAAAAGCAGCCAAAGTCGTAAAAGTTGCGGTTACAGGTTCATCCATCAAAGGCGTTGCAGCACAGAGTGCTTCACCGATTACCATTGTCAAAGTGGATGAAATTCTAAAACAAGGGGTCACAACAACCGAAGAAGCACTCTCAAAAATTACAGCCAATCAATCAAATTTTGTCACGGCTTCAAATGTAGGAACCAGTAAAACACAGGGATCTGCTGCAAATTTAAGGGGAATTGGTGCCAACAAGACCTTGGTTTTGCTCAATGGTCGTCGTTTGGCAGCCAATGCCTATGACAGCGGTGTGACCAATTTAAATATCATTCCACTGGCGATGCTTGATCGTATTGAAGTGCTGAAAGATGGTGCATCAGCGATCTATGGTACCGATGCGATTGGCGGTGTAGTCAACTTTATTACTAAAAAACAATTTAGCGGTTTAAATTTCAGTGCCGACTATCAAAAACCAGAACAAACAGGTGGCGAGCAACAAAACTATTCCATTTTTGGTGGTTATGGTGATTTAGAAGAAAATGGATTCAATGTTTTCGGGGTTGTTGATTATCGACATGGTGATGAAGTCATGGCAAAAGACCGTAAGGTCAGCCGTCGTGGGGGTGTATTACCCGAATTAGGTGTCAATCGAACCAGTAGTGGTTCTTTCCCGGCAAATTTATACGATACAGAGACAGGTACATTCGGCAGTCCTTATGCCAAAACAGGATGTGGCGATAATCCGCTATTCTTCAGTAATGATGGAGTGACCTGCCGTTATAACAGTCAAGCTGTGATTGGCATTATTCCTAAAACAGAGGACGTTTCTGTCATGGGTCGTGTAACCGCAAAAATTAATGATCATTTCAATGCGATTGGTGAGTACGTTTACGCACGTAGTGAAGTGACTACATCCGTTGCACCTGACGTATTTTTTGACTTACCGATGAACCCATCAAGCAAATATTATCCTGGGAATGGTATTACACCTGCCATGGATAATGTCAGTGGCCCACTAGAATTATATTTACGTTCACAAGCAGGTAATCGTATCAGCAATAGCGTAAATGATTCACACCGGATTTTTGCTGGTCTTGAAGGTGATGCGTATGGTTGGGATATTAATACTGGCGTAACCTATGCCCGTAGTAATGCTGCCGATAACGTTCTAAATGGTTATCTTAATTACAATAAAACCGCTGCAGCATTATTAGATGGCACTCTCAATCCCTTTGGTGCACAAAGCTCAGCCGATGGTGATGTATGGAATGGCTTAAGCGTTAAAGGTAAATATCTAGATGCTAAATTAGACTCAACCACAGTCGATTTCACTGCAAGCCGCCCGATCTATACTTTACCTGCTGGTGATGTCGGTTTTGCTGTTGGTGCAAGTTATCGCCGTGATGATTGGCAATCAAAAACACTGGCTGAAATTGCAAGTGTTGCACCAAGTACTGGGGTAGATCCGAATGAGCCAGTAAATGAAGGCTCGCGCAATATCAAAGCTGTCTTCACAGAACTACATATCCCTTTGCATAAGACTTTAGAAGCTCAACTTGCAGCTCGATACGATGATTACAGTGATTTTGGAGATACATTTAATCCAAAAGTGTCGCTTCGTTGGGAACCAATTAAACAGGTCATGTTTAGAACCAGCTATACCAAAGGTTTTAGAGCACCGACATTACAAGAAATGCATTCACCTAAATCCGTCACCAATACAGCTGCAACGTATAATGATCCGCTACTTTGCCCTGGTGGTGTTCCAGCAGCGGGTGCATTACCTGCACGTGACTGTGGTATGCAATTTGATCGACAAAATGGTGGTAACCAAAACCTAGAGCCTGAAAAATCAGATTCATTTACCGCTGGCATGGTATTTGAGCCCATCAAAAACTTGGTCTTCACGCTCGATTATTTCGATATCAAAGTCAAAAATCAGATTACCACCATTTCAGAGACTGCCATTTTTGCTGACCCAGTGAAATATGCAGATAAATTCATCCGTAATGCAGATGGATCGCTGAACTATATCAATACAACCAATCAAAATTTAGGTGGTATCAAAACCTCAGGATTTGATGTCGGTGCAGCTTGGCGCTCTCCAATGACCAGCACAGGCCAATTTGGTCTCAGTATTGATGGTACTTATGTAACAGATTACCAATACCAAGAAAACAAAGGCATGCCATGGATTGGTGTTGCTGGAAGCTATGCAGGCTTGGATTATCAGGCAATCGTTTTACGCTGGAAACATACAGCTAATTTAGATTGGCGCTATGAGAACTGGGCACTCAACTTACAGCAAAACTTCTCTAAAGGTTATAAAGACCAAAACTCTAATGGGCAAGACCATTCCGTAGGCGACTATACCACTTATAACCTTTCAGGCACTTATAAAGGTTTCAAGAACCTAGAACTCACACTTGGTCTTAAAAATATATTTGATGCTGAACCACCGGCTTCAAATGTCGTCGATAACTTCCAAATGGGTTATGACCCGCGTTATGCAGATGCTGTTGGTCGTAGCTATTTCGTTCGCGGTACCTATAAATTTTAATGCGTTTCATCACTACGGCATGAATATTGTTCTGTCGTAGTGATTCACCGTAATCCTCTGTTTCATCACATTCCAAGCGGTTGTTGTCAGTCTAAATCGATATAAGCCGCCCCTAATGGATATGAATTACTGATTACAATTTCAGGAGTATTTATGGGCATCCCCTTTTCTGAGAGTGAAAATCAACCAGCCAAACGCCTTGTCGGTATTGGTCTGGTGTTATTTCTACATCTCATTATCGCCTATATTCTGATGACAAGTTTAGCGACCGACTTTAGCAAGCCTGTCGATAAGCCTGTAGAACTACAGATTATTCAGGACATCAAACCACCACCGCCTCCAAAACCAGAGGAACCAAAACCTAAAGAAAAGCCACCCGAGCCACCGAAAATGGTCGAAAAAGTGGCCAAGATGCCTGACCCACCTAAACAGGTGGAGAAAGTCACACCTGTGCAAAAACCAGCACCTGCTCAACCGACCAAAACGGCTGTTGCGACACCAACACCTACGCCTGCTGCAGCAAGTCCGAGCCCTGTTGCTGCTCCAACAGCGCCAGCCGCACCTGCGACTCCAGCAAAACCCGCAGGAATTTCACGCGGTGTTTCTGAAGGAGAAGCGGGCTGCCAAAAACCTGAATACCCTCGTGAAGCCTTGATGAATGAAGAAGAAGGTACAGTGCGTATTCGTGTGCTGGTTGATGGTTCAGGCAAAGTGATCGACTCAAAAGTTAAAAAATCGAGTGGTAGTAAAAGCCTAGATAAAGCAGCTGTCAAAGCCTATAGCCTGTGCACATTTAAACCTGCAATGAAAGACGGTGTACCACAACAAGAATGGTACGAAATCGAATATCCATTCACGATTTCCTAATTAAATACATTGAACAAACAAGTTTTTGGAGAATTTAAAGATGACAAACACAGCAAAACGTATTTCTCGAATCGCAGCAATTGGCCTCATCGCAGGAACGACCTTACTTCCAGTTGCAACCGTGTGGGCGGATGAAACCACGCAAACCACAGCCGTAACGACGGTAGCGACTGATGCCGCAGCACAAGCAGCACCAACCCCGCCTCCATTACCTGCAACTGTTGAAAAAGTACATAACCCTTATGGTTTAGAAGCCCTATGGCGCGAAGGTGACTTGGTCGCAAAATCAACATTATTTATCTTGGTACTAATGTCGATTGGAACGTGGTACATCATTCTGTCGAAAGTGTTCCAACAAAGTAAGATCAAACGCCATGGCACAGAAGCTGAACGCCATTTTTGGGAAGCGGAGTCTTTAAATAGCGCTGCAGAAAGTTTAAATAGCAATAGTAGCTACCGTTATATTGCTGAAAAAGGCATTCGCTCAACCAAACATCACGATGGCACCTTATTAGAACGTATTGATTTCAACACATGGGTGACGATCTCAATCCAACGTGCAATCGAAAAAGTGCAAAGTCACTTAAGCAATGGTTTAGCCTTCCTTGCTACTGTGGGTTCAACCGCGCCATTTGTCGGCTTATTTGGAACAGTTTGGGGGATTTATCACGCGCTTACTGCGATCGGTATTTCAGGCCAAGCATCAATTGATAAAGTTGCTGGACCTGTGGGTGAAGCACTGATTATGACCGCAATTGGCCTTGCAGTCGCGGTTCCTGCTGTACTTGGTTATAACTGGTTAACCCGTCGCAATAAAGCGGTGATGGACAATGTCCGTTCATTTGGTTCAGACCTACATGCCGTACTCCTCAGCGGTGACCTAAACAGTAATCACCCAAACCGTGATTCTAAATAAGGAACACCATTATGGGCATGATGATTAATTCAGATCAAAGTGACGATGATGTCATCGGGACGATTAACACGACTCCGCTGGTCGACATCATGCTGGTGCTGCTGATTATCTTTTTAATCACAGTTCCAGTGGTCACACACACTGTTCCGGTAAAACTACCTGAAGAAAAAAATACACCTTATGCCACCACACCACAAAATATCCAGCTTTCCGTCAATAAAACGGGGGATATTTTTTGGAATGAACAACACGTTGCAAATAAAGAAACGTTACTTGCCCGTTTACAAGCTGAAGCGCAAAAACGTCCACAGCCTGAGGTTCATATTCGTGGCGATCAACAGACACATTATGAAGCGATAGATCAGGTGATCAGCACAACACAGCAAGCAGGGATTGGCAAAATCGCTTTTGTTACGACTCCCCCTGCTTCTACACCATAATAGGAGAATCACACATGGGTATGAATGTGGGTTCAAAAAATGATGAAGAAGATGTGATGCTTGACGTCAACATGACACCGCTGATTGATGTCATGTTGGTGCTGCTGATTATGTTCATTATCACCATCCCGATTCCAAACAATGCCATTAACATTAATTTGCCAAATGGCACACCACCACCGCCAACAGATCAGAAGCCCCCCGAAACTATTAATTTACGGGTTGATGCGCAAGGGCATATTTTTTGGAATGATCAAGCGGTTGCTGATCGTTCAGCCTTAAAAGCCTTGTTTGATTCGGTTGCTCAAAAAGCTGATCAGGATCAGATTAAGTTTAAGCCTGATGCACAGGCTGAATATAAGAATATCGCGATGGTGATGGCACTCGCTCAACAGAGCAATATCACCAAAATCGGTATCGTCAGTAATAACTAAATAATAAAAACAAAAAATTAATCAGATAACTACAATTTTACTCCTGAGCTAACAAGTTCGCTTGTTAGCTTTTTTTATTTTATTTCATTGATGACAACAGGAATAAGCTTACTGCTCACCTTATAACCTTGTGGTTTGTTATTACAGGCATCCCCTGTCACGGTGGTTCGAATGACATAAGGAGAATAAGGCATCACATTTAAATAGCCCGAATTATCTCGGCCAGTACGACAGTCTTCTGCCCCCATTTTTTCATCATAGCGACCGTCATAAGAAGATTCCTCTACTTCTGCAATCAGTTTGCTGGTCCACTGAGTGAAATAAACCAAACTTTTACTCGACTCGACCGTCCCCTGTCCTGAACCTGCACTTTCAATTTCGATCAGTTGAATCGGTTTACCTTTATAAACGGTTGAATGCACTTTAAAGCTATTCGATTGACCACCAAACTCTTTTAGGATTCGCGCCTGCTTTAATTTTGGACGGGTTAACACATAGCCAGCCCAAAAATTACGTCCTGCATTTTCAAAACTCACACCCGATAAATAGGCTTCTTCTCCTGAGATCAGTTTTACTGCTTCGGTAGAATCGATCTGAATGGCTTGGGGTGGATTGGCATTTGAATCTTGTAAGTTAGTGATCCAACTGATAATGGTTTTATCTGGAGGTACAGCAGCATGAGTAGTCGAGATTAGACCTGACAGGCAGAGGGTTATAAAAATAAAATTCTTTTTATTCATTGTTAGTCACCTTAAATTTATTAATTAAATGGCTTCCAAAATCTATTAGCTATCGTGACGGCGGCATGGATGCCGCCCGTAGGGCTGCGGTATAAGGATATACCGTCAGCCCTACAAAGGATTTTTGTTACTTTTCATCCCTGAAAAGTAAGATAATGTGGTATTCATTTGAGAAAACTCGGGAAGACGCTGTGGTTCACCCTATTGAATAAGATTCTAAATTTAATGAATTAAATTAGAATTTTTCCAACTCAACCCATTCTGCTTCTGGAAAATGCTTTGCCAAATAAGCTTTTAAATAATCTGCGGTATCTTTCGAAATAAGTGGATCTTTCGACTCATCCCTTAAGTTATACACCAAAGCATGCAAACTCAAACCACGCTGCTTTAAAGCCTCTAAACTCAACAAAGTATGATTAATACTTCCTAAACGCCCAGAAGTCACTAAAATCACAGGAAATTGATGCTGAACGATATAATCAATCGTCAACAACTCTGTAGTTAAAGGCACCATCAAACCACCAGCACCTTCTAACAACACCACCTCAAACCGCTGAGCCAACTCTTTGGTTGCAGCTTCGATCTTGGCAAAATTCAGATCACGTCCATCCAAACGTGTAGCTAAATGCGGCGAGGCCGGATAAGTAAAAATTTCAGGCATAGTCAGCTTTTCATGATCTTCCTGAAACCAACCACTGCCCATAATTTCACGATGTTTTTCGATATCTTCGGAGATATCTACATTCCCCGTTTGTACTAATTTTTGGGTAATGACACGCTGTCCCTGTTCGGTCCAAAGTTTGGCGAGATAACCAGTGGCATAAGTTTTACCAATTTCAGTATCGATACCACTGACAAAATAAATTGCTGCACTCATGCTGTTCTCCGTGCAATCACATAAATCGGATGATAAGTCAGACGAAACCCCTGCTCATCATAAAACTGTTGATAATCTAAATAAAACTGCTGCAAGGATTGCTTGGTCCAACGATGTGATTGAGCTGTTGCGGTCACGCCTGTGGCTTTTAAATGCTGCAATACAGATTTTGGATGATCAAAATAAACCTGCTTATGATCTTGATGTATCAATAGAATTTCAAAGCCTTGCTGTTCAAGCTGTCGCTTTAAAGATTCTAAGTCAACATAAGTTAAACCTTGTCCTGTTAACTGCTTAATTTCAGTCAAATTGTCAGGCCCAAAAGTAGAAAAACCGAAAAATGCATTGGGTTTTAATGCCGCATAAATTCGCTGCAATAAAGCAGGTAGGTCAATCATCCACTGTAATGCTGAACTGGAAATCACTGCATCCAAACATTGCGGTAACATCAGTTGCTCAATATCACCGATCAACCAATCAACCTTAGGTCTCCCCTTAACAAAGGGGAGATTTAGAGGGGATTTAAAATTTGAAAAATGCTGATCGACATCTGCATATAAATCATTTAAGAACAGTTGCTCAACCTGAAAATAAGACTCACATAAATAGGTGAGATTGCCTGAACCACAGCCAATCTCTAGGACTGAATCCAAGTTTTGCGGACAATACTCTTTAAGGTATTCAAATAACTGCGCACTAATCTGTTTCTGTACCACAGCATGCTCGACATAGCTTTGCCCTGCTTTGGCAAAACGTTGGGCCACCAGTGCTTTATTGATGCTCACAAACACTCCACCAATTGTTCCAATTCATTTTTTTGCACCAAAGAAGTTAATGAAATACGCAGGCGTGAACTATTCTGTGGCACTGTTGGTGGGCGTACTGGCATGGCATAAAAACCTTGTTGTTGTACATAGCGTGCTTTTTCAATCGCAGCTTGGCTTTCACCCAAGATAATCGGAATGATATGACTGCTAGATGGGCTCGAGAAACCTTTTGCAATCACAGCCTGTTGTAAATATTGACTGATCTTAGCCAGATGCTGACGCTGTTGCTGCATGCTCAGCACTTTATTAAAAATAAAATCTGACCATGCTATCGAAATCGGTGGTAAAGCGGTACTAAAAATCAATGGGCGCATTTTATTGATCAGATAATCACGAATGATTGAATCACAAATGATATAGCCGCCTACCGAGGCAATTGCTTTACCAAAGGTACCCACCAAGAAATCAATCTGATCCAACACCCCATATTGTTCAGCACAACCCAGACCTTGCTCACCCCTGACGCCGATCGCATGGGCTTCATCGACATACAACATGGTTTTGGCAAAGCGTTGCTTTAACTGCGCCAATGCAGCTAAATCCGTCTCGTCCCCATCCATACTAAAAATACTTTCGGTCACCACAAGAATGCGTTCAACTTGCTCATCTTGATGATACTTTTGCAATAACTGTTCCAGATGCTGCAAATCATTATGGCGATAACGTACATATTGAGCAGTCGAAAGTCGAATGCCATCAATCATACTGGCATGTACCAGTTTATCGGCCAGAATCACGGTTTTGCTATCACATAAAGCAGGCAAAATACCGATATTCATGTGGTAGCCACTATTAAAGAGTAAGGCAGCACGACCAAAGGCTTTGCTTAGGCTATTTTCAAATTGTTCATATTCTGCAAAATTACCCGTCAGCAAGCGTGAAGAAGATGAACTAAAGAGCGCTCGTTCGATTTTCAACGTATCAAGAAATTCTTCTCTTAAAGTTAAATCAGCGGCCAAACCTAAATAATCATTGGATGCGAGATTCAACATGGCTCGATCTTGAATCGTGATCCATCGTCCAGATTGCTCATTTGCAGTGAATTTACGGAAATTACCCTGTTGCTTAAGTAAGTCAAGCTGCTCGGCATAATGATCAAGCAAGGACATTGGCATTTACTCCTTGCATATTTTTTACCACTTCACTCATCTGTGCTAATAAATAATGGAGTTCATCATCGCTAATCACATACGGCGGCATCACGTAGACCAATTTTCCAAATGGTCGTACCCAAATCCCCCGTTCAACAAACTGTTGCTGTAAGGTTTTCATGTCGACATTGGTGGTTAACTCAACCACGCCAATCGCCCCTAAAACCCGTACATCAGCAACATGATCGAGCTGTGCTAAATCCGTTAACTGTTCAGCCAGAATCTGTTCAATTCGTTGAATATTGGCTTGCCAATCCTGTTCCACCAGCAGTTGTGTACTTCTTAATGCAACCGCACAGGCCAGTGGATTCGCCATAAAGGTTGGGCCATGCATAAACACGCCTGCTTCACCACGACTAATGCTTTCAGCCACTTGCTTGGTGGTTAAGGTCGCAGACAATGTCATATAACCACCTGTTAAGCCCTTACCAATACACATGATATCGGGTTCGACCTGCGCGTGTTCCCATGCAAACATTTTGCCTGTACGTCCAAAACCCGTGGCAATCTCATCAAAGATCAGCAATAAATTGTATTCCTCACACAATGCTTTGGCTTGACGTAAATATTCAGGATGATAAAAACGCATCCCACCTGCACCCTGAACAATTGGCTCGATAATCAATGCAGCAATACTGTGATGATGCTGTTCAATCTGCTGTTTGAGTTGCTGAATATCTTGCGGATTCCATTCGCCATCAAAACGGCTTTGTGGCGCGGGTACAAAAATTCGATTCGGTAAACTTGTACCAAAAATTTGATGCATCCCCGTGACTGGGTCACAGACAGACATCGCATTCCAGGTATCGCCATGATAGCCAGAACGGGTGGTAATAAAATTGGTTTTTTCTGGTTTGTTTAATGCAGCCCAATATTGAACTGCCATTTTTAACGCTACTTCTACGGCAACCGAACCTGAGTCTGCGTAGAAAATCTTATCTAAATTCGGCGGCGTGATTTTTAATAATAATTTGCCTAATTCAATTGCAGGTTCATGGGTCAGACCGCCAAACATGATATGCGCCATGTTCTGCAATTGATCTGTAACCGCTTGGTTGAGTTCAGGATGGTTATAGCCATGAATCGCACACCACCATGACGACATGCCATCAACCAAAGCTCGACCATCTTCCAGTTCGATGGTTGCGCCATAAGCACGTTTGACTTTAAAGGTTGGCAGTGGATTTAACATCGAAGTATAGGGATGCCATATATGTTCTAAATCAAATGGGTCTGTCATCCTTTACCTCTGTAAATTCAATATTTAATGATGTGCTGTACAGTGTCATTCCGAGTACTCATCCAATTTCAGGATAAGCCTTCAGCTGGACCTACTTTTCTTTCGGGAAAAGTAGGCAAAACCATTCGTCATCCACAAAACCTGTTCACTTCTTGATCCCATCCAAGTATATCTACTCATCCATATTCATCACTTTTACGATAACCACGCAGGTTGTGGATGACCTTACCGAGTATCAATTTTTTGGAAAATTCATACAGAAGAACTTGTGAACATCTTAAACGTGTCAAAATCTAAAATATATTGCGAGAACTTTCAATTCAAGCAAGATTAAACCGTCTGTTGAATAAAATCTTCAATTATTTGCACAGTCTGCTCAACCATAAAACATGGAAAACCATGTGAAGCTCCATCGATCGAAACAACAGATAGATTCTTTGCAGCTAAATCTTCAGTTTTTTGCACAATTTGGTAAGGAACTAAAGCATCATACTCAGCAAAGACATGCAACTGCCTACCCTGATAATTTTTATACAACTCAACCAAGTTTAATTGCTCCAGCAACTGTAACCCATCTCTAAGCAATGCAATCGGTTGTGGACGAATCAATTTCTGCATAGCTACGAAATCTTTCTTTGCCGAACTTGCACCCTGACACACCAATAAACCAAACCGTTTTAGCGTGGTAATTGCATCCTGTTCAAATGATTGTTTAAACTGGATAAAGGTTTCAACAGGCATCGCAGTTGTCCAATCTGCTTTAACCACAAAACATGGATTCGACGCTAAAGTGATTAAAACTTTCGGTTCAGCATATTGTTGTTGAATTTGATCGACCAGTAAGGTTGCCAGTTGTCCACCAAGCGACCATCCAATAATCACATCAAACTTCACTGCAAGTTCGACATGCTGTTGCAATATCTCATCATCCAGCGCATTAAAGATATTAAGCCGCTCAACGCTATGTCCCTTTTGTTCTAAAGCCTCATGTAAAGGTTTTAATAATTCGGCACCACCGCCCCATCCTGTGATAAGTAGAATCTTATAGGTCACGTGCTTGCTCATTTCCAAAAACATCAACGCAGTATACCCTGATTAACACTCCTCATTATTTTCCAAATCTACCAAAAGATGCGCTGGAATCACTTGCTCCCAATGTTGCTTGAACTGTCGATGAACTTGATCAATATCCAAGCAACTATTTCTCGCCACCTGCTGAGCATGAGCAATATCTTTGGCACGCATATAGGCGAGCAAATAATGATCGCCATTCAATTCAAGTTGAAACCAAGATTCAACGGTTACCCCTTCTGCTTGAAGTGTTTGAATGGCTTCTACTTTGCGTTGTTGAATTTCTCGCTGCCAAGCCTCGACCTCAGCCTGCCTATTTGCTTTTAATTTAATCAGAACTGCACCAACATCCATTGATTTTCCTTTTCTTTTTCTAAATCGCTATTCAATTGAAATATATAAAGCAGAGCAAAACCCTGTAAAGAATTTTCTACCCCATCCAATCTCTAAATTTGCTAAAGTAGCTGCTATTACACTTTGAGATCAACATGATGAATACGATAAAGTCCAAAGTTCTCGTTTTATGTAGTTCACTTTTTTTACTCAGCTCACCAACACTTAGTAGCGCACAAAGTACCTTATTTTCAAAGCAAGATACCGCTCAAAAAGAATGGGTTGGGCAATCTGCACCAGACTTTAAACTGCAAGATCAAACTGGCAAATGGCATACCTTAAATCAATATAAAGGCAAATGGGTGGTACTTTATTTCTATCCTAAAGACAACACTGCAGGCTGTACCCAAGAAGCTAATCAATTTAAATCACTGTATCCACAATTTACCAAATCAAATGCTGTGGTACTGGGTGTCAGTCTGGATGATGTTGCATCACATCAAAAATTCTCAGAAAAACTTGGCCTACCGTTCCCAATTCTTGCAGATGATCAGGGTGAACTAGCCACTAAATTTGGCATCGTACGAAACTTGGGTATTACTAAAATTGCCAAACGTGAGAGTTTTTTGATTAATCCTCAAGGCGCGGTGATGTATCACTACACCAGCGTGAATACTCAAACTCATGCCGATCAAGTGTTGAAAGATTTAAAAACCTTACAAAGCAAATAATCGCTTTGAAGATTCTGAGTCAAGTTATCGAGTGATCATCTGCCTAGCTGTTTGAAGTCTAGGCATTTTTATACATGTTTAATAATCAATGCCATTGGAATCATCAATCGGGTTCTGATCCAGTGTAAACACGGTACGTTGATACGGAATACCTTCCAGATCATAGACCTGATAAACACAATCAAATAACAGCTGTAGGTCTTCACTGCGATCCATTGCCCGTGCAGTCAGAAAAATTGGGCTGACGGCGCCATTGTCTAAAATCGGAATATAGTTCAAATGAGGAAAGCGAATGGTATCGGCACTGGCAGGAATCACACACAAGCCTTCACCTGCGGCTACCAACCCTAAGGCCAGTTGAATTTCCCGTACTTCATGCATATTTTTTGGCACGAGGCTATGCTCGGCAAAGATATTCAAAAGCTGCGTCGAAAAATTAGGCTTCGGCGAAGTGGGATACATAAACATCTTTTCATCAATTAGATCTGCCAGATAAACCCCTTCCGTCCGCTGTGCAATGGGATGACTGGTATGCGCCGCCACAACCAATCGCTCCTTCCGCAATAAAATCCGTCTGACCGCAGGATCACTAATCCTCAAGCGTCCAAAGCCCACATCAATGCGTCCTTCCTTTAAAGCTTGCAGTTGTTCTGTGGTGCTCATTTCAACCAGTTGAATATTGAGATGTGGCTGCTGTTGTCTGAATAAATAGATGATCCGTGGCAAAAGACCATAAAGCAGCGACCCGACAAAACCGATGGTGACACTGCGTTCAATCAGCCCAATCCGTTTTGCCATACTTTTAATTTCTTCAGCATTAGACAAAAGTTTAATCGCGTGCTGATAAAAGAAATGTCCCGCAGGTGTGGTTTGTAGAGGTCGACTACCCCGCTCAAACAGTTGAATACCCAACTCACTTTCCAAGTTTTGAATCTGTCGACTCAAAGGGGGTTGAGCAATAAATAGTTTTTCTGCGGCCTTGGTGAAGCTCTGTTCTTCAACAACTGCAACAAAATACCGTAAATGACGTAATTCCATGAGGTTTCCATACCTTTAAGATATATAAAAATATAAATTCGGTCTTAGACAGAGTTTACTCATTCTTTTAAGGTATAGACAAGAGATAAACCGATGAAGTTATGAATCGCTTCCGCTAGATTCCAGCTGCCCACATTCATCCTTATCGGTTCAAGCCACAACACTCGCCACATTCAACTTATTAGGATATCGAGACGCTTTTAGCGCAACTCGATGACTTCCACAGTTTTGGAAAGTCGGAGAACGGACATGCCACGTATTCCTGTAATCAATACCAGCCATCTTGACCGCATTGATGAATTACTGGTCGATAATATCGACACGGGTGAATTTAAACTGCATCGCTCAGTATTTACCGATCAAGCCCTATTTGATCTCGAAATGAAATACATTTTCGAAGGCAATTGGGTGTATCTTGCGCACGAAAGCCAAATCCCCAATAACAACGATTTCTACACCACACATATTGGTCGTCAACCAGTCATCATCGCGCGCAACCGTAACGGCGAGCTGAATGCCATGATCAATGCTTGTTCACATCGTGGTGCCCAACTTTGTCGTCATAAACGCGGTAACAAAGCCACTTACACTTGCCCTTTCCATGGTTGGACCTTTAACAACTCAGGCAAACTCCTCAAAGTTAAAGACCCAAGTGAAGCAGGTTATTCAGATTGCTTTAACCAAGACGGTTCGCATGATCTGAAAAAAGTCGCACGGTTTGAGAACTACAAAGGTTTCTTGTTTGGCAGCCTCAATCCAGATGTACCGTCGCTTGAAGAATTTTTGGGTGAAACCAGCAAAATTATCGACATGATTGTTGATCAATCCGAGCATGGTTTAGAAGTTCTGCGCGGCACCTCCTCTTATACCTATGAAGGGAACTGGAAACTCACGGCTGAAAATGGGGCTGATGGTTATCACGTTTCAGCGGTGCACTGGAACTATGCCGCAACCACACAACATCGCAAAGAAACACAAGCTGCCGATAATATTCGTGCCATGAGCGCTGGGTCTTGGGGCAAGCAAGGTGGTGGTTCTTATGGTTTTGAAAATGGTCATATGTTGCTATGGACACAATGGGCCAATCCAGAAGATCGTCCAAACTTCCCGAAAGCAGATGAATATACCGAGAAATATGGTGCAGCCATGTCGAAATGGATGATCGAACGTTCGCGCAATCTCTGTCTCTATCCAAACGTCTATTTAATGGATCAGTTCGGTTCACAAATTCGGGTGTTACGTCCTATCTCAGTCGATCGCACTGAAGTCACGATTTACTGTATTGCACCGAAAGGGGAAGCCCCAGAGGCACGTGCGCGTCGTATTCGTCAATACGAAGACTTCTTCAATGCCTCTGGTATGGCGACACCCGATGACCTAGAAGAATTCCGTGCTTGTCAGGCTGGTTATGCAGGTATCGCGCTGGAATGGAATGACATGTGCCGTGGTTCAAAACACTGGATTTATGGCCCTGATGATGCAGCCAATGAAATTGGGCTTAAACCGATGTTAAGCGGAATTAAAACCGAAGATGAAGGCCTCTATCTGGCACAACATCAGTACTGGTTGCATACCATGAAACACGCCATTGTCGCTGAGAAGCAAATTGCTGCTCAAGGAGAAAACGCATGAGTATTCAAGATAAAAGCAGCTTGGAAAATATTGCCCAATTCCTCTATCGCGAAGCACGCTTTTTAGATGATGAACAATGGGATGATTGGCTGAGTTGCTATGCGCCTGAAGCCAGTTTTTGGATGCCAGCGTGGGATGACAATGATCAGCTCACCGAAGATCCACAGTCTGAAATTTCCCTGATTTATTATCCAGATCGCCAAGGTTTAGAAGATCGTGTGTTCCGAATCAAAACCGAACGCTCTTCTGCCACCATGCCTGATACCCGTACTTGCCACAATATTGCCAATATTGAAGTGATTGAACGCGACGGCGATAAACTCACGGTTCGCTTCAACTGGAATACCTTGAGCTTCCGCTACAAAACCACCTATAGCTACTTTGGCATGTCACGTTATGTGATTGATTGTTCGGGTGATGAACCGAAAATCCTGAGCAAATATGTGGTGCTTAAAAATGACTATATTAATCAAGTGATTGATATCTACCACCTGTAAAAAATAGGTCACCTCAGCCAAATGGACTGTTGGTTGGGGCCCCAAATTTAAATTATTTTGTAGGATACGTCTCATGTCAAACCACAATGTAGCACTTCAATTTGAAGATGGTGTGACACGTTTTATCAGTGTTACTCAAGGCGAAACCCTGTCTGATGCAGCTTATCGTCAAAAAATTAATATCCCGTTGGACTGTCGTGATGGTGCCTGTGGTACTTGCCGTGCATTCTGCGAATCTGGCAGTTATGACATGCCAGAAGAAAGCTATATCGAAGATGCCCTTACCCCAGAAGAAGCAGAGCAAGGTTATATTTTGGCGTGCCAATGTCGTCCAAGCTCAGATGCTGTATTCCAAATTCAGGCGTCATCAGATGTCTGTAAAACCGAAATTCATTCTTTCCAAGGCACATTGGCTCGGGTCGAAAATCTTTCTGACTCAACCATCACTTTTGATATTCAACTGGATGAAGGTCAACCCGATATTCATTTCCTTGCAGGGCAGTATGTCAATGTCGCTATTCCTGAAACAGGCGAAACCCGTTCATATTCATTTAGCTCAAAGCCGGGCAACCGCCTCACTGGCTTTGTTGTGCGTAATGTTCCAAATGGCAAAATGAGCGATTTCTTAAGCAAGGCTGCGCAGGCAGGCGACAAGATGAGCTTTACCGGACCATTCGGCAGTTTCTATCTGCGTAATGTCACTCGTCCTGTGCTGATGCTGGCAGGTGGAACAGGCATTGCTCCTTTTATGTCCATGCTGCAGGTACTGGAAGAAAAAGGTTCAACCCAACCTGTACGTTTAGTGTTTGGCGTGACCAACGATTTTGATCTGGTGGCTTTGGAAAAATTAGCCGAATTACAGGCGAAATTCCCTTGGTTTGAATATCGAACAGTCGTTGCACATCCTGACAGTCAGCATGCACGTAAAGGCTATGTCACAGGACATATCGAATCTGAATGGCTAAACAGTGGCGATGTTGATGTTTATCTGTGTGGCCCCGTACCGATGGTCGAAGCCGTTCGTGGCTGGTTAGATGCTGAACAGATCAAACCAGCCAATTTCCTGTTCGAAAAGTTCTCTGCGAATTAATAGCTACAGGAAAACCAAGCCATGTCTCAAACTCAAAGATTTAAGCATAAAGTGGTAATTGTCACAGGCAGTGCTCAGGGCATTGGTCGTGGTGTTGCACTACGACTGGCGGCAGAAGGTGCGCAACTGGTTCTGGCTGATCTTTCCGATTATGTGCAAGAGGTACTAGCCGAAGTCAAAGCCTTAGGGGCTGATGCCATGACCATTCAAGCCGATCTGGAAAGCTTTGCAGGTGCGCAAAGTATGGTTGCCAAAACCATTGAACAGTTTGGCCGAGTTGATGTGCTGATCAACAATGTCGGTGGTGCAATCTGGATGAAACCTTTTCAGGAATTTTCTGAACAGGAAATTATCAAGGAAGTGAATCGCTCTTTGTTTCCAACTTTATGGTGCTGTCGAGCCGTCTTGCCTGCAATGATTCAACAACAGGCAGGCGTGATCGTCAATGTTTCATCGATTGCGACTCGCGGAATTAACCGTATTCCCTACTCTGCAGCCAAAGGTGGCGTTAATGCACTGACGGCATCGCTGGCCTTTGAACATGCCAAAGATGGAATTCGCGTCAATGCCATTGCCACAGGCGGAACCGAAGCCCCACCACGTAAAGTGCCGCGTAATAGCAACCCACTCAGTCAAAATGAAAAAGACTGGATGCAACAAGTGGTGGATCAAACCATAGATCGCACCTTCATGGGACGTTATGGCAGTATTGAGGAACAGGTCAAAGCGATTGTCTTTATTGCATCCGATGATGCCTCCTATATCACAGGCAGCGTCATCCCAGTTGGAGGTGGAGATCAGGGTTAGCCCTGATCTTTTGCATTTCAGATAAAGTACAGGATGTGCATGGAGGCCATCACCCAATGACAACTTTATTCAAAACATTAAAACAAGATTGGTCAATTTCGGCCACGATTGCGGGTTTTCTTGCGGTGCTGATTTCCTATTCAGGGCCACTGATTATTTTCTTTCAGGCGGCACAACGTGCCCATGTCTCAACAGAGATGATGGTGTCATGGATTTGGGGCATTTCAATAGGTGCGGCAGTTGCAGGGATTTATCTCTCCATTAAATATAAAACCCCCGTCATTACCGCGTGGTCTGCCCCAGGAACGGCGTTATTGGTCACGCTATTTCCTGATATTTCGCTAAATGAAGCAGTCGCCGCTTATATCACTTCTGCGATTGTGATTTTTCTGATCGGGATTACAGGCTGTTTTGACAAACTACTGAAATGGATTCCTCAAGATGTTGCCGCAGGTATGATGGCAGGCATCTTGTTCCAATTTGGCATTAATCTGTTTACAGCCACAGATAGCATGCCACTGATTGTGTTTAGCATGTTGATTGTGTTTCTGATCGCTAAACGGCTGATGCCTCGCTACACCATGATTTGGGTATTGGCTGCTGGAATTTTTTTGAGCTTGGTTCTGGGTAAAATGAATCCTGTTGAAATCAGTTTTAACCTTGCCATTCCACAATGGATCAGCCCTGAATGGACATGGGGTTCGACCTTGAATCTGGCACTGCCCTTGATTTTGGTGAGTCTAACAGGTCAATTTTTACCGGGTATGGCGATTATGAAACTGAGTGGCTATGACACGCCTGCCAAACCAATTATTGCTGCAACCAGTATTGCCTCTTTAGCCGTGGCTTGTGTTGGCGGTATTACCATTGTACTCGCTTCCATTACAGCAGCATTATGTATGGGTAAAGATGCGCATGAACTGAAAGAAAAACGCTATATCGCAGGGATTGCCAATGGAATTTTCTATATTCTCGGTGGGCTGTTTGCGGGCAGTATTGTGATGCTGTTTAGCTTACTGCCGAAAGAATTGGTTGCTGCGTTAGCAGGCTTGGCTTTGTTGGGTGCAATTTCCACCAATATTGCCGTTGCTATGAAAAATGACCAACAGCGCGATGCCGCACTGATTACCTTTCTTGCCACAGCTTCAGGGATGCATTTTTTAGGATTAAGCTCAGTGTTTTGGGGCATTTGTATTGGGGTGATTGCTCATTTCATTCTCACCCAGCGTAAGCCAACACAATCTGCATAAGAAAAAAGAGAACAACTCCCTCGACTCTCCGCCTTACTCTCGAATAACAGACTGCTTTGCCCACTAAAGCTAAGCAATCAAAATTCAGTAAGGCAATTTTAAAAATCTCACTTTAAAGTCTCCCCCTCATTCAACTTAATTAAATGCTCATCATTATTTTTATTATTTTAACCAATAGGTAAAATAAAATAATCTGACTTATTTTAATCACGCTATAAGTTTATTTAGTGATTTTTCAATTGCAAAAATGAGATTTAAACATCATAAAATAGTTAAAATTCTCACCATTTAATATTTCACCCATATTTAAAAATAAATTAAAACAAAAACAATAAATTCATAAATTTCAATATATTAATCAAATAAAGTCACAATACCTTAAAGACATAAAGATATATCAATTAGGTTTTTGACTCTCACCCAATAACAAAATAGCTTAATAAAAAATAACTCGGTACTTCACAAATTGGAGGTGAAGCAATGGATACACATAAGGTCAATATTAATGACATTATTGATAAAGCCCGTTTTACGGCATTCCACTGGAAAGTATTAATCTGGTGTCTCATCATTATTATTTTTGACGGTTATGATCTGGTGATTTACGGGGTAGCTCTACCCTTGTTGATGCAGCAATGGTCACTGACTGCAGTGCAAGCGGGATTGCTTGCCAGCGCAGCTTTGTTCGGGATGATGTTTGGTGCCATGATTTTTGGCACGCTTTCAGACAAACTGGGGCGTAAAAAAACCATTATGATCTGTGTCACTTTATTTAGTGGCTTTACCTTCTTGGGTGCTTTTGCGAAAAGCCCCACTGAATTTGCCATTTTACGATTTATCGCAGGGCTTGGCATTGGTGGTGTAATGCCGAATGTCGTGGCTCTGATGACTGAATATGCGCCGAAAAAAATCCGCAGTACCTTAGTCGCACTGATGTTTAGTGGCTATGCCATAGGCGGGATGAGTTCTGCCTTACTGGGTGCATGGTTAGTCAAAGATATGGGTTGGCAGATCATGTTTTTAATTGCGGGCATTCCGCTGTTACTGTTGCCTGTGATCTGGAAATTTCTGCCTGAATCACTGGCTTTCTTAGTGAAATCGAATCATCACGATCAAGCCAAAATGATTGTCAGTAAAATCGCACCCGAAACTGAATTAAGCAATCATTCTGAACTGGTTCTAAATGAAACTACCACGACTGATGCGCCCGTTCGCGCCCTATTCCAACAAGGTCGTAGTTTCAGCACCTTTATGTTTTGGGTAGCCTTCTTTATGTGTCTGTTGATGGTCTATGCATTAGGTAGTTGGTTACCAAAACTGATGTTACAGGCGGGTTATTCTTTAGGTGCCAGTATGCTGTTCCTGTTTGCACTGAATATTGGAGGTATGGTTGGCGCGATTGGCGGTGGTGCATTAGCGGATAAATTCCACTTAAAACCCGTGATTACCAGCATGTTTGTGATCGGCGCGGCTGCCCTGATCTTACTTGGTTTTAATAGCCCACAATTTATTTTATACAGCCTGATTGCAATCGCAGGCGCAGCTACGATTGGCTCACAGATTCTGCTCTATACCTTTGTGGCGCAATTCTACCCAACCGCAGTACGTTCAACTGGGATGGGATGGGCTTCGGGTATTGGCCGAATCGGTGCCATCATCGGCCCTGTCCTAACTGGTGCTCTGCTGACCTTTGAATTGCCTCATCAAATGAATTTTCTCGCCATCGCGATTCCCGGCATTATTGCGGCTCTCGCCATCTTCTTGGTGAATTTAAAAGTCTCGGTAGCGGCTCAACCTGCGACGAGCTTTAACCCACAATCTTCACTGACTCAGCAATAAAACCATGTGCGCCGAGGACTGGCGCACTGACTTCGGATATGGACTATGAAATTATTACAGCGCTTTTCCCCTACGCGTTTAACGGTTGCAACCCTATTGGCAATGGGTAGCTGGTCTAGCTCGGTTGCTTTGGCTGCGGAGACAGCTCAGCCAACTCAAGATCAATGGAAATTCACACTTAAAAATGCCTATATTAATCGTGACTATGACAATCCAAGCCTGAAAGATACCGGTAGCTGGTCACAGGCAGCGTCTTTATTCTACAAATCAAATATGCAGGATACTCCCCTACAAATCGCAGACAAAGCAATCACCATCGGGGCGGATGCTTCGGTGCAATATGCAGTACGTTTAAGCAAAGACAAGCATGTGGCGGATACGGTGTTGCCCTTTGATCCCCAAACCCAATCACAAGCATCTGACTATTTAAAATATGGCGCGACCCTCAAACTGGGTTACGACAAAACACTGCTCAGTGTCGGTGAACTCTGGCTGGATCTTCCTGTGACGGCGGTGGATGCCAGTCGCCAGTTGTTGGCATCATATTGGGGGACTAATTTAAAGTCACAGCTTTCTGATCAGCTCTATGCCGAAATAGGCCGAGTGACCAAAGTGTCACCGCGTAATGAAGAAGATTTTAAGAAATTTTCTTTTACTGCCAATGGCAAAACTGAATATTCTGATGGTTTGAATTATCTGGATCTGCGTTATCAACTCACGCCATCGCTGAAGGCCGAATACTACTTTGGTAATTTAGAAGACCTCTACAATAAACACTACCTTGGGCTAGACCATACATGGAAACAAGCCAACTTCACGCTGAATTCTAAGTTTAAATATTTCAATGCCAAAAATGACGGTAGCAACTTTGATATTGATGCGCAAAATATTGGAATCTTGGAAATGCTGAAAGTGAATAATCAGTCTTTTGGTTTGGGCTATCAACAGATTATCGGAGAGTCTGCCTATCCGTTACCTGATGGTTTCCTGCCTGAAACCTATTTTATCAACTGGAATGCCACAGGCTTCTTCAAAAAAAATGAAAAGTCTTATCACCTGATCTATGGCTATGATTTTAAGGACTATGTGCCTGGGCTAAATGCGATGGTGAAATATGTCTATGGTCATGATTTTAAGGCAGCCAATGGTGACAAAAATCATGAAACCGAGTCCAATATTATTGTGAACTATACTTTTCAGCAGCCTTATCTCAAAGGTTTTGCACTACAGTACATTCGCATTGACTATGATGTGAAACATGGCAATGACTTTGGCGAAGATCGTTTATTCGTGAACTATAGTAAAAAATTCTAAGTCTTAGTCTGACAGTAGAGTAAACAATTTATCCCCCCTAAAATAAAAAGAGAACTCCATTTGAAGTTCTCTTTTTATGCATCACAATTTCAATCTAATCGATTAAATTTGTGATTGAATATAGTTCTGCAAACCAATCAATTCAATTAAACGTAATTGCTTTTCTAACCAATAGGTATGATCTTCTTCTGTGTCAGAAAGTTGCTGACGCAACATATCACGGCTGATAAAGTCGCCTTTTTCTTCACACAGTTTGATACCTGTCGCAAGTTTTTCACGTACATGATATTCAAGTGCCAAATCCGCTTTTAAGCAACTAACAACATCGTTGCCGACATTAATATCTTCACGATTCATGTTCGGTTGAGCACCTAAGAACAACACACGACGAATGATTGAATCCGCATGAGATGCTTCTTCTTGCATTTCATGGTCAATACGCTCGTAGATTTTGCTCAGGCCCCAATCTTCGTACATTCTTGAATGAATTAAATATTGATCACGAGCAGCCAATTCACCGCCAATGAGCATATTTAAATAGTCGATGACTTCGGGATTGCCACGCATAATACTTACTCCTATCGAATGACAATATTATGGCCAAGTTACAATAGAATTGCAAAAATAAAAGTGTGTAAGTTTATGATTTTTATAAAATTAAAATGAGAAACATACGCATTTACAGTTCTAATTAGCCCAATTTATCTAAATAAAATAAGCCCTTGCATATCATTTATCACTTTAAAAAGAGATAATTCCATTGAAAATCATTTGTTTGATTTTTTGTAACGATTAGCAATGCTTCTTATTTCGCCGATGTTTTGATCAAAAAAGCATAAAAAATGACTGCTCAGCTGTTGTTTGTTTAAGCAAAATTCGGTAAATAACAGCAATCACAAAAACATAATGTGGAAACCACAATGGATAAAAGCAAACCAATTTTGGTCACTGGCGCGACGGGTTATATTGCAGGCTGGATTATTGAACGTCTGTTGAATCAAGGCTATACGGTTCATGCTACAGTGCGTGACCCATCAAAGAAAAATAAGATTCAGCATTTATATAATCTGGCAGATCAATCTTCTGGGAAGATTGAATTTTTTAAAGCAGATTTGCTTGAACCGCGTTCATTTGATGATGCAATGCAAGATTGTGAAATCGTGATTCATACCGCATCTCCATTTGTGGTGACCAATTATAAAGATGCAGTCAAAGACATTATTGAGCCTGCGGTGAAAGGCACAGAAAACGTATTAGACAGTGTCAATCGCACTGAATCGGTCAAACGTGTGGTGCTGACATCAAGCATTGCTTCAACCTATGGCGATGCAGTTGAGATTCAAAATACCGCCAATAATGAATTTGATGAGAGCCATTGGAACAATACCAGTAGTGAAACCCATCAGCCCTACCCTTATTCAAAAGTTGCTGCTGAGCGCAAAGCATGGGAAATGGCTGAACAACAAAGTCGTTGGGATTTAGTCTGTATTAATCCCGCCTTAGTGATGGGGCCTTCCCTCACCGATGCGAGCCAGTCAGGTAGTATTGAAGTATTACAACAGTTTGGTAATGGCACCACCTTATTTGGTGTACCGCCGATGTGGAATGGTATTGTCGATGTACGTGATGTTGCGGATGCACATGTGGCGGCAGCACTGAATCCAAAAGCACAAGGCCGTTATATTATTTGTGGTGGCACACTCAGCTTATTGGATATGGGCAAAGCACTCACACAAAAGTTTGGTTATAAATTCCCATTGCCACACTTTACTGTGCCAAAGACCGCTTTTGCTTTTGTGGCGCCAATCCTCGGTCATTCACGTGAGTTTGTAAAATTAAATATGGGTTATCCAATCTATTTTAATGCGCAACGTAGCGTCAAAGAACTCGGCATTGAATATCGCGATGTGCGTGAGAGTGTCTGTGAGCATTTCCAGCAATTGCTGGATGATGGCATTGTGAAAAAATATATTTAATATCAGAAAAAGGCGGCATAAATGCCGCCTTTTTTATCAGTTCGTGTTGACTCAAAATTTAGATAGAGAATCAGACTTCATACTGCTGCAAAAACTCTAAAAACTCTTGCTCATTCAACACTCGAATTTCAAGTTTTTGCGCTTTATCCAGCTTACTACCTGCTTTCTCACCAGCAACCACACATTTGGTTTTACTAGACACACTACCACTGACACGCGCACCCAAGGCTTGAAGTTTCTGCGTTGCTTCGTCACGCCCCATACTTTCCAATGTACCTGTGACCACCCAACTCTCACCATTCAAAGGCTGACGCGTTGGTGCAGTCGGTGCATCCCAATGAATGCCTGCTGCCATCAAACGATCCAACACTTCGATGTTATGCGGTGCTTGGAAAAAGTCGGCAATCCATTCTGCAGTAATATCACCGACATCAGGGGTTTTCTTGAGGGCTTCAATATCCGCAGCTTTCAACGCTTCAAGCGTCTGGAAGGTATTGGCCAACATACGTGCTGTGGTTTCACCAACACCACGAATCCCCAAGGCATAGATAAAACGCGCCAAAGTGGTTTTCTTGCTCGCTTCAATCGCATCAATCAAGTTCTGAACTGATTTCTCACCCATTTTTTCGATGGTCAATAAGGTGTCACGATGCTCGTGTAAATGATAAATATCAGCCACATCTTTGAGCAAGTCGAGATGCAAAAGTGACTCGACCCAACGATCACCCAAGCCCTCAATATCCAGCGCTTTACGTGAAACAAAGTGACGAATGGCTTCGATCCGTTGTGCTGCACAATACAGGCCACCTGAACAACGTGCTAAGGCCTCACCTTCTGGCATCACCACGGGTGAATCACAAACTGGACAATTGGTCGGAAGATGAACCATCTCCGCATCGGCAGGTCGGAACTCAGCCCAAACTTTCTCAACTTTTGGAATCACATCACCGGTACGGTAGACACTCACAGTATCGCCAACACGCACATCTAAACGATGGATTTCACCAATATTATGCAAGGTCACATTTGATACGGTTACCCCACCAACAAAGACGGGTGCTAAACGCGCGACAGGTGTTAGTGTGCCTGTACGCCCCACTTGCCAATCAATATTTTCAACTTTGGTGAGTGCAGCCTGAGCTGGGAATTTATAGGCCGTTGCCCAACGCGGTTCACGACTCAGAAAGCCGAGCTGTTGTTGCTGTTTAAGGCTGTCCACCTTAATCACCATACCGTCAATTTCAACCTTGAGGTCTGGGCGTTCTTGCTGAATCTGTTCATAACGTTGTTGTACTTCTTCAATCGAAGCACACAGAAATTGACGTTCTGCAATTTCAAAACCAAATCGGGTTAACCAGTGCAAACTGTCATGCATGGTTTCAAGACCATGATTCGGTACACACTGCGCAATTCCATAAGCATAGAACGCCAATGGACGTGAAGCTGCAATATTTGGATCAAGCTGACGCAAGCTTCCTGCTGCAGCGTTACGCGGATTGGCAAAGGTCTTGTCACCTTTGGCTTCCTGATCAGCATTGAGCTTTTCAAAGCCTTGCTTTGGCATCAATACTTCACCAC
The DNA here is from genome assembly GCF_002292065.1 of Acinetobacter sp. UBA991. Taxonomy (NCBI): domain Bacteria; kingdom Pseudomonadati; phylum Pseudomonadota; class Gammaproteobacteria; order Moraxellales; family Moraxellaceae; genus Acinetobacter; species Acinetobacter sp. UBA991. The sequence continues at coordinate 28,077 of NZ_DBBF01000044.1, read as the reverse complement.
GAACCTCCAGAAACTCTGGAATCGCTTGATGTTGACTGGATAATACTTTCGGCAAATTCCGAATGGTTTTAACATTCTGGGTAATATCCTCGCCTGTCTCACCGTCACCACGAGTGACACCACGAACCAAGACACCATTTTCATACCACAGTGAAATCGCTAAACCATCGAGTTTCAGTTCAACGTCATACTGGACTTTTTGATTCGGTAAACGTTCATCAATACGGCGCGCAAAGGCAAACAGATCTTCCTGATTAAAGACATTGCCCAATGACAGCATTGGCACCGCATGAGTCACACTTTCAAATTTTGACAGCGCTTGACCACCGACTTTATTGGTCGGTGTATCCGCCTGAATACATTCTGGATGTTGTTGTTCTAAGGCTTTCAGTTGATGAAATAAATGGTCATATTCACTATCAGAAATGGAGGGTTGATCCATCACATAGTAAGCATGATTGTGTTTTGCAATCAGTTGAATCAACTGACGCATTTGCTCAATGACTGAGTTGTGTTCCATTTAAATTTCACCATATAAAAGGGCGGAAAAACCGCCCTATAACTTTTCACTGAATTTATTATAAAAGATTCATTAAGCTGTTGCTTGATTTGGACGATAATCAATCACGTGATGACGCCAATGTTCTTTTAACTGCGGCGTAAATTCCAGATTATTTTCATCATAGACCTTACCATCGACTTCACGCGCAATTAAACCCGCAATACTGGTCATCATGTCATAACCCGTAACCGCCTTGCTGTTTGGTAATGCCAAGAAGAATGCAAGACCTTGCACCTGCTCACCAGATAAGGTTTCCAGATCAAAACCAGCTGGGCCATTATCCGTCATACGCAATACTGAGAACATCAAGGCACTTGGTTCATCGGTATTTTCATAACGATGGAAACATGACATTTCACCGAAACGTAAACCGTATTTCAATAATACTTTAAGTGCTTTATCACCTGACAAGGCACGGCGTGGATTCGGATAAACATTCAGGGCAATGATTTGCTCTGCAGTTGCTAAAGCACTTTCATCATCATAGCGTTGCTGTTCATGTAAATGCACATCCAGAATATTACTTTCGCCATCAAACTCTTCAATCGCGACGGTTTCAATATTTGGATTTAAGCTCAGCTCAGCTTCCGCTTTGCTTTCCTCTGCTTTCTCTGTAGCTTCTACATTTTCAGAGACGATTGCTGTTTCTGCTTCGGCTGCTACTGTCTCATCTTTTCGAGCCGCTTCCAGCTCTGCTACAGCTTCAACAGCCTCATCTGCTTTAGCAGTTTCTACTTCCGTCGTTTTGGTTTCAACACTAGTTGCATCAACGGCTTGCTCTGCCACATGCTCCGATACAATTGCTTCAGTATTTAAACTTGGCTCAACACGCTCAGTTGTGGTCACTACTTCATTTTGTAAAAGCTGGTCACGTACGTGACGTGGGATCACAGGTTGCTGACTTTCAGGATTAATATGTAACTCTGCTTCTAATGACGGCTCAACTGGTTTTGGTTTTCTTAAAATCATGATTAAACCAACGAGCATAATCGCAACGGCGGCAACAATGCCTATTATTGTATTCATTTCCATACTAAGACTCCGCAACTAACCCGTATTCTTTTGCCTGTTCTAAATCGACAGTCACTAATTTTGATGTACCTGGCTCTGGCATGGTGACTCCAAGTAAATCAGTTGCCATTGTCATCGCCAATTTATTATGTGTAATGTAAATGAATTGCACTTGTTCAGAAAGCTCTTTTACCAAATTACAATACCGTTGTACATTGGCATCATCAAGTGGCGCATCAACTTCGTCCAGTACGCAGAACGGTGCAGGGTTCAATCTAAAGATTGCAAACACCAAAGCCAAAGCGGTTAAGGTCTTTTCACCACCTGAAAGCAAGGCCAAGGAACTGTTACGCTTGCCGGGTGGACGCGCCATCAGTTTGACCCCAGACTGCCAATCATCTTCAAGGCTTAGAGTCGCTTCACCACCACCAAACACCTTTGGAAATAGCAGTTGTAACTCTTGATTGACCTGATCAAAAGTCGTCATAAACAGTTTACGGGTTTCCTGATCAATGCTTTTCATCGCATCTTTGAGCTGATCAACCGTAATTTGTAGATCCTGCATCTGATGACTCAACTCATCAAAACGTTGCGACACTTCCTCATATTCCAATGAAGCCGCCAAATTGACTGCACCGATTTTCTCGAATTGCTGCTGGGCTTTTTCCAGTTTCTGCTGATGATCTTTAATTTCAATTGACAGATCAGATAAAGCTTCCGCATTAAGTTCTTTCAACTGTTCCAGATAATGTTCACGATCTGATTTCGCCGCCTGCCAAGCCAAGCGCTTTTGTTCCAGCTGCTCGCGCACCTGCTCATCTTTTTGTTGGGCTAGATGGCGTTGTTCCGTCAGTTGCTGCTGTTTCTCTTGCACTTGATTGAGTTCAAGTTGCCATTCATTCCAGGTTTTTTGCAGCTTTTCGGTTTGCTGGAATTGCTGTTGGAATTGCGATTCCAAGTTTGGTAGCTCAAGCTGAATCGGATCAACAAACTTCTTGGCCTGCTCGATTTGTTCAATGATTTGACGATATTGCGTTTTCAGGAACGAGATATCTTTCTCTAACAATTCAATTTGTTGATTGGCTTGCGAGGTTTGACGACGTAAAGCTTCACGTTGCTGCTGTTGCTGACTCAACTGCTGTTGTTGCTCATCCAACTGTTCATTCAAGTTTTCAACCTGAAATTGCAAAGTTTTATAATTCGGCAATACAGCTTCTAATTTGATTGCTAATGCATGCAGATCAATTTCTAGATCATCACGCTGCATGGCATCTTCTTCAAGCTGCGCATCAAGTTGTTTCAGTTGATCTGCCAATTGCTGTTGCTGCAACACAAAGGCCTGTGCCGTACTTTGCAGTTTGGCAATTTGCACATCCAGCTGTTGTAACTCTTTTTGCTTTTGTTTCAAACTCTGCTGTTGTTGCTGCAAAGTCTGCTGCTTCTGTTGCAACGTTTGCTGCTGTTGAGAAAACTGATGTTCCAAATCAAGCAACTGCGGTTGTTGCTGTGCCAGTTGCTGTTCAATTTCTTCTAAACGGACTCGATGACTGAGCATGCCCTGCGCAGTTTGACTGTCTTCATCATAGTGCAGCGCAATCACCCAATCGGCGCCGACATGATAACCATCAAGCGTTAAAATGGATTGTGTATGCTGGAGATCCGCTTGACGTTCCAACGCAATCGCTAAATTCTCTGCAACGGCTACATTGGCCCAGAGTGAAGATTGTGGGGCTTCGATCCAATCTGATAGATATTTTAAATCTCCCCTAACCCCTCTTTGAGAAAGAGGGAAACTCCTCCCTTTATCAAAGGGATGAGGAACGGTTGTAGTTCCGCAAGAGGGATTCTTTAACTGTCGAGCCACACCTTCCTGAAATGACTGTTCACCATCCAGTAAATGCGCTTGCAGCCACTTGGCCAAGAACTTCTCAATAATGTTTGCATGCGCTTTAGCTTGAGTGCTTAAACGTAGGCTTTGCATCAATCGAACTGCATTTTGATCATGCTTCAGACTTTGCTTTGCGACGAGCTGAGTTAAGTTCTTTTGTTCAGACAATAAAACCTGAATCTCGGTTTTCAGACTCTGCACATCAGCCTTCTGCAACTGTTGTTGATCTTGCTGGGTCTGAACATCCTGCTGTAATTGCTCAATCGCGGTTTCTAACGCAATTATTTCCTGTTGCAGTTGCTGCTGTAATTGTTCTAACTGCGCCTGTTCATCATCCTGAACCTGAGCACGAATCTGAGTGCTTTGCGTTTGCAAGGTCTGCTTTTGCTGCTCAATCCGCAGAACATTCTTACCCAACTGCTCAATTTGCGCTGCCATCTGCAACTTTTTCTGTTGTTGCTGATCGACTTGGGCTTTCAGTTGTTCAAATTGCTGTTGTGCTTGCTTGTGCTGTGCCTGAACATCAGTAAAATTTTGCTCAGCCGTTTGTGTCTGCTGCTCTAAGGCAAGCAAGCTTTCATTTTGCTCATCAAATTGAGTGCTTAAGGTTTCAACCTGTAATTCAGAGAGTTGCAGACGATCTTTGGTTTGTACTTTCTGCTGTTCAAGTTGCAGCAAGCTGGTACTGTTTTGCTGGAATAAACTCTGTTTTTGTTCCAAGGTCATTTTTAATTCAGACAGTTTTTTCTCGGCCTGTTGCCATTCATGCTGCAAGGGTGAAGACTGCTGAATTAAGCGTTGGAATAAAGCACTGGTGGCTTCAAGATCGTGTTCAATTGTTTGAGATTCTGAACGAACTAACTTAAAGTTTTCACCCAATGCCGTCATTTCAACGGTATATTCTTGTTGTAGCTTTTGACTTTGATTGGCTTGGAACGAAAGAATTTCAATTTTTAAAGTTCGAATCTGCCCTTCTAAGGTCTTATATTGAATTGCGGCTTCAGACTGGCGCTTTAAGCTTCTCAGTTGGGATTTTAGTTCAGCAGCAATATCGTCTAAACGCGCCAGATTTTGCTCAGTATGCTCTAAGTGCTGCAAGGTTTCACGACGACGCGCCTGATACCGAGACACTCCTGCCGCTTCTTCAATAAACACGCGCATTTCTTCAGGCTTGGCATCGACCAGACGGTTAATCATGCCCTGCTCAATCACCGCATAAGAGCGCGGCCCTAAACCTGTACCCAAGAAAATATCAGTGATATCACGACGACGGCAACGTGTGCCATTTAAGAAATATTCAGATTTACCTTCACGGGTGACTTGGCGACGGACAGCCAGCTCGCTATAAGCATTATAAGCACCACCTAATTTGCCATAGGTATTGTCAAAACGAAGTTCAACACTGGCAACCCCGACAGGTTTGCGTTTGGCTGTTCCGGTAAAAATGACATCCTGCATACTGCCACCGCGCAATTGACGTGCGTTGGACTCGCCCATAACCCAGCGAATTGCATCGATGACATTTGATTTACCACAACCGTTCGGCCCAACCACTGCAGTACGGTTGGCCTTAAAATGTAATGTTGTACTATCGGCGAAAGATTTAAAGCCTGAAAGTTTTAAACTGCTTAAACGCATACTGCCCTAACTAGCGGCGTGAGCGTCTAGCCCAAGCCAATTCAATCTGTTTCATACGTGTCAGAGATTCCAACACAAGGTTGCGCAAGTGTCGACAAAAATCTTCCATAAATAAAGCAGCTTGTTGTGATTTTCGGATCAAAATAGCATCAATCACTAACTTAAACAGGGTAAACGATTCTTGTAGCTCTCGACGTGAAGTATTTAAGGTCAAAAAATAGCTACGGCGTAACGATGGCAGTAGTTCTTTATAGAATTGCATCAAATAGGGATTCGCCACCATTTCATGCTGGTCTGCCAGATATTTAAAGATTGCATCGTAAAATTTTTCGATATCGCCCGCACGAACAAACTCGACCAGTTGATCCAATAACGCTTGCAGTTGCTCCGCCTCATTGACTCGCCAGGTTTCGCTAATCCGCTGCACAATATGCCCGAGTACCATCACATTGGTATCAAATAGAGCTTTGACCTGTTGCGCTGACATTTCAGAGACGATCGCGCCACGACGTGGAAAAATTTCAATTAAATAAGTCCGCTCCAGTAACAACAGTGCTTCGCGAACCGAGCCTCGACTGACATCTAATTCTTTGGCAATGCGCAACTCTTGAATGCGTTCGCCTTCAACCAGCTCACCACTAATAATTTGTTCACTAATATACTTTGCAATCTGTTCAGAAAGACTATCAGCCTCTTCGAGATTCATGAGCCCCTCGCTATCTTTGTTATACGCATTGATTCAATGCTGTTTGCGCTTTTTTGTTTTAACTGATCTCGCCCCATAAATTCTATATCATTGTCTGACAATTTTATTGCTTTTTAAGCCAATTGCGCTAAAAAATCGCAATATAATTCTCAATATGTACTAAACACTCAGTTTTTCTATATTGAATATCAAATATTTATGCTTGCGCCTGATATTTAACCACACATCTGAAAAGACATTCTCTTATCGCTTTTTAATTGATACATGTCACAAAAAATAATATTTTCATTAATGGTATCGCATTTTAAATCTCCTACTGAATTGCTCAGTACATACATAGATGAGTCATAACATGGGTGTTCATCAAGCCGTCAATATTGCCATTTTTGGACTCAGTCTCAGAGCCTTGAATGAGTTAAAACAACAAGTTCAAACGGCTGTGCCGCAGCATGTCCAAATCAATTGGAGCAATATTGCCGAGCCACAACTTGATATTCTCATGATTCACCAAGTATTTTTTGACTCACCCAATATCAAGAGCCTACTGCAAAACAATAAAATCAATGTGCTGAAAATTGCCAATGATGCTGATAAAAATAGCGCCATCGAAGATGACACCCTATTTCTGCCCTTGAACCATCTTCATTCCTTGCATCACTGGCTGAGCCTTCATCTGGATGAACGCTTAAATCAAGCATCAGAAAATATCGAAACTGAAGATGTGCCAATCTTTCATCGCAAACAAATTAAAGACGTGTTGCAAGAAATTCAAAATCCTAAGAATGGCAAGATTCAGCTGTTTGATAACCAAGGACTACTCGCCATTGCCGACCCACGCAATCAATGGCTGTGGCAACATCCTGAATTTCATTCCTTTCAAACCGACCCAAGCCTGAACTATACCTATGCCACACAGAATAATTTGCATTGGATTGCAGATGCAGCTCAGCAAGACTTACAACAATGGCTTTGGCATTTACTTTGGACCTCTATGGATTTTGAGGAACTCTGTCCAACCTTTGCCTCAAGTTTTTATCTGCAATTCTGGCCACAACCCAAAAACAAACATGATCGCCAAGATATCTTGCGGATGGCAGCCTGTTTTGCACAAGGTGCACAGATCAGCATAGTTGCCCAACAACTTAACCTCCCCGAACAGAAAGTCAGACACTTTGTTGCAGCATGCTTGGGTGCACAGTGTGGAACGCTAATTAAAGATCAACAGGCAAAATATCGCCCGCAAACTCAGCAAAGTGAAACAGAACAGCATTTTATGAAAAAACTATTTGGTCGCTTACGCCATCGTTTAGGCTTTTAATCGAGGATACTTCTATGATTCTACATCAATATAAAATTGTCTTCGGTGGCACCATGGGTTCAGGTAAATCCACGGCGATCAAAGCGTTGTCTGAAATTGAGGTACTCAGTACCGAAGCATTGAACACCGATACCGAGTCCCATGACAAATTACTGACCACTGTTGGCATTGATTATGGTGAGCTAACGTTGGACGATGGTGTTAAGGTTGGTTTATATGGTACGCCTGGGCAAGACCGCTTTGATTTTATTTGGGCAGTGATCTGTAAGGGCGCAATCGGAACAATCGTCATGATTGACCATGCTGCTGAAAATCCTTTACTGGATTTAGAGCAATATCTTCAAGCATTTCAGCCCTTTGGTCATAATATTGTGATTGCAATTACCCATATTGACCGTATGCCAGAACGCACCTTATCCATGTATCGTGATTGGCTGGCAGCCAGAGAACTGAATTATCCGCTATTCTTTATCGATGCACGCCAGCAAGATGATGTACTTCTTCTGGTCGAAACCTTGATTGCCACCATTGAAGTACATTATGGCCTTACTCAATAAAAAAATTAGATCAGATCAGGCCTTTATAAATAAAATAGCTGCCAACCACCACCAATAGACCTGCAAAACATTTTTTCAGCATGGCTGGCGACAAACGATGTGCAACTTTGGCGCCAAATTTTGCGGTGATAAAACTCATCACACTAATACCCAAGAAAGCATAGATATGCACATAACCAATCGTGTTCGGCACTTCAATCTGCTCTTTGGCACCAAACCACATAAAGCCAATTGCTCCCGCAACTGCGATGGGTAAGCCACAGGCTGCGGAGGTCGCCACTGCCTTTTGCATCACCACACCATGTCGATTGAGATAAGGTACGGTGAGGCTACCCCCACCAATGCCAAAAATCGCGGATGCCACCCCAATGCCACCACCCGCGGCAAGTTGTAAAGGCGCTGACGGTAAATGACGATTTGGATCAACCACTGCATTTGCACCTCTAAACATCTTGTAAGCCATCCAGACGGCGAAGACACCAATCACCAACTGTAAATGCTGTCCTGACATCAGATCAGCCACACCCGCCCCCAGAAACGAACCGAGCACCAAGCCTGGTGCTAAATTGCGGAACACAGGCCATAACACTGCCCCTTTTTTATGATGTGCCATCACCGAACTGATCGAGGTCACAATAATGGTTGCCAATGAAGTTCCAACTGCAATATGCATAATCACATTCGGGTCATAATTCATTTGGGTAAAGACAATATATAAAATTGGCACAATAATTAAGCCACCACCCACACCGAATAGCCCCGCAGCAAATCCAGCAATTGCGCCAATCAGCAAATATATGATTAACTCCATAAACACATGACCACTCTACTTGTAAAAATGATGGATGATTTCGCAACCCGCCAGCTTCAGCAATTATTGAACGCAAAAAATCAATATCCAGAAGTGGTGCTACTCAAAACAACCACAACCTCGACCAATGATGATATGCGTGAAATTGCGCAAAAAGGCATAACGACAGGATTGGTCTGCAGTGCACTACAAACACAAGGTCGAGGTCAACACCAACGACAATGGGCCTCTCCTGAAGGCAATATTTATTTAAGCACACTGATTCAAAGCAAAACTGCACTGGATGGTCGCCTTGCCCTTGAAGTTGCTCTGAATATTTTACAGATGCCAAGCTTGCATGGCTTAACATTACAAGTCAAATGGCCAAATGATTTATATAGCCCACAAGGAAAATGGGGCGGAATTCTGGTTGAACCGCTTTCCCCTCATCAAGCAATTGTCGGTGTCGGCATTAACCTAAACACGCCCCCTGTGGAAAATGCAGATCAACCGATTAGCTCTTTGGAGATGCTCGGTTTAGCCAACATTGATCGTTTAACCCTGATTGCTGAACTGTATACCGCAATCCAGCAGGCAGCACAGTGGTTTGAACACGGTAGTTATAATTTAGCTGAACGTTTTAATCATCATGCGATTTGGCTGAATCAACAAGTTGAATTTGAATATACCCAAGGTAAAGTTCAGGGACTTTTTCAAGGAATTTCCAATGATGGTGCGGTACTGATCAAAACGGATCAAACCCAACAATTCTATCAAGGTCGTTTACGTCTCGCTTCGATTTGAGGAAATGATTATTCTATGAAAAGTTTATGGCTGGATATCGGCAATACCCGCTTAAAATATTGGATCACTGCACATGATCAAGTCATTGAACATGCGGCCGAATTACACCTGCAATCCCCTGCAGATTTATTGCTCGGCTTGATTCAGCACTTCCGCCATCAAAATTTAAGTCGTGTCGGGATTTCTTCGGTTCTGGATTCGGAAAATAACCAACGTATTCACATAATTCTAGATATTTTGGATATTCCGATTATTTTTGCCAAAGTCCATGCTGAATATGCAGGTTTAAAGTGTGGCTATGATGTTCCAAGTCAACTGGGGATTGACCGCTGGTTACAAGTCTTGGCCATGGCAAAGCCAGATGCAAACTTTTGTGTGATTGGCTGTGGCACTGCCCTGACCATTGATCTAGTCGAAGGATTGCAACATCTGGGTGGTTATATTCTACCCAACTTGTATCTGCAACGAGACTCGCTGATTCAAAATACCAAAGGCATTAAGATTCCTGACTCTGCCTTTGATAATTTAAAACCTGGACATAATACGGTGGATGCGGTGCATCATGGTATTTTGCTGGGCTTGATCAGTACCATTGATCAAATTATGCAGCAATCCCCTAAAAAGCTGATTTTGACTGGCGGTGATGCTACTTTATTCGCCAAGTTCCTCAGCCATTATCAGCCCCAAGTTGAATCCGATTTATTGCTCAAGGGCTTACGTCACTATGTTCAACTAAACTCAGCTTTGAGCAAAGTTTGAAGTACCTGTAGTAATTGTGGAAACTCACTAAAACCATCTTCTGCCCGAAAATGCCCAGCTTGAGCCACCTCAATCAGTTGGGCATTGAGTAAATTAGAAAATTTAAAAGTCAGTGGTACAGGCACAATGGGATCATTACTGGAAAAGAAAACCAAACGTCTTTGAATATTGGCACGCAATACACCACTCTCAAAAGTTGAATGTTCAATAAAGGTATTGAACTCAGAATCTCGTGAAATCGGATCATTAAAAGCTGCGATAAACACCCCTGCTTTCAAGGTAGTTTGCTTCAGTTTCTTTGCTAGAAATCGAGCTACCGCAACACAGGACAAACCATGTGCCACCACAATACTCTGCTCATTTAGCGCTTTTAACTGTGCATCCAAACAGGTTTGCCAAATCTCCGCTTCAGGGTGACTCGCATCAGCCAGAAAAATCCGCTCAACCGCAACTGCTTCACTTTTCAATTGCTGTTCTAGCCAGTGATACCAATGTTGTTCTGGATCTGCATGCTCACAATGTATAATAAACACCTTATTTTTTGAATTATGTGACATATTCAACACTACTTTTCAATGTAAAACATAGACTTATTTTTAATTTTCTTCCTTTTAAAGCAGCTTGAATGTTGATGTTTTGTATTAAATTTATACAGCACGCTCGCATTAAAAAAGGCGCATCAAGCGCCTTTTTAGGATGTATAGAGCTTACTTTTTCTGGTCATTACTGCCAAACAAAGGCCCCATATTACCGCCACCACCACCAAATTGTTTTTGCATATTGCCTAATGATTTCAGCATTTTGCTCATACCCGATGGATTGGCAAATTTCTTCATCATCTTCGCCATTTGCGCTTGTTGCTTGATCAACTTATTGACCTCAGCCACATCCATACCACAACCGGCTGCAATACGTTTTTTACGGCTTGGATTCATCAAATCAGGATTACGACGCTCTTTGATCGTCATCGACTGAATGATGGCTTCCATACGCTTAACTTGTTTTTCAGGGTTGGCTTTTTCAATCGCATCCTGAATACCCGCATTGCTCATACCAGGCAACTTGTCCAAGAAGCCCATCATGCCGCCCATTTTGCTCATTTGCTCAAATTGCATCAGCATATCTTCAAAGTTGAAGGTTCCGCCTTTCTGCAATTTCTTCGCCATTTTTTCGGCTTTTTCTTTGTCGATTTTGCGTTCAACTTCTTCGACCAAAGAAAGGACGTCACCCATGCCCAAGATACGTTGTGCAACACGATCTGGATGGAATGGCTCAAGTGCATCTAGCTTTTCACCAATCCCTAAGAATTTAATTGGCTTGCCTGTGATGGCACGAACAGAAAGTGCCGCACCACCGCGTGCATCACCATCCGTTTTAGTCAGGATCACACCAGTTAAAGCTAAAGCATCATTAAAGGCTTTCGCTGTATTGGCCGCATCCTGACCTGTCATCGCATCGACAACAAATAAGGTCTCAGTTGGTTTAACCGCAGCATGTAATTCTTTGATCTCGTCCATCATGTCTTCATCGACATGCAGACGGCCTGCAGTATCGACAATCAAAACATCAGCGAATTGGATTTTCGCTTGTTCAATGGCACGATTCACAATATCAATTGGCTTTTCAGTTGCTTCTGAAGCAATAAAACCCACACCAACTTCATTGGATACAGTTTCTAACTGCTTGATCGCTGCTGGACGATACACGTCAGCAGAAACAGTCATGACTTTTTTCTTTTGGCGTTCTTTTAGGAAGCGCGCTAATTTTGCAGCCGTTGTGGTTTTACCCGCACCTTGCAAACCTGCAAGCAGAACAACAACAGGTGGTTTTGCACTTAAATCTAGTGTTTCATTGGCCTCACCCATCATCTTGGTGAGTTCATCATAGACAATCTTTACAAATGCCTGACCAGGGGAAAGCTGAGTCATCACCTCTTGACCGAGCGCTTCTTCCTTAACCTTCGCGATAAATTCACGAGTTACAGGTAACGCCACATCGGCTTCAAGAAGTGCCATACGTACTTCACGTAAGGTATCTTTAATATTGTCTTCGGTCAGCTGCCCTGAGCCAGTAACATTTCTTAAACTCTGTGTGAGTCGTTCTGTTAAGGTATCAAACATTGCGAAATCCGCTTAAAATGGCTAGTTGCAAAAAAATCTTTCTTAAAATAGAAAATTTATGCGTAAGATGCTATAGGATACTGTAGTTCGAAGCGAATTTATATCTTATATGGTGAATATTATTCATCCTCCTGCAAAAGGTTTGACATGATCAGTCTCCCCTTGGTTTACACAATTTTGGCACTCATCGCCTATACCAGTTCATTTTGGTATTTGTTTATTCGATTGATGTCAAAACGTAGTCCAAATCTTTGGTGTTATGGTCTTATGGTTGGACTAGGGTTAGTACTGCATAGTACTGTGCTCTACCAAGACATGATGACACCGATTGGGGTGAATTATGATGTCTTTAACCTGATGTCATTTACTTCAGGACTGATGTTAGCGCTGAGTTTGATTTTGAGCCTGATCCGCCCAATTCTGCCACTCAACCTGATCGGTACACCTGTTGCCGCTTTTGGTTTAATCTTAGGTTTTGCCTTTAGCCAACCGAATCAAATTATTGAACAACATAGCTTAGGCTTAGATTTACATATTATTCTGTCATTATCGGCCTATGCAGTTTTGCTCATGGCAACCATTCATGCTGTGTTGCTCTGGTTCCAAGATCGGGAACTAAAAAAGAAGCAAAAACGACGGATTTGGGTGAACTTACTGCCGCCATTTCAAGTGATGGAGTCCCTGTTATTTGACTTGATTATCACAGGTTTTGGTCTACTGACAGCAGCCTTGTTATTTGGTTTCTTCACCATTGATAATTTCTTTGCTCAGCATCTGGCACATAAAACCGCCTTTAGTATTATTTCATGGTTCTTATACGGCGCCTTGCTCATCGGGCATTACAAATTTGGCTGGCGTGGCCGTAAAGCCATTCGTTTTACCATTACTGGTTTTGTCCTGCTCGCCATTGGTTTTATGGGCAGTAAATTTGTTTTAGAAATGATTTTAGGACGCTAGTTCTTACATTTTAATAAAAACTAGACAGCCTATCTGAAAATGCGTATAACGCTGTTTTCGCTTATCTAGGTAAAAAATCGTGAAACTTGTACTCGCTCCAATGGAAGGTCTGACTGATCCGATCATGCGTGACGTGCTCACTCATGTTGGCAGTTTTGATTGGTGCGTGACTGAGTTTATCCGTATTACCGATAGCATCCTGCCAGATCATATCTACGATAGTTTTTGCCCTGAATTAAAAAATGGAGGCAAAACTGCAGCAGGTACACCTGTACATGTACAGTTTCTTGGTAACAACCCCGATATGCTCGCTGCCAATGCCGCCAAAGTCGTGGAACTGGGCGCACCCGCTATTGATCTGAATTTTGGTTGTCCAGCCAAAACAGTGAATCGCCATCGTGGTGGTTCTGTTCTACTGGATGAGCCTGAAACCGTACATCAATTGGTCAAAGCTGTTCGTGATGCAGTGCCTGGACACATTCCTGTTTCAGCCAAAATGCGTTTGGGCTATCTGGATGAAAATCATACTTTGGATAATGCACATGCGATTGAAGATGCAGGTGCAAGTTGGCTCACGGTTCATGCACGGACTAAGGCTGATGGCTATACCCCACCAGCCTACTGGGAAAAAATTCAGCCCATTACAGAAGCATTAAACATCAATGTGATTGCCAACGGCGAGATCTGGAACAATGCTGATGCGAAAGCCTGTTTAGCGCAATCACATTGCCAAGATCTCATGATCGGACGTGGTGCTGTGACGACCCCTGATTTAACCTTGTGTGTACGTCAAGATATGGATCAAGCATTGCTGTCTTGGCCAGATTTGGTGGAATTACAACTTCGCTTCTTAAGTGGTCAATATAAGACTGAAATTGGCATGGTAGGACGCTACAAGCAGTGGCTAGGGATGATGACCAAAGCCTATCCTGAAGCACAAGCCCTGTGGGGGCAAGTGAAAAAAATCAAGCAATTAGACGAGATTATCCAATTTTTAAAACAAAGCTAAAGTTAGAGTTATCCCTATGTAATAAAAAAGCGGCCTAAGCCGCTTTAAAATTTATTTTATGATCTAAGCGATGTAACTACATCCCGCTCACTTTCATTTGTAGATTTGTTACAGAGGCACCTGTTACACCAATATTACCAATAGAAGCATTGGGTAAATTATTAAAAGTACCTGCTTGTTGAGCACCACTTGTACCTAACAGAACATTATTTAACTGTAAATCGAACTTATTACTTGTTCCTGTATTTCCAAAAATCACGCCACCTTTATCCGTTGTCCCTGTTGGACCATAAATTCCAGCATAGAATCCTTTTAAACCAAAAGGATTACCATTATTTCCAGTCAATTTAAAGTTAAAACTCGCCCCAACAGGCGCCGTAGTCGAATTTCCAGACGTTGCATAGTCCGAGACTAGCATAATATTACAGCCAGTACCTGTGCCACAAATTGACTCGATTGCGCCATCAAACATCACCATATGGCCTTGTGGAGCCGCACCCATTTGAATATTTATACTTGGCTTATTCGATGCAAAAACAATATCAATGCCGCCAACACGAAGTAATTCTTTTACATCACTTTTAAGTAGTGTACCTGAACTAAAAATAGAATTGCGCGTATAGGTACTTCCACTCGAATTAGAAAGCGAACCTGATCCAACGGTATAAATAGAAAAGGGAGAAATTCGAATCCCTGTTACATTGTTATTCAAACCCAATGCAATATTGGCAAAAGCGCCACCTGTGGCAGCGGTTCCTGCATCAGTATCAACAAGTGCCTTAAAGCCTAATGTCGTTTCAGTGGTACCATTTAAAGCAGTTACCTTAACAGGCATTGCTGTCGCTTGTCCCGCCACACCTGCAATGACCAAACCTGCTCGATTGGTATAAGATGGTGAAGTATAACCGCCATATGATAAGCCATCATTATCAATGATCGCCAACTGATTGAATTGAACATTCGCCTGAACACCAATGGTTAAGCCATTCTGTCCAGTCATGGCAGAAAGACTTTGGTCATCCATCGGTTGCATTGCCATAGTCAATGGACTTAATAACAATAACGACAAACATCCTAATTTTTTGTTTTTATTCATTGTCCTCATCCATAGACAAATGTTTAAAATATATACAAAACTTAGTCTAACATAAATTCTATAAATCACAATATTAAATCATGCTAACTTAACTTTTGCTTCATCTTATGTAAATGTTGGGCTAATTTTCTCTTTTGATCTATAGATAAAGCATACAACTCAGCTGCCGTTGATTCAGGTTTTATAACTCCTGTTCCAACTCCAACAGCAAACCAATTTGGTACACCAAACATAAGTGTTCCACTTAAACTATATTCAGCAAAATCTATCAATCGAGGTGTTCGATGTTTCCAACACTCTTTTAATTCTTTATATTCAGGTGAGATTGGCACATTTTTCATCTCTTTCCAAAAAGGTGTATCCTCTCTTGGGGTATCATAATGCATACGAATGAAATCCCCAATCCCACGCCAATATTGTCCATTCTGCTTATTAAAATAATTTATATTTTGTTCAGAAATAACCCCATGATTGTGTAGGATAAAGTTTGATAATGTTTCTAACTGTGTGACCATTTGTCCAATAGAGGTCGCCTCTAGAGGCTCTACAAAACCAGAAGCTAGGCCAAGAGCCACAACATTTTTGACCCATACCTTTTGAAAATATCCTGCCTCAAATTTAATTACACGTATTGGATCAATTTTTTCCCCTAGCCATTTTTCAACTTCATCATGAGCTTGATCATCTGACAAAAATTGGTCATTAAATACATAGCCAGCTCCTATTCTTTCCTGTAATGGAATTTGCCAAACCCAGCCAGAACTTAAAGCAGTTGCTCGTGTTACTAACTCTATTTCTTTTTTATGTGATAAATGAAAAGGCAGTGCTCTATTCATAATTAATGTATCTGCAAAGGATATCCAATCAGTCTTAAACTTCCCCCCAATTAAAAGTCTAGAAAATCCTGAAGCATCTATTACAAAATCGCAATCAATTTTTCTATTTTGACACTGAATTGAAGTTACAGAACCCTTTTCAGCATCTAAACAAAAATCCTCTACCTTATCTTCAACATGAATAATACTTCTTTGTAATGCAATTTCTTTAAGATATTGCCCAACTTTAAAAGTATCAAAATGTAAAGAAGCTGTGAAATTATGATTCCCCGAAATTAATAAATCAATGACTTTGTTAAAAGGTACTTTATTCTCACATAATTCCAATGCTTCCATATAGCTATTAATATTTAAGCCATTATTTAACAATAGAGATAAAAAGGGATAATATCCATTTTCATCCCACATTTCTGGTGTATCGATATTTGGAAAAAGATGGTAATAGTAGTCTTCTTTCTTTCCAGTATTCCATTGTTCATATCGAAACCCAAGCTTTAAAGTTGAACCCGTATTATCAATAAAATCTTTAATGTTTATTTCAAGTTTAGCTAAAATATCTAGAAGATTAACAACTCCCCCCTCCCCAACTCCAACAATAGGAATCTCTGGTGCTGAAATTACTACAACCTCTACAGATTGATTAAAAATTTGGCGTAATCTTAAAGCTGAAAACCAACCAGTTGTTCCCCCACCAACAATACAAACTCGTTGTATGCCACGTAAATTTAACATTTTAATTTAATTCCCCCTGAAATAAAAAAGGCGGATTAAACCGCCTTTTTTGATTCTATTAAAATCAACACATTTTTAATGTACCGTAACAATTCGCTACTACATTTTGGACAGTTCCTAATGGGACATCTTGTAAATTTGCATAAGCAGTTCTACCAGCCAAGTTAATATCAGGAATCGTTTTCTGTAATCCTCCATTAACTAGCGCTTCAATCCCTTCTCGGCTATTCACACTCGTTTTATTTTCCTCCCGGCTTAACCATGCACTAATTGAGTTCGCAATTTGAGGATAAACTGAACTGATATCAACAGTTTTTCCTGCCGGAGCTTGCAAATACCCTAGATCGAGGGGATTTTGAAATGACATCCACCATCCTGGTTGAGCAATATCCTGCTCCTCAGCACCAGGCCACTTAAGTGCTTGTCTCTGCAAACCTAAATAAAATCCCCCTCCATTAATTGGGAGATTATGTAGATATCCTAAGTTTTCTTCAAAATTAATATTTGCACTTAAATTTTTAATTTTTGTTTCCATTTGGATATAAATTTCAGAGACATTAATAATGCCTAATACAGATACCGGTCGATCCAACTTCAATTGAATTTTACCAGAATCTTTATTTATAACAATATCATCAATACTGGTTGTGTTTACGTTCCGAATTGTCGCAGATTTCATACGTTGACCTGTAATTATTGCATCTGGCACATTAAATTTCGCTTTTAATGATGGAATACTTAGGCCTGTTGTATTCGCATGACCTGGTAAGCTTGTAAAACCATTATAAGGCTCTTCACCACAACCTCCAGTACAAAGAGCTCCTAGAATATCAGCGTAAACCATTCCTCTTAATACTTGATCACCCGCTTTACCAAATATTGTTGGTGTAGTCATTACTTCACCTGAAGTTGCTTTTGTTTTAACATAGCCACTTAATGAGTTAATACCATTAGGAATTTTATTACCACTGCTATCAACTAGATCGTTATCACCAATCGTTAATAAGCCCAATGCATCTTCTGCACTCAAACGTAAACCAACCACCTCCCTTGTAGACGCTTGCCCTGGATTTTTAATCGCAAACTCAATGAATGGGTTCGTTAATTTCGCGGATGAACTTGCTCGTTCTTCTCGAGTCATAGGCAGTAAAGCTCCATTACTATCTAATTTCACGCCGCTTAAACCAACATCCTGTAAATCAATATCACATCCATCTGCTCCATTCGTACCGCCACACCCCAATTGTAAGCGCTTGATATTTGCATTTAATTCCAGCGTTGCTTCCATCCCTAAACGATAAAAACCAATATTAGATGCCCCTCCATTTCTTAATCTTTCAGCATTTGCTGCATCAGCTGGAGCAATATAGGATAAACTCATCAGAGCTTGGCCTTGTGTCGCTGCCAGCTCTTCGTCATTTAGAGGTCGTAACTTAGAGTCAATAGCATGAACATTTAGGCTCCCCAACATCAATAAGGCACCTGTTAAAAATTTTAAATGAAACATTTCACACCTCATCCCTAAGTTAGTTAGTAAAATTACCATTTCGAGGCACAATACTTAGACTACTGTTTAGTCTTCCACCTGTAATCGCAAGTTCACCTAAACGTTTACTTGAACCTGAAGAAGGAGGATAAAAGTTTATATCTCTGGCTCTAAACACATCTGCTGCATTTTTATCAGGGTTAAAGTTAATTGCCGTATTAAAGCTAACAACACCCTCTCCAGAACTATGACGACCAATAACAATTGAGTTATTAAATGCCATTTTACCCATTAAATTATCCAACCCAATCGTTGAACCATCAACAGGATCACTAATTTGAATTGTGTTATTTTGATTCTTATCTAAAGATAAATCACCGACAATATTCAAACTACTTCCAGTACCATCTGCTCGATATTCGCCATTTGGAATCAATGAAAAATCCATACTACCGCCAATACGAAGCTTTACTCCTAATAGAACATCGTTTGAAAGTGAAAAATTATTAAGCGGCACTTTATTATTTGCAGCTACAGCGCTACAACCAGAATTTGAAACATTTTGTACACAACGGCTATATGTCGTTCCCGGTAAGTAACCTGCCGCAACTTGAGCTGCTGCTACAATTAGCATATCTTTAAGGCTAACATTCAAACTGCCCTTTTCAACACCAATACTTCCAGTTCCCTTAATCAACATATCAATATTACGCAACCCCATGTAGTAATCAGTAGGTTGACCGTTCACCTTTTTCCCATCGATTACCATAATTGAAGTTGTTTTCGCTCCATCATCACTAACCCCTTGAGTACTCATTGCCAAAGAAAAACCTAAACGTGGTGTTTTTTGTCCAACAGCCCCAATAACAACCTTATTTGAAGGTGACTTATTATATCCTTTATAATCAGTTGTATAAGCGTATGCCGTAGACGCATCAACATTTGTACCGAAGAGTGCAATATTTGCATTAAGATTGTAAATAGGTAATGCTAAACCCCATTCATTTAATGTTGTGCCATTTTGCCCATCATGCTCAACAATATTTGGAACACTATTGCCAAAAGCATCATTTGTTCTGGCGCTATTTGTGAAACGACCTCGTCTTGAAATCGCCTGAAACTCTGAACCACGAATTGCGACTAAGAGGCTATAGGGGTTTTGATTTATCTGAATACCATCAGGTGTATTCGTATAAATATATTGAATATAGTCATTATTATTAGTTAAAAAATTTCCGTTACCAAAACGGCTAGTTTGAAACGACTTATTTGCTGGGAGTAAAAGCGTTTTGGTATCAGCAAGATTAATATAAACATTACCGCTATCAAATGAACCTCTATTTGTAGCTACAAGGCCAGTTAAATTACCAAACTCAAAACCATACGTATTTAAACCAGCATTACCAATTTCTAAAGTTGTTGCCTTACCATCAGAACCCAACATCAAATCATTATCTTGGGTAAACTCAGCCGCCATACGGAAAGCTATACCCGTTTTCCCCATAATATTTTCTCCAGCGGCGGATGTAATGGGGTTGTTGGCAGCTAAACTTAAATTTGTACTTGAGTTATTAACTTTCCCGACAATATTACTATTATCTGCATTACCATAATTCAACCCAGTGTAATCAGGATTATTCTTACCATCGGCATTTAAACCACGCAATTGCAAATATCCATTGACCATTCTCCCACTTGCACCCACTCGAATCAAACCAGTAGCATTTGTTGGGCTATTTGTCGTATTTAGAGTGTACGGTGAATTTTTATCCACATTTTTATTAAGCATAAATTCAAGATTTAGGCCTGCATTAGTTGTTGTTGTTCCATTAGGAGTTGTGGAGGTTGCATCTCCATAACTTCCATTATTTTTTAAGTTTGCAGATGCGGAATCAGGTGTACGTCTAAAATCTACATATCCATGTGTTGAATCTGGAGCCATATTTATTGTTGCTTTACTTACACCATCTGCATTCGTTTGTAATTTAAAACCACCCGATGCATCAATAAACATCACACCTTTGCCTAAAAAATTAAAGTTAAAGTTTTTTAAAATTAATTGATTCAGCTCACCACTTACATCTTTCTGCCCTAAATATATATTGGCATTTTTTAAGCCTAAATCAAGAACCGCCTGTTTGTCTTTACTAAAAAGCCCATCGCGTGTTTTAAAAGCAATATCAATCACAGAACTTGTCTGCATTGCTACACTTCCAATAGGTACACCACAACGCTGACTACTTTCTGTATCACAAATATTGAAATTATCTATAGTAATCAATGAAGGGTTAGTTGATAACATTAAATCTAAACCAGTTTTACCTGTATCAGCCCCAATACCGCTACCAACATTAATTTTATAATCCGTACCAGGGGTTCTATTTGCTATAGCCAAATTAGAAACATTAGCATTAGTCGCTTTAATTTTAAAACCTTCGGCAGTTGCTCTTAATGTTTTTGTATATGCCTTATCTGTACTCCCTCTTCCCGCATCATCCTCCCAGTAAAATTTATCTACATTAATTTCATCATAAGAGGTTGCAATATGGACACCATCCTGACCATTTACACTCCGTAGAGCATTATCATCTAAACTCTGTAGAGCATGAGCAGAATTAATCAAAAATATGCTTGCAGTAAGAGTATTTAGTACAAACAATGTCAAATTGTGATTTTGATTATTTTTTTTCATCACTTCAGTCCTTTGAAATTCATTCCAACTTAACAACGTGGGTGGCTTCCATCACATGCAAACATAACGACATTCCCTTGTATTGCAAGATTGCCATTCATCATTAATCCAGTGAATCCTGTTTCACGACCAAGACCGGCATTTGTTGGGTGTTTACCATCGAATGTGTTACCTGTATATGTATAACTACCTACCCCAGCCGCTGTGGAAACTAGATAACCTGGAATATTATTTGCACCTTCATCTGCTACACTATCTTTTTCAATCGCAAGTGACTGGTAACCAAAATTACGGATAAGTATTGGGTAATTGCTACTATAACTAAGTTGAATTGCTGGCTTTATTTGTACTTGTCCCGCATCATTATTATAAACTAGATCAACTCCATCCAAACCTAATTTCTGAATGTTTACAGTTCCTTGGATTCCTTTAAAAACTAACCATAGTTTGTTTCCACTAATATCATCAGCTCTCCAAACACCCGAACCTGTTGTGGTTTCCTTCAAATAACGTTTATTTAACGATAAACCTAAACGACAAAAACGTAAATCCGTACATAATGCTGTATCAAAATCACCATTCATACCTGTCTGATTGAGTTGCAAATTTAATGACAGATCTGCTCCGGCTTGTCCTCGAACCTCAGCCATAGCTTGACTATCTAACACTTGTAAACCGGCATGAGTCATTAGACTTGATAACAAAGACACACCTAATAAAAATGTTTTTTTCATTACTTCTGCCTCTTTACTATAAGCCTGTTGTTGTCATTTTGAGATGCTGAATTAACAACCCATCTATTGCAGCTGAGCCAAAATTATTTGACGGGGCTGTTGCTTTTACAGGAGCTATTGTTGGAATTCCACCATTAGGATTAAGTATTGGATCTCTAGGGCTCGTAATATTAATATTATTAGAATATGTCGTTCTATCTACATTTTTCCAAGCATCAAAAGCCTGCCAGTTTTGATTAAAATATCTCCAACTATAGCCTTGACAAGAACCTAGCCAGTTTGTTCCACCACTACAATATCGTTCATATCCTGTTGTCCAATTACGATTTTGTTGTTGGACTTGTTTATACTGTTGATCATTAACTACAGTTCCTGACTGCAAAGCACCAAAAGAAATACCAACTGCTTCTGCACCACTATAAGCCGTTAGCTCATTTTTTGCTGAGTTGTAAACTGTTGAACCAATTGTAATACTACTATGCGTTGCAGTTGATCCTTGATAATTATTTGAAAGTGCAGTTACTGTTCCTGAAGGATGCTCTCCACAATAATGAACATTACATGTAGAACCATAATAACCACCATTAAATTGCCAAGCAGAAGGATCAGAAGCCGTTACAGGTCGTGAGTAATTTGTGTAGATTTTTTTATAAATACTCTCTTTATTTGGAATACGTGCAATTTCTAATGATACATTGCGACCATCATCAGCCACTCCTAAAACTAGAGGTTGATACAAAGATCCCAATACAAGGTTGGTATTAAGATTATAGATATAAATAGCTCCATCATTCACAGATGGATCTCTAAATATAGGCGCTGTTCCACCATTAATAGCTGGTGTTGTTAAGATATTACTATCTGTTGTTTCTTGCGTGCCTATACGTAATATTTTACCCGTCGTCGGAGCTCCCCACGTTGTAGTCGTGCGACTTGTTCGGGTTAATACTTGTTCATTTTGAATACAATCGCCACGTGAAAAAGTTGATAAATTTCTTGCATCAGGACTTGTACCACTAACACCACACCCACCTGAAGATGCAAAAGCAGGGGCAGCACCAATTGTTGCTAATGCAGTTGGAACTGTATAAGTATTTGTAGCAACAGGACTTGCTTCCACCCATACAGCATTTGCTGTTGCTGTTGCACGTAATGTATCACTTGGTCCACTATTTAATCGTAGTAATCCATTTAAACCTAAAGTTTCATTGTAGAACTTACTCATTCCACCTGTGCTATTTGAACCACCTAATGTTTGAAATATTTGGATGCGGCTACCATTAATTCCAAAACCATCCCATACAGCATTCAATCGAAGTCGATTTGCTCGTGTATTTGTATTATCCGTTGTACCATTCAACTCACCAAGGTTAAATTGATTACCTGTTGCTGCCATATTTTCTGCAACATTTGGATTACGAACAAAAGCATCAGCCCATAACCCTAATTTTAAGTTATATGCATCTGCTCCATCTATAGCATTAGTTGGTAACACTTTATTGAAAAGAGGTGCTTCCAGAGCCAAATACGTTACTGCCCCTGTATCCGTATTTCTAACAGGTGTTGTTCCAGATACATCATCTGGTGTAAAAGTTGGCACTCCGCTTTCCGTAGCGACTTTTAATATCCAAGGGTTAGTTGCCGTTCCCCAACTTGCAATCCCAGAAGTGTTATTAAAACGGTTATTAGCATTTCCATTAGCTTTAGATAAAGCCAAACCGTATAAAAACAAGTCTGCCTTGCCTACAGCTCTATCTAGCGAACTAACAATACCATCTTTATTTGTATCAAGTGACTTTTGAGTCAAAGGCCCTACCGGAATATATCGAATATACCCAGTATCAGTAAAATTTAAAGGAGTACTTCCATTCGCTAATGGATTCTCTGCTCCATTAAAACGAAAAGAAAAATCCCGAGGCAAAAAAGCAATCCCTTCACCAGTGGTTTCACTTAAAACATCATCGGAAATTTCTTGTAGTGCGAAAATAGATTGACTTACGCATAAGCTAATGAAACTTGCTAAAACAGTTCTTTTGAACAAAACCGTAGAAGTTAATCTAGTCATCTTGACCTTCCTATTACCTGATGCTCCGCATCATCATTCTTTTTCTAACATCCTTTTTTGAGTGATGCCCTACAAACTATAGGAAAACCGTATTTACGCTTCACTCAAATGCAGACAATCTGCCTACATAATCTCATTCTTCATTATGCTGATAATTTACACAAAAGCAAAATAATTTAGGTAAACGGCGTATTTTCCGATGAGTGAAAGAAAAGATGAACGCTCTTTAAATTTTCTATACTAATGATTTTTATCTGCTTATTAATTTCCCATAAAGTAAAATTTCAGGATCTGTCAAATCCAGATCATTGTTGCAAAATGTAATTACCAGATTGAACTCTAGTTAGGCTACGATTGACACTACTGTACGCAAAACCCTGCTCAACACTTCTCAGATAAAATCAGGTGCTAAATTCGCAACTAAAATCTCCACCCAATGCCAAACTGCAATCGAGGTTGCTGATCCTTGTCGCTTTTCGCAGCTGAAGTATTTCGCCATGCAAGTGTCGCATTATAGTCAAAGTCTTGATAGCCACCGCCAAAACCAATCCCTGTACTTGCCAAATTGCGGGTATTTTTATCGTTGAGATATGGATTTTTATTTTGCTGTATTCGTCCAACATCTTGGAATAAATAAGTATTTAGCCATGGTGCTAGTTGATAATAAAAATTAATCGATGCCCCCCAACCTTGATCTCCAAGTCCTTCTGCTGCTGGATAAGCACGCATTTGGTTCAAGGAAAATTTCTCGGCGGAATCGAGGTTCTTAGATGCAAGTTGTCCATATAACTCACTGGTCAACCATGAAGATGCTGTTAATCTTTGCTGTCTGGAAAGCTTAAGTTCATATTTATTGAAACTGCCTTGGGTCTTTGCAGATAAGCGATCGATATTCAAAGCCGATGGGCTTTGTATGTTCAGATTGCCAATCGTCGTGATCAACTCAAATTGATTAATACCACCTTTGACATCTCCAATTCCCCAATCATCCATTCGGCTAAAATTGAGTGAGATCCGACTCGCCTCTATCTGTTTGGATGTCTCTGTATTTGTGGCCGCAATTTCATCAAATAACTTTCTTTTTTCAGCCAGCAGCTTCAAATTAAGATTCGTCTTTTGACTTCGGATCAATGGATAAGTGAGATTTACATTATAGTTTTCAGAGGTCCCTGTCGCATCCAATTGCTTAAATTGTTCACCCAATTCATATTCAGTTCTACTATAACCACCGCCCAGCCATAGACCCGTTCCTGTTACAGGAAATCGGACATTTACACTTCCTGAAACCAAATCTTGATTACTTCCGAGTAATTGAGCAGATAGCTTCTCTCCATATCCCAATAAACTATTACTTTCGATATAGCTTAAAAGTCGATATTTTCCTGTATAGCTACTTCCAGAGTTATCAATCCCAATTCGTCCGAGCCAAGTTGGCTGTCCAAGAATATCCAAAACAAGGTCTGTTTGCCCAATCTGTTCGCCAGCCTGTAGGTTTGCCTGAATTTGCCCAACACCGGCTAGATCTGAGATAAGTAGCAAGGTCTGATTACTTTGCTGTTGTTGTAACGCCTGATGATGAGGAATTTGATCGGTAAAGCGCTTAATGGTTATATCTTTAATTTTAGACTGGTTATTTAAAAGAACTTGACCAAGTTGTCCTTCGAGTACTCTGATCACCAATATTCCATTTTCTAGTTTTTGTTTCGGTAGATAGGCTTTCGCCAGAAAGTAACCCTGCTTTTTATAGTATTGGGTGATTTTTTCTGCGCCAAGCTGTAAATCAGCAAGTAGATTATTTTTATTTTCCAGTGATTTGACTAAATCATGTAAAACTGCTGTAGCAATTTGTTGATTCCCTTCTATCTGGACTTTTGTGACCCCAATAGGGGTTTGATCCTGACTGTAATTTTGCTGCGATGAATCAGCGCCAAAGTACTGTTGGTCTGTTTTTGGTGTTTCTTTGAATTGTTCAGGACCTAATTGCTTGGTAATAGTGCCACTATCAGGAATCACAACGTCTGCATGAACAATAGTAGAAGCAACGACTAGAATACTAGCTCCTCTCATTACCTGTAGAAGTATTCTCTTGTACATCCCTACTTGTTTATATAAATAAAATTTCATTATTTCTCTAAATTTAATCAATATCTTATTATTTAAGACCAGAGGCTTAAGTCTCTGATCTTATATCTTAATAATCTCTTTTAATCTTAATGATTATAACGGAGCCATGGGGTCGCATTATCTTCATCAATCACCCATGTCGAGCTTGAATTTGGGTCAGAAGCATCGGCAATATCCCAACCTGAAAAGGTCAGAATTTTTTGCAGCTCAGCGGTGGTTTTTCCTGTACCACCCGCGCTGGTATATTGACCTGAGGTTTCATTATTCCAGTAGCTATTAATGACTATACCATTAGCATAAGGGTCATCTCCAATGAGCCCCCCGACATGATTTACCCCAGTTACAGCGCCATTTGAATAACTATTTTCAACCGTTCCAATATTATATCCAATGAGCCCTCCGACAGAAGTCTTTCCTTCCACAGTGCTGGTTGAATAAGAATTTGTCACAATACCATCGTTATTGTGACCTATTAGACCACCTACGTTGGTATTACCTTTCACTCGCCCAGTCGCATAACTGGCATTGATAATATTATCTGGCGCATTTCCCCCAACAAGACCACCTATATGTTGGCTTTCAACAGCATCACTTGCAATCACATCACCTGTCGCATAGCTATTATTGATATATAAACGTGGTGTTTGATCAGAACCTCTATAAACAGTTGCACCAACCAATCCCCCTAAACCAAACAGGCCGCTAACTTTACCTGTAGCATAGCTTTGGTCAATATGATGTGAGCTGTTTTCCTGAGCACCTAAGAATCCAATTAATCCACCTGCACCCGCAAATCCAAGTTCTGGATGCCAATTTCCATTTACATATGCACCAGATAAAATATTCCCCGTAGCGTGACTATTATAAATACCTTGCCCACTACCCACTAAGCCTCCTGCTCCCATACCTCCTGTACCATTAGGATCAAGACTTTGTTCTTGCTCTACAGTCATTGTAAAATCAGGTAAAGAAATATTGCCTGCAGCATAACTATCATAAATAGGGAATACACTTCCTCCTGCTAATCCGCCAGCACCAAGAATGCCTTTCACATCCGCCTCAGAATAACTTTGGCTAATTTTACCTAAATTAGTATTAATATTTTGCCCACCTGCAGCTCCAATTAGCCCCCCAACATAAAATAAACCATCAACTTTACCGGTACTATGGGCATTTTTAATGTTGCCACTTAAATGTAGTCCTGTGAGAGCCCCCATATAAGCATGTCCTTTGATTGACACATTGGTAAGGCCAACATCTCTTAACTCACTGCCATAAGTAATGCTAAACAATCCTTGAGGAATCGCAACCTGATCATTGATTGGCCCCCAATTGGGTCGAGGTTGATTAATGGTTAAAGCGTCAATTTTGTGCCCTAGTCCATGAAAGTTTCCTTGGAAAATTGGAGCTTCTGGAGGAATGCCTCCTTCAGGTATTTGTTGAATACCTCCATCGACTTTTACTGGTAATTGTCCAATCGCATCAAAGCCTTTCCCGTTATTCCAATTCACCGTATCTGATGCATCAATATTGCTACCCAAGGCATAATTCCCGGTCAGGTTATTGTTCATCCCTTGTAGCGTATTGATATTGGCATCACCTTCTTCACCTAGATCATTAATCACAATGTAGGAACTTCCATTAATCAACAACGTCGGTGATGAACCGCTGATATTAATCTTGGCACCATTATTTAAGTTGTAATCCGAACCAGCTCCATAATTCATGGCGAGTTTGGCTTTATCTCCACTTAAATCCAAATCACTATTAAAGTTAATATCTTTAGTTGCGGTTAGTGTCAGCGCAGTATTGGCATTCCAACTGCTTTCGTCATTGATATTAATATTGCCTTGGCCTTCTGCTGTACCCATCGCATTCAAAGTGACATTGCCTTTGTTTAAAGCATCACCCAAAGTGGTACTGCTGACACTGCCACCAAAGAAATCGACATCGACATTTTTGGCTTTCAGTTCCCAGCCACTGGTGGTCGGCGGTAAGCTGCTCGTACTATTTCGCTGAGTGGTAATGTTGGTGCCTGAACTGACATGAACCTCTGCCGCAGAAGTTTTAATCTGCCCACCATTGCCTCCGTTCGGAGCTGATGCATCTAAGGTACCGCTGACATTCACGGTACCACTGCTTAAATCACTGCCAAGCTCAATCACGCCACGGACATTATTCACCGTTTGTGCT
>NZ_DBBF01000012.1:0-103477 GCF_002292065.1 Acinetobacter sp. UBA991 | reverse complement strand
TTTTTTATGGCGTGGAATTTTCAGACAAAAATAACAGATATTAATGTTAAGCAGTTCACTTTCCTAAGGAATAAAGCTGGTATTACGAATTGATAAAATATATTATTTCGAGTAAATTTTTGTACAAAAGTCTTAATCGTATTGTAAGGCTAAATATTAAATAAGATGGAAATTATTGTTATGACATATTTCAAGGGTTTAAAAAAAATCGGGGTAAATACAACAGTATTAGCAACATCAGTTGCATTGGTTGCTTGTGGAGGGGGAGGGGGTGGATATTATGGAAATAATAATTCATCTGGGGATAATAATAGTAATGGAAATAATACAGGGGGCAATCAGTCGGAAACTGATACTTCGAAAGTAGCAGATAGTCTTAATATTATATTGCAAGATACAGAAGGCAAGACTTTACAAATTGCACAGGACAATAGTCAGGTTAAAGTTGCCGTTAAAGTTCTGAATGTCGATAAAGGTGGTGTTGCTGGCAAAGATGTTCGTTTAAGCATTGCTGATTCTGACAAATTAGGTGTAGCTAGCACAAATTCTAAAGTAACATCTGATGCAAACGGTGTTGCAGTCTTTACTCTGAATATTCCTGTATTACAAGCGGACTCAGGTAAGGTTCAACTCACAGCTGTTGTTGATGGCACCAAGATTTCTATTCCATATACTTTAAATATTAAAAAAACGACTACAATCGTAAGTGATTATAATCTAAGTGTTCCGCAGGGAGCGACCCTAAATTTACCAAATGGTTCTGTTGATCTTCCTGTAGTGGTTACGGATACTAAAGGTGGAGCAAAAGCAGGACAGACAATTGAGTTAAGCCTTCCTCAGGAAATGAATGGTAAGTTTGCTATAGAGCCTGGTTCATCTATTACAACTGATTCGCAAGGTAAAGCAACTTTCAAAATAATTCCAAATGCGGGACTTACAGCTGGTGATATTTCAGCATTTATTGGAAGTTCACAGAAACTCACGTTTAAACTGATTGATGAAAATCGTGCCGAAAAGCAAGAGGTGACTTCTTTAACTTTTAAAGATACTTCTAAAATTGTTAATGTTTTAGAGGTTATTACGCCAGAAGCTTCAATTAAAGCAAAAGCAGGTACGGCCAAAGTTCGTGTCTTTGCTAAAAATAGTAATGGTGATGTTTTATCAAATACTAAAGTAAAGTTAGCTGTTGATGCTATTGCAGATTCTTATGGTGTGAAACTTGATAAGATAGAAGCTATAACCAATACACAGGGTTATGCAGAATTTACGCTAACTAGTAATTCAGATTACCCAATCGCCTTGGCTCAACATGGAATTGAGCTTACAGCTACTTATACTGAAAATAGTCAGAATATTAATGGTAAGGCAACCGTTCAAGTTGTAACTGCAGACGAAACAGTAGAAGATCAAGAGGCGATTCAACGGTTAGAAGTTGCGTCATCATATAAAGTTAATGCCGTTGATGGTGTTGTTGAAGTTAAAGTCAAAGCAGTTAACTTTAAAGGATTAGGAGCTTCAAAGGGTAAAATAACACTAAGTTTAAATTCGGAAGCTCAATCGAATGGGGTAACATTTGAAGGCGCTGCAACTCGAGATATAAATGAAAATGGCTTTGTTACCTTTAAATTAAAAACAATTACTTCAGTCCCAAAACCGACGCAAAAGACAATCGATGCGCTAGTGAATGCTGGAATTATTGCAACATTTAAGGCTGGTAATAATGTTGAGAATAAAATAGAAATTTCTGTAGAGGATGCAGCAATTTCGACAGAGGCCCTACAATATTTGCAGATAGATCCTATTCTTGAATCATTTGATCCAAAAAAAGATCAAACAATTACAGTTAAGGTAAAAGCTATTGGTATTAAAGGTAGCCCTTTAAAGAATGAGAAAATTCTTTTCAACTCCTCAAACGAACAGTTACAAAGTTTAGGTTTGAGCTTGAAGGATCAGGCTGAGAAACAAACTGATGATACAGGTTATACTACTTATACTTTTGAATATAAATATAATACAAAACCAGAGCAACAAAATGCTGCAAATGAAGGGATTCTTTTAACGTTTTCTTCTATTTCTGATTCAGCAAAGACGCAAGCAGTTAAGTTAAATTTTGCTACACGTGATTTACCAGAACTTGATTATCTATCAGTTGATACGGATGGTGTTAAATCTATTGTTTTAGGTGTTGAAAAATTAATTACAGTAAGAGTAAAAGCAGTTAATAAACAAGGTAATGCCTTAACTAATCAAGAAGTTGGTTTAAGCGTAACAGATAGTATTTCACTCACAAAAGGAGTGTCATATGGATCGCCAACAAAGGTTACAACTGACAGTAATGGTACTGCTATATTCAATTTAAAAGTTAAACCTCAAAATCAAAGCGATTTTAATACTTTAATGCAAGGTATTGATATAAAGATTACTCCTACTGGAGCAGATACGAAATCTGTTTCGAGACATATTGAGTTATCTGCTTTAACTGTTGATGCTGAAGTGGATAGCAAAGTTGAACAGTTGATGATTGATCCAATTGTAAATGCATATAGTTCTGTACAGAATCAAAATATCGTGGTTAGAACCAAGGCATTAGACAATAAAGGTAATCCTTTAGTTAACGCACGTGTAAATATTACGCCATCACTATCGAACGCTGACATGAAAACGTTGCAGTTGAGCTTAGTGAGCCAAGCTGAGCAGATAACAGATGCGGAAGGTTATGTGACCTTTACATATAGTTATAAATATGATGGCACGCCAGAGCAGGCAGTATTAGCACACTCTGGTGTGGAATTTACTGTGAGTTCAGCAATTACAAATAAAATAGATAAAGTTGGGATTAAGTTTACTTCATTGCCAAAAGTATTGGATTACTTGAATGTAGCTATATCTAATTATGCTGTAACTTTAAATGGTACGGCAAAAGTAATTACCATTACAGTAGATGCTAAAGATATAGATGGTAATGTATTGCCAGGCCAAGTCGTTGGAATTGGCTTAAATGAAGCAGCTTTGCCAAATGGCGTGACACTTCTCACACCGACTTCAAAGGTCACTGATAGCAATGGTAAGGCAACATTCCAGATTAATATTGATCCAAAAACAGCAACTCAAATAGATAATTTAGATGCAAATGATTTGACAGTTGCAATTGTGGGGAAACGTCCAGATGGTACACAATATTCCGCTGTACAGAAAATTGAGTTATCTAAACCTACTGTAGTACTTCAAGATTTGGCCAATCTAGAAATTACTTCTGTAAATCCGAATCTTTCAGTTTTAGGTGGTGAAACGCGAGTTAAAGTAATCGCAAAAGATGCGGCAGGTAATGCAATTCCGAATACACCAATCACAGTTGCTTTATCTTCTCTAGTTTCTAGTCGTGTGTCATTAAGTGGCGTACCAACAACAACTAATAGTAAAGGCGAAGCTGAATTTACTGTCACTGTTTCTGAAGGTAAATATGATGAGAGCCTGATCAAAAATGGCATTATTTTTGCCATTGTTGGTACCAACTTGAATAATGGTGATCGCCTACAACAAACTAGTTCAATTGGTATTACTGCGCCTGCAAATTCATTAAATCCACGTTTGGTAGCTGATGTAAAAACAGTAACTGCGGGACAAACTGTAAAAGTTTATGCTTCTGTTAAAGATGAAATGGGGCTTAATACTGCAGCAGGCATTCCAATGCGTTTAAGTCTCAATTCAGAAGCGACTGCCGCTGGCGTAAAATTATCCAGCGAAGCTGTAGTTATACAAGCAAATGGTTCAGTTGCAGTAGATTTGATTATCCCTAAAGGGGTAAGTTCAGCAACATTAAGCTCCATTGTAGTGACAGGAATAATTCGCGACCCTCGTGGTAATGAAATCCCAACGAATTTAACGTTCACTGTTCAGGATGCAATCAATCCATATCATTTAACAATTGATAGTAA
Organism: Acinetobacter sp. UBA991; assembly: GCF_002292065.1. Taxonomy (NCBI): domain Bacteria; kingdom Pseudomonadati; phylum Pseudomonadota; class Gammaproteobacteria; order Moraxellales; family Moraxellaceae; genus Acinetobacter; species Acinetobacter sp. UBA991. Next base: position 99,542 of record NZ_DBBF01000012.1, on the reverse strand, counting down.
TCGCGTGTCACTTAGCTCTGCAGGAGATACTGCATTAGTCACGGTGAAATTATTAGATAGCAATCAGGGTGGGGTTGCAAATCAACCTGTAACTTTATCTATTGCTGACCCTAGAACGGCTACTTCAATTAAAGGATCATCACAGATTGTGACGAATGAGTTTGGTGAGGCTGTATTTGAACTTTCAATGAAAGCAGTTGCTGGTTTAGTGTCTCCAATTCCAAATATTGTACTGACGGCAACTCATACTAATGAAAATGGTGTGGCGGTTTCACAGAATTCACAGCTTCAAGTTCATACACCGACAGCCCTAGCGCCACAACTTGATTTAAAAATTAAGGCATCTAAAGATAAGTTAAATGTTCGTGGTGATGCTGTAGATGTTTCAGTCCTTGTTACTGATATGAATGGCTCAAGCCAATCAGGCAAGGCGGTTACCTTAACAATTCCAGCTTACCAACAAAATGGAGCGTATATTAAGGGAGCCTCGACGCTTGAGAGTGATACAAATGGTTGGGTGAAATTTACTGTAGTAATAGACGAGTCTTTACGTGCAACTGGTTATGATTTTGTAACGAATGATCTAGTTGTTGAAGCTGTAGTAAAAGATACTCAGAATACTGAACGTCGTCAAAGTTATACAGTAGATGTTGTCCCATCAGAGGTTCCTGTAACGATTGGCTCAATTGATGTTAATGTGAATCCAACACAAATAGGTTCAACCAATAATGGTATTTATTATACCTTAGAAGGTTCGGTTCAATTATTAGATGTAGATGGTAAACCTGTCGCAAATCAGGATGTTGTATTAGACACTCGTCCGACATCATATTCATTAGGTAAATGGTTGTTTGCTATTCAAAAAGATCCTTGGGATCGAACAGTAACGCCATTCAAACTAAAAGGTGAATATCCATTTAATGATTTAAAAGCTTGGGTTAAGCCTGGAGATGATTACTATGCATTAAGTGGAGCTACTCCAGATTTAGGTACAACAAATAATACAGTATACGGTTGTGCAATTAATCCAGCTTCTACTTCATGGGTAGCAAATGGTAAAGCTTTACGTGTTGTCCGTTTGATAGGTAGTGACGCAAATCATCCTGCAACAGCTACTTACCGCACAGATAACTATGGGCGTTTTGACTTCCAAATTGAATACCCTAAAGCAAATGCACATTGGTTGAATGTCCAAATTGGTGCAAAAGCAACTCTTGCGCAAACCCCAGTTCGTGGCTATACCAATTTTACTTTACCTGCATTGAAGTCTGATTTTGCTACGGATGGTAGTTATGCACCTAATGAAATCAGTCCTTACAATACTCAGTCAATGACATGTTCTGACTAAAAAAATAAGAATAAAAAAACAGCACTTCGGTGCTGTTTTTTTATAAACTTGTACCCACACTCACCGTCGCTGTCGGGCGAACTTGGAAAGAGCTACAAGCTGAGATAGAGAGGATACATAACAGGACAATGGCGAGTTTTGACATGGTTCTTGATCTATTGAAAAAGAACCATCATCTTATAAATAGAAAGGTTTCACTATTTGGATCAGGTAATAAAATGTAATGAATTTAGTCGTCCAGTAAATCCATTTGTTTAGCAATCTGATATAAATTATTTGAACGGTTACCGGTACGACAGAACATTAAAATTGGTTTTGGCAGTTCATTATAATGATTGGCGAATGTACGGACATCGAGTTCAGTGATTTGCCCAGCAACAACCGGTTGATAGACATAGTCTAGACCTGCACTGCGCGCAGACTCTTCGATTTGGGCACTTGTAGGTTGTTCAGGACCACCTTCCAGATCTGGACGGTTATTAATAATCGATTTAAATCCTTTTTCAACCACTTGCTCAACATGCTCAGGGCCGATTTGACCTGCAAAACCAACATTCTCTGTCATCTTGTCACTCCAAAAACAAACAAAACATTTTATGCTCTATCATAGCATTAAGCTCGATCTTGAGTTTAAATGTCTATAGTAAATAAGTGATGATAATTAAAAGATAAGGCAATGGAGCGCGCATGCATACCTATACCGTTGAGCCGTTGTATGTTGCAAGTGGTGATGAAACCATCGCTGCGGATTTCTATTTACCTAAAGCCAATACCAAAGCTGCTGTGATTATCATGGCGCACGGCTTTGCAGGTTTGCGTCAATTTAAACTGGTTCAATATGCACAGCGTTTTGCCCAAGCAGGTTATGCAGTCATTTTATTTGATTATCGTTATTGGGGCGGCAGTACAGGGAAACCACGTGAATTGGTTTCACTCAGTGCCCAGCTTGATGACTGGAAAACCATGGTTCAATATGCTTCGAATTGCAAGCTGATTGATAGTCGACGGATTATTTTATGGGGAACCTCGCTTAGTGGTGGATATGCCTTAAGTTTAGCAACAGACCTGAAAAACATTCAGGCGGTCATGGTACAAGTCCCCTATGTTGATGGGGCTGAAACGGCCAAGCTTTACCCTTTGCAACGTTATCCCGAAGCATTAAAGCGTTCCAGTCAGGATTATATGGGCTCTAAGATGGGCTTGGTACCTAAAACCTTACCTGTGGTCGATCAATATCGACTGTGTTTCCTACCGACTTCAGATAGTTACTACGGATATCACTCGATTGTAAATCCAGATTATTACTGGAGTGGGGAAGTTCCTGCACGGGTGTTCTTTAATTTGATGCGTTATCGACCGATTCAGTTTGTACGGAAAATTAATATCCCTGTTTTATTTATTGCCGCCAAGCATGACTCCCTGATTCCAATTGAATCGAGTCGAGAAGCTGCGACCAATATTGCGCCATTTGTGAGCTATCATGAGTGGGAAATGAAACATTTTGATGTTTATCATGGTTCTTGGTTTGAAAAAGCAGTCACAACCCAATTAGAATTTTTACATCAACATATTGGAGTGATGTAGATGATTATTGTCTGTGCATCATGTGGTGCAAAAAATCGCGTACCCGAAGAAAAATTAGCAGTTCATCCTAACTGTGGACAATGCCATAAAGCGTTATTGCCTTTAGAGCCGATTGAACTGAATGAACAGAACTTTAGTAATTTTATCAGTAATTCAGATTTGCCCGTACTGATTGATCTATGGGCAGAATGGTGTGGTCCTTGTAAAATGATGGCACCTCACTTTGCTCAGGTCGCTAAGCAAAATCCCTATGTGGTTTTTGCCAAAATTGATACCGAAGCCAATCCACGTTTAAGTGCTGCATTTAATGTGCGGAGTATTCCGACTTTGGTCTTGATGAATAAAACCACGGAATTAGCGAGAATCAGCGGGGCATTACGTGCACCCGAGTTACAACAATGGCTAGACCAGCAATTACAGCAACACCAAGGACATTAACATGAGCGAACGCCCAACTCATCCAGAAGGGACTTTATCACTACAAAACATTGCCATGCCCGCAGATACCAATTGGAGTGGTGATGTTTTTGGCGGCTGGATTGTCTCTCAGATGGATCTCGCAGGAGCGATTCATGTTGAACGTTTTAGTAAAGGTCGTTGTGCGACGATTGCGATTAATCAGATGACCTTTTTGGTACCTGTTAAGGTCGGGAATGTGATTAGCTGTTATACCAAAATTTTGAAAGTTGGCAGTAGTTCAGTACAAGTCCAAATTGAGGTATGGAACAGTCATGATGATTCTCGTGAACCAGTACGTATTACCGAAGGCGTATTTACCTTTGTTGCGGTGGATGTGAATGGCAAGAAACGTTTGATCTCAGAAGAGATTAAACAGGCATTTGCAGCAAGCTAAGTTCTCTTTTATCGAGTGAATGAAGCCAAGACTATTTTTGATTTGGAATGAAGCATGGCAGAAGAATTAGTTTTGCAGCAAGGCCATAAGGCTGAGCAATATCAAAGTATCCTCCCTCAGATTCAGGCAATTGTTGAAGATGAAAGCGATGTGATTGCCAATCTCGCCAATATCTGCGCGGCGTTAAAACAGCAATTTGGCTGGTTTTGGATTGGTTTTTATTTAGTCAAAGACAATGAATTGGTGTTAGGTCCATTCCAAGGCCCAATTGCCTGTACCCGTATTGGCAAAGGCCGCGGCGTATGTGGTGCGGCATGGCAACAGCAGCAAGTGATTGTGGTACCTGATGTGGATCAGTTCCCAGGACATATTGCTTGTAGTTCTGCATCAAAATCGGAAATTGTTTTACCGATTATGAAGGCAGGGGAGTGTGTGGGCGTGTTGGATATTGATAGTGATGAACTGAATCAATTTGATCAGATTGATGCAGAATATTTGCAAGAGCTGATGCTGATCATTGAAAAATTTATTTAAGTATTTAAAAAATAAAGCCCAAATCAGTTTGGGCTTTATTTTTTTGTGTGCTGTTTAGAACATGGTATTGGAATTCTGGCTCTTTTCAGGAATATTTTGTATGACATCCCAATGCTCTACAATTTTTCCATTTTCTACACGGAATATATCAATAATCGCTCGACCTCGATCGCTGTCATTCTCTGTAGAATGCACATGCAGGACGACTAAATCTCCTTCAGCAATTGCTTTCTTGATGACATTCTTTGCCTGAGGGTTATTGCTAAATTTTTGGCTAAAGAAGTTTACAAATGGTGCCTTACCGTAAGGTACATTCGGATTATGTTGAATATATTGATCCCCAATATAACGATCGGCATATTGTTTCACTTGGTGTTTTAAGAAAACACCTTCATAAAAATCGACCACGATTTTCTTGTTTTGTTCAGCTAAAGATGGGATCTGTTTGGAAGGGATCGAAGCCGAAGCATTAGCGGCGAGCACTTGAGCAGAATAAGTCGCGAGGTTGAGCGCAATAAAAAAATGAGAAAGCAGACGTATTTTTTTCATTTTTAGCATCAGAACACAAAAAGTGATCTTTGCATCCTGATGCTAATACTGTCACTAGAATAGTCTAGGTCAGTTATTATTTTTTACGTTTTGGTAACCAAGCCCAAAGCATTTGGCATTGGATTGGTTGATTGCCTGCATCATCAATCACGGTCACTGGCACCAATAACTCGCCTTTATCATTATCCGCAATAAACTTTTGTTGATCTGCTGATAATGTTGCAGTTGCTGTTAAACCGCCTTGAGCAACTTTTAAATAGTCAACATGCAATGATTTGATCAACAAAATTCGATCATCTGGTACATGTAAACCAGTTAAAAAGCCCGTTGCCGTTTCAGATAATAAAGCCATCGCAGCAGCATGAACGCCTTTAATATGATTCTGCATATTGCGTTGGTTTTCAATGCGAACAGTAACATGGTCTTTATCCACTTCTAAATAGCGAATATTTGCTGTTCCAACCATCGGAACCACACGACCAAAAGCTTTGCTCCAGAGCGTGCTACGGATTCCTTTCGGAAATTTAGACGTGGTTTTAACCAGCTTATAAAGGCGGTTATCTTTTGCCATAGTGAACCTATTGCTTAATCTTTGAAATTATTAAATTGCAGTGGCAGACCAAATTGTTGTTCACGTAAAAAGTTCATGACTTGTTGCAAAGTATCGCGCTTTTTATCCGTGACACGGATTTTGTCTCCTTGGATAGAAGATTGCGCTTTGATGCCACTTTCTTTAATGGCTTTATTAATTTTTTTTGCAGTATCTGAGTCAAGTCCATCTTTCAGCTTGATCACTTGCACCACATTTTTACCAGAAGCTGTGGCTTTTTGCGGATCTAAAGCTTGTACATCAATTTTACGTTTATAGAAGTGATTTTCGAGCATGGTATAAACTTGCTCACATTGGAAATCGCTTTCAGTTGAGATTTTGATTTCTTTATTTTTCTCATTTAACTCAATTGAAACGTCTTGTCCACGAAAGTCAAAACGTGTTGCGATCTCTTTTTCTGTATTTTGTACAGCGTGATTAACTTCAAATAACTCTAATTCAGAAACAATATCAAAAGAAGGCATGGTTAGACCTTTACAAAGGGAAAGAATATTTGAGATGCTAAGGGGGTTTTCTTCATTTGCCAAGTGTTGTTTACATCAAAGGAGTGCACAATGATCCGTAAACAAGAAATTACAACATTTGAGTTCCCAGAAGGCGCTGTCATCTGGGATGTCCGAGATACCAAAGCGTATACAGAGGCTCATGTTAAAGGGGCGGTGAATCGTCCAATTACTGATATCACTGCGGATAGTTTGACTCAAGTTGCAGCGGATCAGCCGATTTATATTTTATGTGGTGGCGGAAGTAAAGCACCGCGTGCAGCAGAACTGTTAGACGGTATGGATGGTTCTCGTGAATATGTTGTGTTAATGGGTGGCACACGCGCAGCGCGTGATGCAGGCTTGCCTTTAGAACAAGGCGCTTAAAGCACTCAAAAGATTGGCCAAAATACAGCTGTATTTTGGCCAATTCAAAATTTTAGATGTCAGTTATTTTAAAATTAAAAGATATTTAACCAGAATAATACGGTTTTTTTGCTTTAATCTTCTTTTGAAAACGCTGTGGATTGAGTTTATCCAATAATGATTGTGGAATTGGACAAAGTTCTCCGAGTACTAAAGCCGCTAATACTTCGCTACACAACGGCGCAAACAAGAATCCCTTTGAACCTAAACCTGCAAAAGTATAGATTTGCTGGTGATTTTGCATTTTTCCAACTAGAGGAAAGTAATCCAGACTTTGTGCACGCACAGATGCACGGCCTTGCCATGTTTCAGTGGATGGAAGCTGTTGCGCATATTCAGGGAAGACACTGTGGATAAGTTCGTAGTTATGCACATGATCTTCTGCTAAAACTTCAACATCGTCTCGATTGGGATAAAAAGATGCACCTAGAATCAATTGAGCGGCATCCAGTTGCATACAATAACCGCCATAACTATAGGCTTGATCTAGAGCTAAAGCGTGCTCGCGATTCTCAACCCAGCTGACTTGTCCACGAATTGGTTTTAACACGGGGTAGTTTTCAAACAGCTCAGCACTTTGCTTGGCACAACACACAATCACATCATCGGCTGTTGCGATGAGCTGTTGATCTTGCCAAAGCTCTGTTTGGTTGTCTGCGCTATTTAAGCGAGAAATTTTTGCCTTTTCGATTTTGATATTCGGATGGTGCAAAATTTCATCACGCAGTTGCTGTGGAGAAACTGCACCAGCCTGATGTAGCGTCAAGCTTGGATAATCAGTTTCAGGTATTGCATCTTGCTGATCTTGAGTGGATAACACGCCCGAAGGATACTGTTCCGATAAGCTGAGTAATTCATCCGCATTTTTTAAAGCCATTTGTTGGACTTGAATGGGTCTAAATGCTTTGAATCTAGGATAAAAATTCAATGCATGTTGCCAGCTTAAGGTCATCAAATGTTCATGTGCCTGTTCAATTGAACACAGCTTAGGATTGAGTAGCGCAAGGGGGTTGCCTGATGCCCCGGAGAGAGGCTCATTTTGCTCGTAGATCGTGACTTGATGACCACGTTGAGCAAATGCCCATGCTGTGCTTAAACCTGCGATTCCAGCGCCAATGATGGCAATTTGACGAGGTCTTGAATTGGAAGCCGTTGGTGCTAGTTTAGATTGAACCTTAATTTCTGGTGCTGCATCAGTAGAATCGGTTAGCGCTTGTGACGAATCAGACCAAATAGCTTTTAACATTTCACGTTTATGACCGAAACCACGTGGACGGCTAATCTGCACACCATGTTGTTTCAGTCCACGTTTCAGCACACCGGCAACACTAAAGGACGCAAAGGTCGTTCCAAACTCAGATAAACGCACGATGTGATTGAGTACATTTTCCTGCCACATATCTGGATTGCATGATGGAGCAAAACCATCGAGAAACCATGCATTCACGGCTTGAGTCTTCGGGATACTTGGAAAAATATCCTGAGCATCACCCAACCATAAATCAATACTAAAACGTTCTTCAGGAAAACTTAAGCGATGGCAGCCTGCGATAGGCAGGGGATATTGTTGAATCAGCTGTTCTGCAAGTGGCTTAAGTTCAGGCCAGACATTCAGTGCACGAATCAGATCAGCTTTATTGAGTGGAAATTTTTCAACACTGATGGTATGTAAGTGGCTGTGATTATCTGGACGAACCTGCTGCCAAAGTTGCCACAGGGTCAGAATGTTTAAGCCCGTACCAAAACCTGTTTCGCCAACACAAAAGTATTGAAAATCTTTTAGTTCTGATAGGCGTTCAGTTAGGTCATTACCATTTAAAAACACATGGCGTGTTTCAAGTAAACCGTTATCTTTGGAAAAGTAGACATCGCCAAACTGTTTAGAAATGGGAACTTCGATACCATCGACCAGTTCCCAGTCTAATTCGGCTGTTTGTAATTTTGCAGATTGAGACATAAATAAAATGTTGGGATTTACCACTGACGACGACGTTTAGTGTGAACATAACTGGCAATTAAGAAGCCGAGAATGACACCCACAGCAATGGTCATTGCGCCATATAAAAACATTTGCGCACTGCGTTCACTTTGTAATACTTGAACTTGTACGGTCAGGTTGTCATTTTTTAACTGTAATTCTTGGTTCTGCGAAAGTGCTTCTAAATTGGCATGTTCCAGTTGCTTCAAGCGGCTGGCTTGATCTTGAATCATGGCTTTGACTTTTGCATCTTGCTGCTGTTTGGCTTTGGCAATTTGTTCAGCGGTCAAAGGTTTGGCTACTGCTGTGGTTGCATTGGTTGGCGCAGCAGTTGTGGCATTGGGTTGCACTGGGGTTGTGTTGGCTGCTGGAGCCGCAGGTGTTGCTGGCTCAACTGCCCATGCAGGAGAACTAAATAAACATAAAGCCAATACGCTTTTTAAGACAACTTGCATGATTTACCCTTTTGGAAAAGCTTTGTTGAAAGGTTTTACCTCAATATTTGAGTAAATCCCTTCTTTTAAAAATGGCTCTTCCTGAATCCAAGCATCTAAGGATTCACGACTATCAAACTCGACAATGATGGTACTGCCCAAAAAACCAGCTTGTGGATCATTTGGATCTTTCGGATGCGCACCAGCCGCAATTAAACGTCCTTCATCATCTAACTTTTGTAGACGTTCAATATGTTGTGGGCGGGTGGCTAAACGTTTTTCCAAAGTACCTTCGCGATCAGTACAAGTCAGCACAAAATATGGCATGGCAGTAGCTCGATGATTTAAAATCTATTCAGTGGTTTTAAAATGCTTTCTTAAGAAAAACAGTATAGCAGCTAGGTAACTGATAGAAACGATAATATCGCCAAAAGCAGTGAATTCGCCCCAATATTTTCCTTGCATGTAGACAAAACCAAAGAAGAAATGCAAAGCCGCAAGTAAAAAGAATTGACCACACCATGCCCAGTTCAACTTTAACCAACCTTTAGGGCTGAGCTCTAACAACGAGCCTAAAAGTTTTTGGATAATTGGCATACGTTCTTTATTGAATAGTGGCGTAACCAGAAAGCCTAATCCGATACCGATATTGATGATGATCGCCTTCATTTTAATATAGGTCACATCACTAAAGATCAGGGTAATTCCACCAAAAACGACCGACATGACGACAATAAACCACTGCATTTTTTCCAATTTAAATTTTTGGAAAAAGAACAAACAGCCATAAACCACTAAGGTTGAAATGAGTAGCGCACATGTTGCAACAAGGATATGATTTTGATCGAGATTTCCAGAGCTACCCACCAACTGTAGCAAAGGATGATGACTATCTTTAGGATCAGTGGTTTTATAGAAATAAAAGAAGATAATAATTGGAAGATAGTCGAGCAACGCTTTCATGTTACAGTACGATGATGAAATAGGTCAGATAGCATAATACAAACCATGTTCGGTGTCGATTTACACACACATACACTCATTTCCGATGGTACCTTCTCTCCTGAGCAACTGGTACAGGCTGCTGTTGATTTAAAAATCCACACCCTTGCCGTGACAGATCATGACACTATGGATGGCTTGGGGCGTGCGCAAGACTATGCACAAGCTCATGATATTAAAATCATTTCTGGTGTGGAAATTTCTAGTCAATGGTCTCGAGCAAATACCAAGAAGAGTTATGGCGTACATATCGTTGCCCTGAATATGCAAGATGAAGCACCGATCAAGGCGATGCTGGAACAACAGAAAAAAGTCCGTGCCGAACGGGCAAAAGTGATTTGTCAGCTCTTAGAAAAATGTATCGATTTTGATATCTATCCTGATGTGATTGCCCAAGTGGAGGGGGAAGCAGATCGTGTCACTCGAACCCATATTGCCAAAGCTTTAGTCGAAAAGAATATTGTCAGTCGCCCACAGCAGGCTTTTGACCGTTTTCTGAAAGAAGGTAAAAAAGCCTTTGTTAAATTTGAGGGGATGGGTTTAAAAGAAACCATTGATGTGATTCATGCCAGTCAGGGTTTCGCCGTGCTTGCTCATCCGACCCGTTATGACCTGTCTGCCACCAATATCCGTTATTTGATTGAACTATTTGCTGAATCAGGTGGCGATGCTGTGGAACTACCACCAAGTATCGAACCTGCTTCGACACGTCAAATGGTCGATCGTATGATTCAACAGTTTGATTTAGCTGTTTCGATCGGCAGTGATTTTCATGGCGAGAATATGCCGTGGATTAAATTGGGACAGACACCACATCTTAAAGAGGGGCAGAAAGGGATTTGGGAAAGCTTTAAACCATCGGTGATATGAAAAAATTAGAACTTTGCCTCATCCTTGTTTTTTTCATGCTGCTTGCATGGGGCGTGCAATGGATGTTTCATGGTTTTGCAGGGGTATCCTAATCAATATTGCAAGGTGAAGATTAGTCTGACGTACTAATTTTTCATCATTCACGCTGCTGAAAGTAATCGACTAAATAATCCAAGAAGCGTTGTACTTTTGGCGCCATCAGCTCCCGATGCGGAAATACTGCATAAATTGCCGTAGCTTCAACAGGATAGTCAGGTAGAACTTGTACTAATCTTCCTGAAGCGAGATCTTCAGCCACATGCCAGATCGAATGATTGGAAATGCCAAGACCTGCTAAGGCCGCTTGCCGAACGCCTTCACCTGAGTTGGTTGCAAAATATCCCTCGACATGAACCTGTTCCACTTGACCTTCTGCATTGATCAAATGCCATTGATCGGTCAGACCATGGCCATGCTGTTGCAAGATACAACGATGTAACTTCAGATCGGACAAGGTTGTTGGCACACCATATTGTTGTAAATAGGCGGGAGAAGCACAGAGTAAACGTTGATTTGTACTCAACCGTTTGGCAATCAAGCTTGAGCTTTTTAACTGACCAATGCGAATGGCCAAGTCCATACCTTGCTGAATAAGATCGATGTTTTGATCATTCAGATCTAAATGAATTTTCAGTTCAGGATGCAATAGTGCAAACTCGGCAATCACAGGCATCAAAACTTTTGTGCCAAAGGTCGCGGAGGTGGTAATCCGAAGTGTACCTGTGAGCGGCCGATCTTTAAGCTTTAATGATTCTTGCAAGTGAATAAAATTAGCAATCCAATGTCGACCATGTTCAAGCAAAACACGACCTTCATCGGTTAAGGTCAGTTTCCGCGTGGTGCGATGAAACAAGCGCAATTGTAGGTTTTGTTCTAAGCGCTGCAATTTCTGACTGGCAACTGACACTGAAATATTAGCGTCCTGAGCGGCTTTACTGATTGAGCCTAAGTCTGCCACTCGAATAAAAAACTCAAAATCTTCTGTATTCATTATCAATAAAATCAGAAAAGTATTTCTTGATTATCGTGGTTTTTCCAACAAATCCCTAGGGGTATTTTTGTATCTAAGCCATCATATGTTTAAGAGACAGATCATGAAATATCATTTTTTAGGAAACTCGGGTTTAAAGGTTTCAGAGTTGGGATTTGGTGCAGGGACCTTGGGTGGGCAGGGACAAATCTTTGCTGCTTGGGGACAAGCCAGCCAAACTGAGGCCAATCAGATGATTCGCGCTGGTTTAGATGCAGGCATTAATTATTTTGATACAGCAGATGTGTATTCAGATGGAGAGTCTGAACGAATGCTGGGTAAGGCACTTGCATCAGAACGGCAGCATACTATTATTTCGACCAAAATCGGTATTCGTAGTTCAGAGCATCTAAATGATGCAGGATTTAGTCGACATTATTTATTGTCCGCAGTTGAACAGTCCTTAACTCGATTGGGAACGGATTATATTGATGTATTACAGCTGCATCAGTTTGATAGTTTTACTGCATTGCCTCAGTTAATGAAAACACTTGATGAACTGGTCCGTAGTGGCAAGGTACGTTACATCGGTGCTTCGAATTTTGCAGGTTGGCAACTGATGAAGGCGCAGGCCATTGCTGAGCAATATGGCTATGAAAAGTTTGTGGTCAATCAGGTTTATTACTCATTGATCGGTCGTGATTATGAATGGGAGCTGATGCCCTTAAATGATGACCAACAAATTGGTGCGGTGGTATGGAGTCCTTTAGGTTGGGGCCGATTGACGGGTAAATTTGATCGGGAGAATCCGATTCCAGCACAGAGCCGTTTACATGATACAGCGCAATTTGCGCCACCAGTGAATGAAGCGCATCTCTATGCTGTGATTGACGTGCTAAAGCAGATTGTAGTTGAAACTGGCTATACGATTCCGCAAATTGCCTTAAATTGGTTATTACAGCGCCCAACGGTATCCAGTGTATTGATTGGTGCGCGTAATCAAACCCAACTGCAAGACAATCTTGTTGCCAAGGATATTCAACTGTCGATTGAACAGACCGAACGTTTAAATCAGGTCAGTGCGGTCTATCCGCCTTATCCTTATTATCCCTATTGGAATGGACAGTTTACCGAACGCTTTAAGTCCATAGTCCCGTCACAATTTATTTAACTGATGTTAAGTTAAAAAATGCCCTCATTGGAGGGCATTGAAATTAGAGCAGGTTATGGTCATGCGCCTGAATTGGCGGTGGGGTTGGTCGACCTAAAGTTCCAAGGAGTTCAATTTCAATTGAACGGACCATCGCATCCAGCGGTAAGTCGTTGCTTTGTGTGCCGAAAGGCTCTTCTATTTCAGTGCTTAAAGCATCCAGACCTAAAAAGGTATAGGCCAAAATACCGACCAATAGTGGTGTCACCAAGCCCAATAAAGAGCCAAGACTGAATGGCAACATAAAGCAGAAGAAATACACAGTACGATTCAGTAAAACCGAATAGGCGAATGGAATGGGGGTATTCGCGATCCGGTCACAACCTGTTTGCATTTCACTTAACGCGGCCACATGGCGGTTCATCTGGGTATAAATAATATCCGAGATTTCGCCTTCTTTCATCGCCTGTAACAGTTCCCATTGAATCAGACTCAAGGTGTACTGCGGCGCATTATGCTGCTGATAGAGTTGGGTCAAGGCTTGTTGGCTCAGACCACTGGTTTCAGTCAGCTCGGTTGGATTGGCGGTTTGATGACGCAGACGATCACGCAGCACATTGGCAAATACAATCACATTTTGAATGATACGTTCACGACGTGCCTGAGTCAGCACGCGGCAATCGCGGTCAAAATGGCGTGCCGTGGCAATCAACACACCCCAGAGTTTACGTGCTTCCCACCAGCGGTCATAACAAGCGGTATTCTTAAATCCCAAGAAAATGGACAGCACCACACCAATCAACGTGAAGCCGACTAATGGAATTTCCGGGAAACGATATAGATTGACATACTCGACCCCGCCAATGATGGCAGAGATCAGCATCACGAAACCGAGAGAGGGCAAAATTTTGGGTAAAATTGTCCCTCGCCATGAGAATAAAACTTTAAAAATACTCGGCTGGTCACGGACAATCATGTTATTTGAATCATTAATTTTATGTCTTGATATTCCTGTTTGATTTAAGCTTTGTCAAGGCGAGATTGCTTGGTTTTAATAGGGTTGAGTAGTTGTTGTTCAGAAAATGAAAAATAGCCTTCTGGTGAAATAATAAAATGATCGATCAAGTGAATTTCCAGCAGTTTACAGGCTTGTTTGAGCTGTTGGGTTAGATAAATATCTTCGGTCGAGGGTTGGGCAGTGCCATAGGGATGATTGTGTGCCACCACGATTTGACAGGCCTGTTGTTGCAGGGCATAGCGTAGGGTTTGATTCAGTGAAACAGCGCAGGAATGATGGGAGCCAAAGAACAGCTTTTTAAAATGCAATTTTCTGAGTTCGGCATCTAAACACAGCACCGCAAAAACTTCCTGTTTTTCACCTTGCAGTTCATAGCGTAAATAGTCGAGCACTAAGGTTGAAGTATCTAGACAAAGCCGTTGTTGCTGGAAATGATTATTCAGATAACGCCGTCCAAGTTCCTTTACCGCCATCAGCTGCGCATATTTGGTGGAGGCAATACCATTAAATTGTGATAAATCTTCAAAATTGGCATCAAATATCAAATTAAGTCCGCCAAAATGTTGAATCAAAAGACGCGCCAATTCCACCGCAGAGTGCTGTTTTGAGCCTGAACGCAGAAAAATCGCCAACAGTTCCGCATCGGATAAGCTTTGCGGTCCTTGGGATAAAAGTCGTTCTCTTGGGCGCTCTTGTTCAGGCCAAGTTTTAATAGATTGATTCAACCGTCAATTTCCTTTTGATTTTATTGTGATTATTTTTTTAACAGGCAAAAATAATTGCGCGTCTTTTCCTTTTATATTGCGTCATGTCAACACGATTTTCGATCATCGTCCGTGCTGAAATGTTGAGGGTGCTACTTGGGTATCCACTTATTTAATGCTATTGTGAGCGCCACTGCAACAGTAAGGTATCCTGTTTGTGAGCTTCGATCTAAGTGTTATTCCCCATAAAAACATTATATTAGCGGTTACAGGTGGTATTGCTGCCTATAAAAGTGCCATCTTGGTGCGCCGTTTAAAAGATTTCGGTTTTGATGTCCGTGTGGTCATGACCCATGGCGCACAAGCATTTATTACCCCACTTACTTTTCAAGCACTTTCAGGCAATCCTGTGCATACCGAATTGCTTGATCCTGAAGCCGAAGCAGGCATGGGACATATCGAATTGGCACGTTGGGCCGATTTGGTTCTGGTGGCACCTGCCAGCTGTGACAGCATTGCAAAATTTGCCAATGGCTTGGCAGATGATCTGCTCAGTACTTTATATCTGGCAACCAAAGCACCTGTATGGGTTGCACCTGCCATGAATCAGCAAATGTGGGCAGCAAAAGCGACACAGCGCAATTTGCAAACCTTGGTCGAAGATGGCGTTCATGTGATCATGCCAGATGCAGGCGAGCAAGCCTGTGGTGATGTGGGGTTAGGCCGTATGCCTGAGCCTGAAGATTTGGCTCGTCAAGTTGCAGCCTATTTCCATAAAGCACAACGTGCCTTGGCCGAAAAATTCGGTTTGTTAGCTGGAAAGCGCGTCACCATTACCGCTGGGCCAACGCGTGAAGCGATTGACCCTGTACGTTATATTTCTAACCACAGCACTGGCAAAATGGGCTTTGCTCTGGCAGCGGCGTGTTATGCAGCAGGGGCAAAAGTCACCTTGGTGGCAGGACCTGTCAGTTTGGATACACCGAATGGTGTGCAACGTATGAATGTCAGTTCTGCAATGCAGATGTTGGATGTCAGCATGAATCAGCTTAAAGAGGGCTGTGACATCTTTATCGCAACAGCAGCTGTGGCGGATTATCGTGTGGCACAAGTGGCTGAGCATAAGATTAAGAAAGCAGGTGATGAGCTCGCGGTGGCTTTGGTGAAAAATCCAGATATTGTAGCGACCATTGCACAGCAGGAACAACGTCCATTCATGGTTGGCTTTGCTGCTGAAACGCAAAATGTTGAAGAATACGCTGCGGGTAAACTGGTGGCGAAAAAACTGGACATGATTGCCTGTAATGATGTGTCACGTCCAGATATCGGTTTTGCCTCAGATGAAAATGCCATGACCGTGTTTTTTGCCCAGTCTTATCACATGAAAAAACGTGAGTTGGAAAAGGCATCAAAACAAGAGATTTCGCAGCAGTTGGTTGAGTCGATTGCCGATGCTTTACGCCGTCGCCTATAAAGTCTGAACCCGAACTTTTTTATCAAAATGCAACGATTCCGTTGCATTTTTTATGTATGCTAAATCAGCAATTGCCATTGGTGCTTTGAAGTCAAAGCACGATGTTTTGCATCAAGAAATTAAGCATAGCCACAGTTTTTGATAGGATATCCTAATGATTAAAAAAACTTTAGCCACCGTTGTGATGTTATCCGCGTTTGCATTTAGCCATACGGCAATGGCTGCGGGTTTAGAAGATGACATGAAAACGCTGGGCAAGAATTATAAAGCGTTTAACCAAGCTGCAACGCCACAGGCCGCTACAGTAGCTTTGGATAATATGCGTGCTGCTGCGACCCATTCAAAACAGTATAAATTGGCGCCGAATACCACTGAAAAAGTGCCAGCCTCTACCGCTTTATTTGACCAAATTATTGTAGAAATTGATAAAGCCAAATTGCTGGTTCAAGCGGGCAAGCTGGATGACGCCAAAAAGCAAGGCAAAAAGATTGCCGAGTTACGTGACCAAGGGCATAAGTATTACACCCACTAATATATAAGTGATAGGTGATAACATGATAGAGCCGTACTTCCAAGAAGTACGGCTTTTTTCATCGGGATTTGAGACGCTAGAAAGACAAAGCTGAGACTGAGCATGATTCAGATTTTCATGGAATGGCAAAGTTGCTACAGTGAAAACATGAATGATGAGAGGTGATGATATGTCCTCACAACAACGTAATTATGAGCGTATTGCTCAAGCGATTCAGTATATTCAACAGAACTTTCAGCAACAGCCACAATTGGATGAAGTCGCTGCACATATTCATTTAAGTCCTGCACATTTTCAGCGTTTATTTACTGAATGGGTCGGTACCAGTCCGAAAAAGTTTTTGCAATATATTAGTGTTGAGCATGCCAAGAAGATTTTAAAACAAGAGCAGGGCAGTATTTTTGATGCAACCTTTGCCACAGGACTGTCCAGTACCAGTCGATTGCACGATCTATTTATACAGATTGAAGGTATGACCCCAGCCGAATATAAACATGGTGGACAGAGCCTGACGATTCATTATCAATTCGCAGAGACCTTGTTTGGTGAAGTACTGATTGCATCCACACATAAAGGCATTTGTGCACTGAGTTTTGTGGACAATCAGGCTGATGCTTTGCAGCAATTAACAGCACAATTTCCTCAGGCTGAGTTTATTCAACAGAGCGATGCATTTCAACAAAGTGCGTTAGCCTTGTTTCAAAAAGAGCAACCACAATTGGCAGAGATTAAACTGCATTTAAAAGGCACCGAGTTTCAGCTTAAAGTATGGCAAAGTCTGCTCAAGATTCCGATGGGGCAGCTCTCTACCTATGGTGAGTTGGCCAAGGCAATTGAGCATCCCAAAGCTGCCCGAGCGGTCGGCACCGCTATTGGTAGTAATCCTGTGGCATTCCTGATCCCGTGTCATCGGGTGATTCAGTCTACAGGGGCTTTTGGTGGCTATGAGTGGGGAACATTGCGTAAAACAGCATTGATCGGTTGGGAAGGTGTGCAAACTCATGCAGCCATCTGAATTGACACAAATCCAAACCGTGATTGATAAGATTCAAACAGCGGATTGGGATGATATTACTGAGCAAATGCACCAACAGGGCTTTGCCCTGATTGAGCAGGTTCTATCGACCGAGCTATGTGAAATGCTGAAACAGTCATATCCACAAATTGAACTTTATCGTAAAACGGTAGAGATGCAGCGTTATCGTTTTGGTCAAGGTGAATATAAGTATTTTACTTATCCTTTGCCAAATTTGGTTGAGCGGATACGGCATGAGATCTATCCCTATTTGGTACCGATCGCGTATGCATGGTTTAGGGTGTTGAAGCTAGAAGGTTCATTTCCATCATCACATTCTGAATTTCTACAGCAGTGCCATCAACAGGGACAAACGTTGGCAACGCCACTGATTTTGAAATATGGACAAGGCGGCTTTAATACGCTTCATCAGGATTTATATGGTGAGGTGTATTTCCCGATACAGTTGGTGATTGTATTGAGTCAGCCGAATGTGGATTTTAGGGGCGGAGAACTGGTCTTCACCCAACAAACTCCTAGGGCTCAATCTAAGGCTATGGTGATGCAGCCACAGCAGGGTGATCTGTTGATTTTCACCACCCAATTTAAGCCTGAAAAAGGCAGTCAAGGCTATTATCGGGTGCAGATGAAACATGGTGTCAGCCCAATTCATCAAGGGGAGCGTTATAGCTTAGGCATCATTTTCCATGATGCGGTGAGTTAGTCTGATGTGGCGGCATCTAGAATTAACGCAGACCGAGCTGCATCTGAAACTAAAACAGCAGGAAATTTTGTATGCTGGAAACGTACAGCTTAAAATTTATGGCAGATTGACCTGTGCTTCAGGGAAGCGCATGCTGAGAAAGAATCGGGTATTTTTTGTCGATGAGCAAGAAGCAATTGCACAAGGTTTCCGACCGTGTGGACATTGTATGCAGCAAGCCTATAAGAAGTGGAAAGATGCAACTATTTGATATTGAAGCTGATCCAAAGCAGAATCATTTGCCTTATGACGGCACGGTACAGTACTACGGCAAAGTGGTGCAGACCGCGGCGGCAGATCATTATTTTGATCAACTGATGCAGACCATTGCATGGGAAAATGATCAGGCACTGATCTTTGGAAAGTTATTGACGACTAAACGTAAAGTAGCGTGGTATGGAGATCGACGCTTTGAATATACCTATTCCAATATGAATAAATATGCCTTGCCGTGGACACAGGAATTACTGGAGTTAAAACAACTGGCCGAAAATTTAACGGGGGAGACATTTAACTCTTGTTTGCTCAATCTTTATCATAGTGGTGAAGAGGGGATGGCTTGGCATAGCGATGGTGAAACGGATTTAAAAAAAGATGGCGCGATTGCCTCATTTAGTTTTGGTGCCGAGCGTAAATTCGCATTTAAACATAAGCAGAGCAAAGAAAAAGTCGAACTTTATTTAGAACATGGTAGCTTATTGGTGATGAAAGACACCACGCAGACCTATTGGTTGCATCGCCTACCGCCGACCAAAAAAGTCAGTATGGCACGGGTGAATCTGACTTTTAGAACCATTGTGGAATAAGGCTACTCAATATTAAACATAGTGATAGAGCTCAACATCTGAAAACGTTGCATTAAAAGCCTCAATCAGGTGATTAATCTGCTGAGTTTGGTCGGGAACCAGCATCCAATAAGGATTTTCATTCGAGATCAGCAGCAAGGCCAGACCATGTTGTTCTGCAACCGCATAGATATTGTCAAATAAAATCGCATAGATATGTTCAGCAAAATCAATTTCATTCTGCTGTTCTGGAGCGCTCTCTGCATATTCAGCGAAGACTTGTTCAACCTCAGCTTCAATACGATTATTCAGTTGTTCAATATCGACTTGGGCTTGTTGTAGTTGATAGCACTTGTCGGTGTCATTGTCATAGTATTCTTTTAACTCAACATATTGAATGTTGGAATGTAAGGTGTTGGCCCAATTGATAAATTGATGAAAATCGTGTGCATGAGCAGGATGAGGAACCTGTGTTAGTTCAGGAAAGACCTGTTGGCATAGCGGATAAAGTGTTGTGGTCATGGTTTATTCTCGTTTTATTCGGATCTTTTTTATTATGATAAAAAAACCACAGCAGTTGCTGTGGTTTTTTTGATTCAAGGCTAAAGCCTTATGCTTGACCTTGCGCATCTGCATCCGCTTGTAGGCGTTGCATGTTTGCTTCAAATTCAGCATCAAAGTTGATTGGTGTAAGCAGCAATTGCGGGAAGCTACCTTTAGTCACTAAATCATTGACCGCTTCACGTAAGAACGGGAA
The DNA here is from genome assembly GCF_002292065.1 of Acinetobacter sp. UBA991. Taxonomy (NCBI): domain Bacteria; kingdom Pseudomonadati; phylum Pseudomonadota; class Gammaproteobacteria; order Moraxellales; family Moraxellaceae; genus Acinetobacter; species Acinetobacter sp. UBA991. The sequence continues at coordinate 79,665 of NZ_DBBF01000012.1, read as the reverse complement.
CAAGATATTTGGGCAGTAAGCACCTAAGATGTATGGGAGGCGATCTTCTTCTACACCATCAACCAAGAAAATCCCTGATTGAGTTACATCAACGATGAACGCAGTTTCATTTTCGTTGTTTGCTTGAACCACAACTTTTAAAGACACTTCGTAGTGAGTTGGATCAATTTTTTCTGCTGCAGAAGATAAATTGATGTTCAGTTCAGGTTGCCATTGCTTGGTAAAAACTTGTGCACCTGGAACTTCAAAAGAAATGTCTTTGGTATAGATACGTTCTAACGCGAGTTGTGGTTGAACTTGTTCTTCGCTCATTGTTTTTCCTTAAATCTTGGATTTAGATGTTGTTAAGCTAATAATTGGTCGAGTTTCCCTTCACGCTCTAAAGCATAAAGTTGATCAAAACCGCCAATAAATTGGTCTTTGATAAAAATTTGCGGCACAGTACGGTGATTGGTACGTTGCATTAACTCAAGACGAACTTCTGGTGCTTCATTAGAAAGATTAATTTCTTTATAAGCAACGCCTTTACGCTCAAGTAATTGTTTTGCGCGTACGCAATATGGGCAAGAAAGCGTTGAATAAATGGTGACGTTTTGCGTAGTCATTTTATCTCTCCTTAAGCTTTGGTTTTGCTTTTCACTAAAGGTAAGCCTTGAGCTTTCCAGTTGCTAATACCGCCGTCTAAGCGGTAGCTGTCGGTATGACCAACTTTCTGCAATGCTGAGCCTGCAACCTGACCTAAGTTACAAATGAAGACCAGTGGACGATCACTTGCTTTTAATTCATCGATATGACTTGTAATCTGGCTGTATGGAATGTTACGACTGCCACTGATGTGTCCATCACGGAAATCTTTTCCATCACGTAAGTCGATCAAGATGGCATTTTTTGCCTTGACCAAAATACCTAGAGATTGTGGTGAAATTTTACGACCATTGCGTTGCCCTTCTAAAATAAAGAACAACACGATTAACACGCCGAGCGCACCAAATAAGAAGGGGTGATTCCCCATAAACTCTAACCAGCGTTCCACAAGTCACCTAAAGTTAAAATCAAAATTGACCCTGAGTATAACTTATCTCAATGGTGATCAAAATCTTTAGTTCAAGGGCAAGCAGCGAAGAAAATTAACTTTTTTGCTGTGCTTCCTGAATTTCATCCAGTAAACGTAAATAGCTGTCTAAACGGCGCGGCAAAATTTCGCCAGCATCAACCGCTTGTTTCAGCGCACAATTTTTCTCATGGGTATGGGTGCAGTTACGGAACTGGCATAGCCCTAAATGCGCTTCAATCTCTGGAAAACCGGTACGAACCTTTTCTAAACTGAGATGCCACAGCCCAAATTCACGGATTCCTGGGGAATCAATCAACGCACCGTTTGTTCCAAATTTAATCAAACGTGTCGATGTTGTTGTGTGCTGACCCAGTGCCGAGTTCTCAGAAATGATATTGGTTTTCTGGGCCGCATCGGGAACGATGGTATTGATCAGTGAGCTTTTTCCAACACCTGACTGCCCCACGAAAGCCACCGTTTCATTATCAATGCGGTTTGAAAGCACAGATAAGTCACCTTGCGAATGACAAATCAAGGTTTCATAACCTAAAGATTCATATTCACTGAGCAAGGTGAGAATCGGGTCATTTTCAGTCAGTAAATCTGATTTATTCAGGACTAACAGTGCTGGAATATTGGCATCGGCACAAGCGACCAGATAGCGGTCAATCAATGTGGGTGCAGGTTCTGGTAAAGGTGCAAATACAATCACAATCAAACTGATATTGGCTGCGACGGGTTTCACTTTGTGATAACGATCGGGGCGGGTCAGGAGCGATTGTCTTGGATAAATCGCGGTGATAATGCCTAAACCGGTAATCGGATCAGCCTGCCATTTAACTCGATCGCCTGTGACCAAAAGTTCTAGGTTGGTACGGGTATGACAACGCCAAACACTGTCGAGTTCAATCGGTTTCCAGAACGGTTCTGGCTCACCTTCAGCCACTTGTGGTTTTTCAGGGTGCTGTTCAGGCACAGATAAAGCTTGTACTTCGAGTTGACGACCATAATGCTGAACAACCAGTCCATCCAGATCTTGCGATGTGTCAATGTCGTCTTGACGTGATTTATGCTGTTTCTCAATACGACGCTGCTGTTGTTCGGTTAAACGACGCTTACGAATTAAAGCCATTCATATCCCAAAAAATCCACACTTTGAAGACCGCAAAAATAGCACGAAGCCACTATAGAATTACAGCCAAGATGTAATTAATTTGCTACTATTGATGTTTTTAAGCACTTTAGAATCGCCATCCATGAGTAGCACCCCTGATACACGATTAATTTGGATCGATCTGGAAATGACAGGTCTTGATACCGATAACGACAAGATTATTGAAATTGCAACAATTATTACAGATGACCATTTGAATATCTTGGCTGAAGGACCTGTTTTAGCGGTACATCAATCTGATTTGATTCTAAATGCGATGGATGAGTGGAATACCAAGCAACATGGCCAGTCGGGTCTGATTGAGCGGGTACGCCGTAGTAAACTTAAGGCTCAAGATGCTGAACAGCAAACCCTTGAGTTCTTAAAGAAATGGGTGAGTCCAAAATCATCACCAATGTGTGGTAACTCGATTTGCCAAGATCGCCGTTTCTTGCATCGTTTGATGCCTGAATTGGAACAATTCTTCCATTATCGTAATTTAGATGTGTCTTCGGTGAAAGAGTTAGCGAAACGCTGGAGACCTGAAATTATGAGTGGTTTAAAGAAAAATGCATCTCACTTGGCGATGGATGACATCCGTGATTCGATTGCAGAATTGAAATACTACCGCGAATACTTTTTTATCATGAATAACGATAAGTAATCGATTATTGGGTAATACATAAAAGGAGCTGAGGCTCCTTTTTTAATGCGTGAAAAAATTTGGGCTTGCTCAAAAAATCGCTTAAACTCGATGTTTAATTGCAAACTATAAAAAAGAGAGCGTACATGCAAAGTACTAACCCTATTTTAACACGGGTAGAAACCTATCAAGATTTGGCTGAGCCAATGACCATTCAGGGTGCGATTCAAAAATCCGTCCTGTTGACGGTGATTGCAGCTGTTTTAGGCATGGCCTTATTTTTCTACTGTGCGATGACAGCAAATCTTTCGATTGCCTATGCTGCAACAATTATTGGCGCAGTCGGTGGTTTAATCCTTGCCTTGATTACCACATTTAAATCCAATACTGCACCAGCTTTAGCCATTCCTTATGCCTTATTTGAAGGGGCGTTTTTAGGTGGCGTATCGTTTATTTTCCAGTTGAAATATCCAGGTGTTCCTTTACAAGCATTGCTTGCGACTTTCGTGACCACATTGGTTTTATTTGCCTTATATAAATTCCAAGTGATTCGTGCCACTGAAAAGTTTAAAGCGGTTGTGATTTCTGCCTCGATTGCCATTGCCTTGGTATTTGTGGTGCAAATCATTTTACGTTTGGCTTTTGGTTCAAGTATTCCTTATATCTTTGAAAGCAACTGGTTGGGTATTGGCTTTGCTGCCTTTGTTGCGGTGATTGCTTCATTAAATCTGATCTTGGATTTTGACTTGATTGAAAATGCGGCTGCACAACGCGCACCAAAAGCATTTGAATGGATCTGTGCCATCGCCTTATTGGCAACATTGGTGTGGATGTATTATTCATTCTTGCGTTTATTGAGTCTGTTACGCGGTGATGATTAAGTTCTGATCCAAGTAAAAAATACAAATCGTCTTCAAGTGGAGGCGATTTTTTTATGCAAGATTGTAAAAAAGATGGTTTATGCAATTCCGCAATGCGCTGATTATTGGCATCATGTGGTGAAAATTTTTCGAGTGAGAATAAGATGTCACAAGGACTTTTAGCTGGTAAACGTTTTTTAATTGCTGGTATTGCAAGTAAATTATCGATTGCTTTCGGTATTGCTTCTGCGTTACACCGTGAAGGTGCAGAGCTTGCGTTTACTTATCCAAATGAAAAGCTGAAAAAACGTGTCGATGATTTTGCAGCACAGTTTGGTTCAACACTGGTTTTTCCTTGTGATGTTGCTGTAGACGCAGAAATTGACGATGCTTTTGTTGAATTAGCAAAACACTGGGATGGTTTAGACGGTGTAGTGCATTCAATTGGTTTTGCACCAGCGCATACGCTTGATGGTGACTTTACTGACGTGACCGACCGTGATGGTTTTAAAATTGCACATGACATTAGTGCTTATAGCTTTATTGCGATGGCTCGTGCAGCGAAGCCATTATTACAAGCGCGCCAAGGTTGTTTGTTGACTTTGACTTATCAAGGTTCTGAGCGTGTGATGCCGAACTATAACGTGATGGGGATGGCAAAAGCATCACTTGAAGCGGGTGTTCGTTATTTAGCATCAAGCTTGGGTGTAGATGGTATTCGTGTCAATGCAATTTCTGCGGGTCCAATCCGTACTTTGGCAGCTTCAGGCATCAAGTCTTTCCGTAAAATGTTAGATGCCAATGAAAAGATTGCGCCGCTAAAACGTAATGTGACCATTGAAGAAGTGGGCAATGCAGCATTGTTCCTTTGCTCGCCATGGGCTTCGGGTATTACGGGTGAAATCATGTATGTTGATGGTGGTTTCAATACGGTTGGTATGAGCCAAAGCATGATGGATGATGAATAATTAGATTGCTCTAAATTATTTGATAAAGCCGCTTTTATAGCGGCTTTGTTTTTTAGCAACATAGTAGAATTCTAAAAATATAACTCATCTTTTGAACTCATTTATTATGTTTTTCTATACTGTTAAACCATTGTTGCATTTAAATTATATAGGGAAGTCAATTTCATTGGGGATTGTTTAATTTTAATTTAATATCTCATGCTACCTATTTAAATAGCTTTAGAATGAAAATAAATTAGATGAAATATTATTGTTCTAAGTTTCTGATAATGTAATATTTAGGTGGAATAAAATGAATAATTATTAATACTTAGGGGGAATAATGTTTTGGTTAATCGTCGTTTTTGTTGTTGCAATTATGATTTATTGGGGAGTAGACCGAATTGAAAAATCAGAAAAGCAAAAACAAAATACTCAATCAAGTTTGGAACATGAACTTCGACAACAACTTATAGATGCTGATATTGAATATACCGAGGAATCGTTACAGGCTCTAACGCAGAATTATCAAATTTATCACAGCGCATTTGCCTATTTTGATGGTGATGGCGTGCCACAAGATTATAAAAAAGCTTATGAACTCTGGTCTGAGGTCGCTGAAATTTTTCCCTTGTCGAATGTGTTAATGGGTACGATGTCACTGGATGGTTTAGTCGCTGAGAGAAATCCTAAACTTGCCTTGGAATATTTTCATAAAGCGTTGGAATTAAATGAAGAATGTCATGAAGCGATGTTTCAAATTGCTCGATTGTATGAGCTCGGAGAAGATGTTGTTCAAGACAACCAATACGCTTTTCAGTTGTATCAAAAAGCAGCTGATCTAGGTAATGTAGATGCTGAAAATCAGTTGGCGTGGGCTTTTTACGTCGGGTTGGGCGTTACTAAAAATCAGGTTAGGGCGTTTATTAAATGGTTGGCATTAGCCGAGAATGGACATGTAGATGCACAGCGATTAGTTGGAATCTGTTGTTATTTTACGGGGCATGGCACAAACCAAAATTTTGAACAAGCATTTTATTGGATCAAGCGTGCAGCTGAAAGTAATAACCTTGAGGCAATTGCAAATCTAGGTATGTTGTATATGTATGGCTTAGGAACCTCTGTTGATTTTTCGCAAGCTCAGCATTGGCTACAAAAGGCTGTTGATCAAGGGCATATACAAGCCACAATTGATCTAGGTAGTGCATTGCTAATGGAAAATGACTTGGATAGGGAAAATGTTCAACGTGCAATTGTATTATGGGAGAGCATGCTTGACACAGAAGGTCATCAGCAAGTTATAGATAACTTAGGTTTATTATATTTATATGGTTGTCAAAGCATTCAACCAAATGCACATAAGGCGTTCCCTTATTTACAGCAAAGTGCTGAGTTAGGTAGCTTGGCTGGTTCTGTTGGCTATGCAGTATGTTTGGTTGAACTTGAGCCTAGCCCCGAGAATATCCAAAAAGCACAAGGATATATTCAGAAAACATTGCTTGATTTAGAACAGTTCCAAAGTTCTGATATTTCTCAACAATCGATACTGAATTTATTGGGGTTGGTATATATTGAAGGAAAAGTTTTTGACAAAGATATCCATAAAGCACTGGACTATTTTGAAAGAGCCGCGCAATTCAATCATCCTTCATCACAATATCGACTCGCAACACTTTATGCAGAAGGCGTAGATGTTCATCAAAATGATGACAAAGCATTTTTCTGGTATCAAAAAGCAGCGCATGCTGGTGTGATCGAAGCACAAAATAATCTAGGGGCATTCTATGCTTTAGGGCGTGGTGTAACTCAGGATTATGAACAAGCCTGTTATTGGTTCATACAAGCAATGCAAAAAGGGGATGCTTCTGCAATCAATAATATGGGAGAAATGTATGAAAATGGATATGGAGTAGAGCAGAATTATTCAGAAGCTTTTACCTTATTCGAGCAAGCAAATAAGAAAGGCAATATCGACAGTAGTTTTAATCTTGGCAATCTTTATTACTATGGTCGTGGGGTTTTAGCAGACCAAGAAAAGGCGAAAAGCTATTATCAGCAAGCCGCATCTCAAGGTTTTGAAAAAGCGATACAGCAATTAGAACGCTTATGAAGAATATAAAGCCGATATTGAGTATTTAAAATATCGGCTTTATACGTTTAGATGGGATTACTCTTTAACAGGGCTTCCACCCATGGCTTGCATTAATGTCACATAGGCATTGTATTGATTCTGCTTGGTTTCCACCAAGCTGAGTCGTGCATTACGTGTGGTTTCCTGCGCATCCAGTAAGTTCTTTAATGCAATCGCACCATTGCGATAACGCACTTCGGTTAAACGTTCTGTCTTATCTGCCAGCTCGACATTACGTTGCTGTAACTGTACTTGCTGATTCAGTTGAGTGCGATTAGATAGCGCATTTTCCACATCGGCAAAAGCTTGATACAGCGTTTGACGGTATTGGGTAATGGCTTTTTCATACTCAAGATCACTGATCGCAATGTCTTTCTTCATATCATTATATTGAAGAAAGGGTAGGCTAAGGCTCGCACCGAGTGTCAAAGCAGGGTTCTTTAACAGTTGAGTCAAAGACGTGCTTGAAGAACCAACATTCCCAGTCAAATTGATTGAAGGGTAATAGCTGGCTTTAGTTGCATCTTTATTTGCTAAAGTCTTGCGTAGGCGTAGCTCAGATGCTTGTAGGTCTGGGCGACGCGATAAAATATCAGCAGGGAGTCCGACCGCGATATTTGGTAGAGCATTGCGAGGTAACTGTGCAGGTTCTTGAATATTCAGTTGTTGTACAGGTTCATGCAACAGGACTGCAAGGGCAGTACGTGCTTCAACACGCTGCTGTTCAATCTGACTGAGACTGGCTTTTTGGCTTTGCACTGATTGTTCAGCTTGGGTGAGGTCCAAACCAGATACTGCACCTGCTTTATATTGCGACTGTACCAAAGAGTAGGTTTTTTGAGTTGAGGCGAGATTCTGCTGAATAGTTTGATAGCGTTCATTCAGATAGCCCAACTGCCAATACAGTTTTGCTGTTGTGCCAACTAGACTTTGTGCTGTCGCTTGTAAATCTTGCTCAGTGGCTAAAGCTTCCCATCGGCTTGCTTCGGTTTGACTGGCAAGCTTACCAAATAAATCGAGTTCATAGCTGACGCCTACGCTGGTCGATAAACCACGGTCAGAGCCATCGCCAGAACGCAGATCATAATTATGACCCGCAGAGACACTTGAACTGGTTCGAATCCCTTGTTTATTTTCAGCGAGACCTGCTTGTAGTCGGGCTTGTTGCAGGGTGATGCCTGCGACACTTAAGTCGCTATTTTTAGCCAACACTTGATCGACCAATTGATTCAACTGGGTATCGTTAAATAGCGTCCACCATTGATCAGTTAAATTGATACTTTTACTTTTTTGTGCATTGTACTGGAACTGTTGCGGCACTTGGACGGTTGGTGCGTTATAGGGTGTTTTGACGACAGCAGAACAGCCAGCTAAGGAACCAGTGAGTACCAGTGCAAGTCCTAATTTTGTGAATTGAAAAGACATACTCAAATTCCTTATTCTCTCGCTAAAGCAGCAACTGGATCGAGTTGTGCCGCATTTCGTGCTGGCAAGAAGCCAAATACAATACCAATCATGCTTGAGCAGACAAAGGCTGCGACAATCGAGGTGGTTGAATAACTCATCTCAATCACGCCTTTGGCAAAGTGTCCGATGATTTGTCCAATCCCTAAAGATAGCAGTACACCCAAGATACCGCCCAGTAAACAGACCAGAATTGCTTCAATCAGGAATTGCTGCAAAATATCACTTTGACGTGCACCGACTGCCATACGTACCCCGATTTCTTGAGTCCGCTCGGTCACAGAAACCAGCATAATATTCATCACGCCAATACCACCCACCACCAAGGAAATGACGGCAATCGCTGAAATCAGCAAGGTCATGGTTGCAGTGGTTTGCTGGATGGTTTCACGAATACTGTCAGAGTTTTGGGTAAACACATCTTGAGCACCGTGACGTTGTTCCAGCAAGGTTAGAATCGCGTTTTCAGCAGCGCTACTTGGGTATTCATCTTTGATACGCACGATGATGCTACGTACATTGGATTGCCCCAGCATACGGCTCATGACCGTCGAGTAGGGCAGATAAACATTCAGGCTGTCTGAATTCCCCATAAAGCCTTGCTGGGCATCAATCACGCCGATAATCCGACTTGGAACACTACCTAATAGCAGCACTTGACCGACAGGATTGGTGCCATCGGCAAAGAAGGTTTTTTCAGTATTGGTATCAATCACCACATCTTGGGCGCGTTCAGTCACACTTGCCTTATCAAAAGGCTGTCCTGATTTAAAGGTCATACCACGGACATAGAAGAAATCAGAACTGACCCCATTGACCGTTGCTGCTGCCTCAGTATCTTTATAACGCAGGGTTAAACTGGTATTGGCAGAAGGGCTGACCCCATCGACATAGGGCTGTTCAGCCAATGCTTCGGCATCGGCAGGGACTAGTGTTTTGACTTGTGAGGTTCGTGAGTTATCACCAAAGCCACGACCTTGATACACGGTAATGGTATTGGTGCCCAGACTACTAATATTTTCTAAAATTTGCTTTTGTGAACCATTTCCCAGTGCCACCACCGAAACTACGGATGCGATCCCGATAATAATCCCGAGCATGGTCAAAAAAGTACGCATACGGTGCGCATTCATGGCGAGCAATGCCATACGGAAGGCTTCACCAAGACGATCGAAGAACGAACGCCAAGCAGAGGTTTTCTTTTGCGGGTTACGCTCTAAGGTTTGATGCTCCAGTTCGGGGTCATTATGTTCAGGCGTGTTGGCACGGTCGGAAATAATATTACCGTCGCTGATCTCAATAATTCGGGTCGCATTTTTCGCGACATTGAGATCATGGGTGACCAGAATAATGGTATGGCCTTTGGCATTCAGCTCACGCAAAATGCGCATTACTTCGACACCACTGTTCTTATCCAATGCACCTGTGGGTTCATCGGCAAGAATCACATCACCACCATTCATCAACGCACGTGCAATCGACACTCGTTGTTGCTGACCACCAGATAGCTGGCTTGGGCGATGATGCAAACGTTCTTCTAACCCTAGTTCGGATAGTAGTTCAGCAGAACGTTCTTGGCGAAGATGACTGTCTACACCCGCATAAATTGCAGGAACCTCAACGTTACCTGAAGCACTGAGATCACCCAATAAGTGATAACGCTGGAAAATAAAACCAAAATATTCACGGCGTAATTGTGCCAGTTCATCTGGTTCTAATTGGCGTGTTTCTCTACCATTGACCTTGTAACTTCCTGCGCTGGGCTTATCAAGACAACCCAAGATGTTCATCAAGGTGGATTTACCCGAACCCGATTGCCCGACAATCGCAACCAACTCACCTGCATAAATTTTTAAATCAATGCCTTTGAGAATCTGTACGGTGCCTTCACCCGCAGGAAATTCACGGGTGAGCTGACTGACCTCAAGCAGTGGTTGTGATGAATGTGTTTGATTTTGAGTCATATTACATTCTCATTGCACGTTGATTGCTACGTTTGGCTGCTTCATTTGAACTGTCTGAGGCATCTGCAATCACCACTTGATCACCTTGTTTTAAACCTTTAAGCACTTGTGCGGTGACACGGTTATTCAGGCCAATCAATACTGGTTGCGGCTGAGCCGTACCATCAGCTTGTAAGACACGAACCATACCTGTTGAAGCTTTGCCTTGTGCAACCAGCGCTTTTTCTTCTTCACTGAGCTCTAGGCGTTTTGGACGTTGTGTCTTGTCAGCATCCGGTTTTTTCGCTTGATCAGCTGATGAAGCACCATTGGCCTGGCTACCTTTAGCACGGTTACCACGTTGAGTTTGGATGGCTGCCGCAGGCACAGTCAGTGCATTTTTTGCTTCTGCCAACACAATATAAACCTGTGCGGTCATATCAATACGAAGTTTGCCGTCTTCATTCGGTACATCAAATAAAGCGTTGTAGTACACCGCAGCATTCGACGTTGATGAACTGCTGCTACTGCTGGTTTCGGTATTAATCGAATTTGGTGCAGGTTCCACTTGGCGCAATTTAGCGTAATGTTTTTTATCGCTATTGCCTAAAGTGGTGAAATACACGGTTTGACCTTGTTCAACTTTCATGACATCGGCTTCAGAAATCTGTGCCTTGATGGTCATGGTATCGAGTTTTGCTAATTTCACGATGGTCGGTGCAGTTTGGTTGGCGTTTACGGTTTGACCTTCTTCCGTCACAATCGCCACAATGGTGCCATCCATCGGTGCCACGATACGGGTATAACCTAAATTTTCTTTTGCCGTAGCCAAGGTTAGGCGAGATTGCTCGATTTGTGCATTAATCGAGGTAATTTGTGCCTGAGCTGTTTTAAAGTTTGCCAACGCACTTTCGAGTTCAGCACGCGAAGTGGCATCTTGGCTATACATGGCTTGTTGGCGTTTATATTCCGCTTCAACCTTGGCTAAATTGGCTTGCTGTACTGCCAACTGCGCTTGTTGATTTTTAATACTGGCATCTGCTGTTTTGAGTTCGTTCTCTTGGCGAATCGAGTCAATTTGCGCAATCAACTGACCTTGTTTGACTTGGTCACCCAATTGCACATACATTTTTTTCACCTGACCCGATACCTGTGCACCGACACTTACCATTTTGGTGGCTTCCAGTACCCCAGTTGCCAATACCGAATCTTCGATATCGCCGCGAGAGACTTCAGCGCTAATATATTGTGGTGCTTGGGCTTTAGGTTTGAAGAACATCCATCCGAGCGCTGCAATGATCAGCACCCCGATAGCGATCATAATGATTTTACGCGGTTGGATTTTTTTTGCGTTTGTTTTTGGCATGGCAGCAGGTCAAAAGTGAAAAACTGGACTTAGTATAAAAGTGAAATAAGGATAAAGCGTGAATATTTTTAATCTAGAATGAGAATTATTTGCTTTTTTGCCGATAAGTTATTCTATAAAAATCTGATAAATACCACGCACTCCTTGTTCAGCCGTTGTTGCAAGGGCAATACCACCTTGTGCAGGGAGCGTATATTCACGTAGGTTAATTCGAATCAGACCTGACGCAAATTGCTCACTAAAATAACGTACGGTTGGAATGGCTGTACCAGCGCCCATTTCGATCACCACAGGGCGCTGATGATCTTTTAGAAAAGCTTTTAAGTGTTTTGCCTGCAGATCATGTTGGTGGCTTAACCAACCCATATCATTGAACATTAAGATATTCGGTCGTGCCAGACCATCACAGTATGGACATTGTGGCAATTGCCCCAGCCATTGACAGTCCTGATGATCGATTTCTGGCTTTAATTCATCTGCGGGCCAAATGGTCTGTGTACACGCGTCCAGACATTGCAGATGATGAATCGAACCATGACATTCATAAATGTGATCAGGATTAAATCCTGCTTTTTGAAATTGACCATCAACATTCGAGGTAAATACAAAATTAGGAAGCTCTAATATTTCTGCCAGTTGCTTCAGTTGTAGAAAGCCTGAATGGGGTGTGGTCTGACGATACAGTGCCAAGCGATGCCCGTAAAATCCCCAAGCCAAACGTGGATGCCGTTTAAACGCGGCTGGATTGGCAATTTCGGTGAAATCGATGCGTTGTTTACCTAGCTCGGGATAGGCTTGCCACATACCTTGATTGCCACGAAAGTCAGGTAAACCCGAATCGACTCCCATACCAGCACCTGCACTGATGATCAGGCTGTCGGCTTGTTGGAATAGATTTTTGATCTGCTTGATTTGGTCGGGGCTTAAATGGAATGGCATGCGTTGATCCATTATTCTTATTATGTGATGGAGATGAATACTCTAAGCAGGTTGAGCAAACAGTGTAGTACCACACAGTTCAGCTAAGGCTTGTAGCATCAGCTGTTCTGGATTTTCTTTGGACATACCTTTGATCGCTGCATCAATACGCAACAATAAATCAGACCAAGTTAGAAACTGTCTTGGATTTAAACGACGTAGAGCTTGTTGATATTGTGATACTTTGGTTTTCCAGATCCCAAGTTGAATCGCATTATGTGGCTGTTCAAATAGCTGCATCAGTAAGCGCATTTCTTTGCTTAGGGTCCATAAAATCAGACTATCAGGCTCACCCGCAGCGATTAGATATTGGTAAATCTTGACTGACTGTGCCAAGTTTCCAGTAAGCAAGGCATCACTTAAATCATAAGTCGTATAACGCGATTGGTCTTGTAAACAGGAATACAATTGTTCAATCTGAATCTGTTGGATATCGGGGAAAGTATCCGCAACCCGCATTAAACTGTTTTTAGCAGCCAACAAGTTATGTTCATGATGCTGCATCAACCATTGCCAAGCATCATGATTCAGTTGAATCCCCAGTTTTTCGGCTTCGATGCTTAAGATGCGTTGTCGGTCTTGTGGGTAGGTCGCCGTCAGCGCAACCACAACACCATTGGCTTCGACCACTTGGAAAAAAGCCGACTTTAAACTGCTGCTGTCTTGCTTCGGTAAAACAATCAGTAAGAGGTTATGTTCATTATGTTGAATATAATGCTTCAGCAGTTTTAAGCCGTTGGCATCGGGTTTGATATTGCCATGTACTTCAATTGCAAGTTGTTGCGAAAATAGCGATAAACTGTTGAGTGCATTAAAGACATTTTTCCAGTCATTGACGCTACTAATGTCATAACGTTGGCGTTCAACGTCTTGTTGTTGCCAGCTTTTACGAAAAGTGTCGAGCAGATTCTGTTCAAGCAAAGGCTCTTGTCCATGCATAATCCATGCACCGCGAGCCTCATCAACACGTTTTAAGGCTTGAACATAATCTAGTTTCATAATGACAAATTAAGGTTGAGCTTTAGGTAAACGATTGGCTGCGATTTGACGCGTAATTTGCTGCGCCACATCATCAATCACAATACGGTTTAGATAAGCTTCTTGTTGGTTATCAGTGTTGACCGTTGCCACGTCGTATTGATAGGTACGAGAAGCGGTTAAGGTACGGGGTTCGGTAATTTTTTTGCCTTGGCGGTCTTCAATCTGGAAGGTCACTGTTAAACGTAACAACACTTCTGTCAATTTACCATTCAGTAATTGGCGGCGAGGGGTGTAATCCAATATACGAAGTACATAAGCATCATTGGCATTACTCAGTTGAACACCGGTCGCGCTGAGATAAATACTAAGCTTATTTTCAAGTTCGCTGGTACTCGCAGGCATGGCGAGCGTGAGTTTGTTATAGACCAGTGGCGCTGCTGTTGGATTACTTCCCTTTAGATGAAAGCCACAGCCGACTAAGCCTGCACTTAGGCCTAAAGTGAGTACGATAGCAGCTGCACGTTGCGCTAAGTGCATATTTATTCCTCGAATGAAATCTCTTCTAATCCCTTTTCTTATAGAAGGGGGAAACCTCTCTTTTTTAAGAGAGGTTAGAAAGGATTATTAAACTACTAAGTTAACAAGTTTATTTGGTACCACAATTTCTTTCTTGGTAGGGCCAGTCAAGAATTGTTGCACTTCTGGTAAGGCTTTTGCCAATGCCAATAAATCATCTTTTGAGATATCGACTGCGACGTCTAACTTACCACGAAGTTTACCATTCACTTGTACAACAATCGTTTGTGTATTACGGGTTAACGCTGACTCATCCACTTGCGGGAATTCGATCGTCGTTAATTCCAAACCAAACTGAGTTAACAAAGTTTGACTCAAATGTGGTGCAAATGGTGCAAGTAAGGTGAGCAATGTGGTGATTGCTTCACGTGCAACAGCTACATCATTGTCATCTTTTGCTTCGAACTTATTGCTGGCATTGAGTAATTCCATCAATGCGGCAATTGCCGTGTTGAACGCATGACGACGTTCGATGTCATCACCCACTTTTTGGATCGTTTCATGGGTTTTACGACGTAAATCTTGCGCATCTTTTGATAAGTTTGCAGTATCGATCGCTGTTGCTTGATTGCCTTTTTCCAAGAAGCCTGCAGCCAAACGCCATACACGTTTCAAGAAGCGGTTAGCTCCTTCAACACCTGCATCAGACCATTCGAGTGATTGATCTGGTGGTGCAGCGAACATCATGAAGACACGAGCAGTATCTGCGCCGTATTGATCAATAATCGCCTGTGGGTCAATGCCGTTGTTTTTTGACTTCGACATTTTTTCTTGTCCGCCAATCACAACTTCCTGACCATCACCTGAATATTTCGCAGAAAGGATACGACCTTTTTCGTCACGCTCTAATTCGATGTCAGCAGGGTTGAACCAAGTTTTCTTGCCGTTTTCTGCTTCACGATAGAAGGTATCTGCCAACACCATGCCTTGAGTGAGCAAGTTAGTAAATGGTTCGTTACCTTGTACCACGCCTTCATCACGCATCAATTTATGGAAGAAACGTGCATAAAGTAAGTGCAAGATTGCATGTTCAACACCACCGATATATTGGTTCACAGGAAGCCAGCTTTGAGCCGCTTCAGGTTTTACCATACCGCCAGTAAAGTCTGGAGAGGCATAACGTGCATAGTACCAAGAGGATTCTACAAAGGTATCCAAGGTATCGGTTTCACGACGCGCATCGCCACCACAGCTTGGGCATTTGGTTTCGTAGAATTCAGGCATCTTGTTCAATGGGTTACCAGAACCATCTGGAACCACATCGGTTGGTAATACGACAGGTAATTGATCTTCTGGAACAGTGACTTGACCACAGCTGTTACAGTTGATCATTGGAATTGGGCAACCCCAGTAACGTTGACGAGAAACACCCCAGTCACGTAAACGGAATTGAACCTTAGAATTTGCTAAAGCTTGTGGTTCTAATTTTGCAAGGAAGGCATCAAAAGCAGCTTGGAATGCTAAACCATCAAACTCGCCCGAATTAACCAATTTGCCATCTTTCGAGCCATACCACTCTTGCCATTCAGTTGCAGAATACGCTGCATCATCAGCACTTTGGGCATCGATCACTTGTTTGATTGGCAAGTTGAACTTATTGGCAAATTCAAAATCACGCTCATCATGTGCAGGAACCGCCATTACAGCGCCTGAACCGTAAGACATCAATACATAGTTGGCAATCCAAACAGGAAGTTCATCGCCAGTCACTGGATGCTTAACAGATAAACCTGTTGCCATACCTTTCTTTTCAGCCGTGGCTAAATCCGCTTCGGCAACTGAACCCATACGGCATTCTTCAATAAATGCAGCAAGTTCAGGATTGTTTTCAGCCGCTTTCAGCGCCATTGGGTGTTCTGCTGCAACAGCAACATAAGTCACACCCATCAAGGTATCCGCGCGCGTGGTATAAACGGTTAGGCCATCTGCATAGATTGCTGGATTGGCAGAAGGGAAGGTAATTTCCATTCCCGTTGAACGACCAATCCAGTTACGTTGCATGGTCAAGACCTGTTGTGGCCAACCATCTTTTAACGTATCTAAATCGTCTAATAATTCTTGTGCATAGTCAGTAATGCGGAAGTAGTACATTGGAATATCGCGTTTTTCAACTAATGCACCTGAACGCCAACCACGACCATTTTCAACTTGTTCATTCGCAAGTACGGTCTGGTCAACGGGGTCCCAGTTCACGGTTGATAACTTACGATAGATCAAGCCTTTCTTATAAAGTTGTACGAATAACCATTGTTCCCAGTGGTAGTACTCTGGTGTACACGTTGCAAATTCGCGATCCCAGTCGACAGACAGACCCAATTTTTTTAATTGGTCACGCATGTAGGCAATATTTTCAAAAGTCCATTTTGCTGGTGCAACTTGGTGAGCAATCGCTGCATTTTCAGCGGGTAAACCAAATGCATCCCAACCCATTGGTTGTAATACTGTTTCGCCTTTTAAGCGATGGAAACGGCTAATCACGTCACCAATGGTGTAGTTACGCACATGCCCCATGTGCAGTTTGCCACTTGGGTACGGGAACATCGACAGGATATAGCGATGTTTGCCCTCTACAGTGTCTGCAACTTTAAAAACTTTGCGATTGTCCCAGTCTTGTTGAACTTGAGGCTCAATGGCACTTGCTTGATATTCGGAGTCAATGTGAGAAGTCGTCATAGGGATATGCGATACAACAAAAAAGTAAAGTTAAGATTGCTGCACAGCATAGCGCAAAATTGTAGGAAATGTCAGTTTTTAGATCGGGATTTTATCTGCAAGGCCGCCGTGTTGAAGATGACCTTGCAGGTTTAGATCGCTATTTAGCGCTCTGATGATGCTGCGGCAGGCGGAGGGCTTTGTGGTTTAACTGAGTTCGCTGGAGTAGATGGCGCTGTCGGCGGTGTTTGCTGTGTTACATTTGGTGTGACTTCAGGATTCGCTTGATGGCTTTGTTGATTCGTTGGATTGGTGCTTTGATGGCTATTGCCATACGTTGAAACTTTGTCCAAACGCTTTGCACCTTTGGGCGGCGGCGTAGTGGTGTAATGAGTAGAACCATTGGCATCGACCCATTTGTAATATTGTTGCGCATAGTTTTGGCTGGAGCAGAGTAGCAATGTTGTTGTTGAAATTGTGTATAAGATTGTTTTTAAATAAGATATTTTCATATTTGATCTCCCCAAGAGAATGCTGAATATATTCGATCAAAGTGTCTAAATAAGCAGTTTACAATGCCTATTTTAAAGCAAAAAGAAAATAGTTTTTTGATAAATGGGCGTTTAACAAGACCAAATTATTCTGTGAAATGTGTTTAAAAAAACGGCAGCTAAAAAATATTCGTTAAAATCCTTTTCTTTGTTCTTGACATTGCTTATGAAAGAAACAAGAATGCTTTCTCAAGTTTTATATGTGTTTATTTGATCACCCTTCGAATAAATGTCATGGCTTGCAATGGACATTCTTTCTAGCCGAGAGAATGATTTTTTGAAATATGCTTATCCCAGCACATTTTGATTCGAGATGTCATCAAGTTTATACGGCTGATGAGTCTCAGAAAATTTTTCCTATTGCAGCAAAAACGAGTAGAATACGCACACTTATAAGAAGTGCAAAAGTTAATGAATGAACACAATTTATGTCTCCCATAAATTGTGCAAAATACTAGGGTGAATCACGTTGGAACTTTTATCTGGTGGTGAAATGCTCGTTCGTGCGCTTGCGGACGAAGGCGTAGAGCATGTTTTTGGGTATCCAGGCGGCGCTGTATTACATATTTATGATGCGCTATTTCAACAAGACAAAATTAACCATTACCTCGTGCGTCATGAGCAAGCTGCTGGTCACATGGCAGATGCATACTCACGCGTAACAGGTAAAACAGGTGTGGTACTGGTCACTTCTGGACCAGGCGCTACCAATACCGTCACTCCAATCGCAACAGCCTACATGGACTCAATCCCAATGGTGATTTTGTCTGGTCAGGTTGCAAGCCATCTTATTGGAGAGGATGCGTTCCAAGAAACAGATATGGTTGGTATTTCTCGTCCAATCGTAAAACACAGTTTCCAAGTGCGTCACGCAAGTGAAATTCCTGCAATCATTAAGAAAGCATTCTATATCGCTTCGTCTGGCCGTCCGGGTCCAGTCGTTGTTGATATTCCGAAAGATGCGACCAACCCTGCAGAAAAATTTGCCTACGAATATCCAGAAAAAGTGAAGATGCGTTCATATCAACCGCCTTCACGTGGTCACTCAGGTCAAATTCGTAAAGCGATTGATGAGTTGATTACGGCTAAACGCCCAATGATTTATACGGGCGGTGGTGTTGTTCAAGGTAATGCATCTGGCTTATTGACAGAACTTGCACATTTATTAGGTTATCCAGTCACTAATACTTTAATGGGTTTAGGTGCTTTCCCTGGTAACGATCCACAATTCGTGGGAATGTTAGGGATGCATGGTACCTATGAAGCCAACATGGCAATGCATAATGCAGATGTGATTTTGGCCATTGGTGCGCGTTTCGATGACCGCGTAACCAATAACCCTGCAAAATTCTGTCTCAATGCCAAAGTGATTCATATTGATGTTGATCCAGCAACCATTTCGAAGACGATTATGGCGCATATCCCAATCGTGGGTGCGGTAGAACCTGTACTTCAAGAAATGTTGGCTCAATTGAAACAAATGAATGTATCTAAGCCAAACCCTGAAGCAATTGCAGCATGGTGGTCTCAGATTAATGAGTGGCGCAAAGTACACGGCTTACGTTATGAAGCAGGTCAAAATGGTGTAATGAAACCTCAGCAAGTGGTTGAGGCATTAGATCGTGTGACCAATGGTGAAGCCATCATTACTTCAGACGTTGGTCAGCATCAGATGTTTGGTGCGAACTACTACAAATACAAACGTCCACGTCAGTGGATCAACTCTGGTGGCTTAGGCACCATGGGTGTTGGCTTGCCATATGCAATGGCTGCGAAGTTAGCATTCCCAGATCAGCAAGTGGTTTGTATTACTGGTGAAGCATCGATTCAGATGTGTATCCAAGAATTATCGACATGTAAGCAATATGGCTTGAATGTGAAGATCCTTTGCTTAAATAACCAAGCCTTGGGCATGGTAAAGCAATGGCAAGACATGAACTACGAAGGACGTCATTCAAGTTCTTATGTAGATTCATTACCAGACTTTGCCAAGTTAATGGAAGCTTACGGTCATGTTGGTATTCAGATTGATCATGCGGATGAGCTGGAATCTAAATTAGCTGAAGCGATGGCAATTAATGATAAATGTGTATTCATTAATGTCATGGTAGACCGTACAGAACATGTATATCCAATGCTGATTGCTGGGCAATCAATGCAAGATATGTGGTTAGGCAAAGGGGAGCGTACATAATGAGACATATTATTTCTGTACTCGTTGAAAACGAAGCTGGTGCGCTTTCTCGTTTGGTGGGATTGTTTTCTCAACGTAATTACAACATTGAGACACTGAATGTTGCGCCAACCGAAGATGAAACCTTATCTCGTTTAACATTAACGACATATGGCGATGATCACAAAATTGAACAAATCACCAAGCAACTGAATAAATTGGTTGAAGTGGTAAAAGTGGTTGATTTGTCAGAAGGTTCACACATTGAACGTGAATTGATGTTGATCAAAGTGAAAGCCTTGGGTGCAGCACGTGCGGAAATTAAACGTACAGCTGACATCTTCCGTGCCCAAATCGTTGATGTAACACCAACGACCTATACCATTCAGATCGCAGGTACAACGGACAAGATTGATGGTTTTATTGATGCGCTTGCAGAAAATACCATTCTTGAAGTTGTACGCTCTGGTGTATCAGGCATCGCGCGTGGCGAAAAAGTTTTAACAATTTAAGTTTTTAAAAACCCTCATCCCAACCTTCTCCCAGAGGGAGAAGGAGTTCCCTCTCCTTGGGGAGAGGGTTAGGGTGAGGGGGAAATACCCAACATATTTTAAAGTTTTCATGGAGAAAACAGATGCAAATTTTTTACGATAAAGACTGTGACTTATCAATCATCCAAGGCAAGAAAGTTGCAATCATTGGTTATGGTTCACAAGGCCATGCACATGCACTTAACTTGAAAGATTCTGGCGTAGACGTAACTGTTGGTTTACGTGCTGGTTCTACTTCTTGGAAAAAAGCTGAAAATTCAGGTCTTAAAGTTTCTGAAGTTCCAGCTGCTGTTGCTCAAGCTGACTTAGTCATGATTTTGACGCCAGATGAGTTCCAATCTCAACTTTATCGTGACGTGATTGAACCAAACATCAAAGAAGGTGCAACTTTAGCATTTGCTCATGGTTTCTCTATTCTTTATAACCAAGTTGTTCCACGTAAAGACTTAGACGTAATCATGGTTGCTCCGAAAGCACCTGGTCACACAGTACGTTCTGAATACCAACGTGGTTCAGGTGTTCCTGACTTAATCGCGATCCATCAAGATGCTTCTGGCAATGCGCGTAACGTTGCACTTTCTTATGCTTCAGGCGTAGGTGGTGGTCGTACGGGTATCATCGAAACTTCTTTCCGTGAAGAAACTGAAACTGACTTATTCGGTGAGCAAGCAGTTCTTTGTGGTGGTGCGGTTGAATTGGTTAAAATGGGCTTCGAAACTTTGGTTGAAGCTGGTTATGCACCAGAAATGGCTTACTTCGAATGCTTACATGAACTTAAGTTAATCGTTGACTTGATGTTCGAAGGCGGTATCGCAGACATGAACTACTCAGTTTCTAACAATGCTGAGTACGGTGAATATGTGACTGGTACTGAAGTAATCAACGAACAGTCTCGTGAAGCAATGCGTAATGCATTGAAACGTATCCAATCTGGTGAATACGCGAAGATGTTCATCCAAGAAGGTGCGTTGAACTATCCATCAATGACTGCTCGTCGTCGTCAAAATGCTGCACATGGTATCGAAGTAACGGGTAATAAGTTACGTGCGATGATGCCTTGGATTCAAGCGAACAAAATCGTAGATAAAGAGAAAAACTAAGTTCTAGTTTAATCTTTAAAAGCCCTTGTTTGTACAGGGGCTTTTTTATGGGCTGTGATAACAGAGTTATAACAATGTAGCTTGAAAAATAAGCTTATATTGTTTATGTTTTGATCATGTTGCTGCTCATTTGCAGCGATGATTTAAACTAAAAAGTGTTGCATGCTTTGGGGTATCTGCACGATTAAAAACAAACAAATTGAAATAACTTAAAAATTAAAATGATTTAGCAAAATAAAATGAGTCTTTTGGTAAAAAAAATGTAATAAAAAAACAAGATTTTTCATTGGTTTGAAATGAAAATGTGCTTTTATTCTATTGATTTATAAAGTGAAAAAGACTTGACCTTATGCTAGATGATGTTATTGTTAAGGAAAGTTTATGAATACCATATTCATGGCTTCTTTGGGTGTAAAACGTCGTTCGGATTTCGGGCATTTTGCTCATCATATAAAAAAAAGTACTGAATAATCATGGAAGTCCTTTATGGTTCACGTTGATTACGATAGCACATTGGTCATCGTTTTCATTTTGGTTGCAGTCGCGACATGTTACGCTGCAGTTTCGATGGAAGAACTCGTTTTTAAAGGTGCTTATAAAAAGTTTGAAAAAAGCATTTTGATTGCGAGTGGGCTAATCTTGGGGTTAGCGATATGGTCAATGCACTTTGTGGGAATGCTGGCTAGCCATTTGCCGGAAGGCTATCACTTTGATGTTAATTTAACTGTACTTTCTTATTTGATTGGCGCAGCTGCGTCTATTTTTGCTGTTTGGTTGACCTCAAGACCAACTTTGCCTATACCACGCTTAATCCTTGGTGCTGTATTTATGGGACTCGGTATATCGGGGATGCACTATACCGGTATGGCCGCATTGAGCATTGAAAATCATGCCATGCATTATGATCCTTTACTGGTGTTGTGTTCTGTATTGATTGCAATCAGTGGTTCAGGCTTAAGTTTCTTTTTCATTTTTAAATATAAAACCGCAGTTACCTATCGTACTTTACTCAAAGCAGTGGTTGCCATATTAATGGCGCTAAGTATTGTTGGCATGCACTATACGGGTATGGCTGCGACTTATTTTGATGAAAGCCTAGCGCAAATCCTGACTTCTGAGCAGACAGAACAAAGCGTCTTATTATTCACGATTATCTTTATTACCAGTCTAGTGTTAGTTGCAGGCTTTGCGGTTGCCGTACTCGAAGCACGGTTAGAAGAACGCAATGAGCAACTTACACTCATCAACAAAGAGCTTGCTACTCAGTCCTTACATGATGCGCTTACAAAGCTACCGAATCGTTTATACCTGACTGAACATGCCGAAGTGGTGTTTAATCATCATCGCTTAAATGGCCAGAAAGCAGCATTTTTATATATTGACTTAGACCGTTTTAAATCCGTGAATGATGCTTTTGGGCATCATATTGGTGATCAACTACTGATTCAGATGGCAAACCGTTTATACACTAAGCTTGGTGATAATCATAAGCTGTTTCGTATTGGTGGTGATGAGTTTGTTTTAATTTCGGAAGATACCGATTTCAATGAAGCAATGCAGCTTTCAGAAGATATCTTGCATTGCATCCAAGAAACCTATTTGATTGCGGCAAAAGATATTAACATTTCTGCCAGTGTCGGGATTGCCATGTACCCTGAACATGGCACCAATGTTCAAGACTTACTGATTAATGCTGATGTTGCCATGCTGATCTCAAAAGATCAGGGCCGTAATACCTATACCATGTTCCATACAATGTCAGATCAGCAAGATGTACGTAGTCAGTCTAAATTGATCAATGATCTGTACAAAGCCGTCGATGAACAACAATTTGTATTGTTCTATCAACCTAAATTTACATGCAATTATGAAGTCTGTGGTGTTGAAGCCCTGATTCGCTGGAAGCATCCAACACTGGGACTGCTGACCCCGCAAATGTTTATTGAAGGGGCAGAGAAAACGGGTTTGA
Source organism: Acinetobacter sp. UBA991 (assembly GCF_002292065.1). Taxonomy (NCBI): domain Bacteria; kingdom Pseudomonadati; phylum Pseudomonadota; class Gammaproteobacteria; order Moraxellales; family Moraxellaceae; genus Acinetobacter; species Acinetobacter sp. UBA991. The sequence goes on along the minus strand of NZ_DBBF01000012.1, from coordinate 56,573 downwards.
TCATTCCAATGGGGTATTGGGCACTGGAACAAGCCTGTCAGCAAATCCAGAAATGGGAACGAAGTAATAGTCCGTTTTATCCAATTGCTGTTAATCTCTCTGCATTACAATTCGAAAATAAAAAGCTATTTAGTGTCCTCGAGCAATTATTAGAACAATACCAAATCCAACCGCATCATCTCATTCTTGAAATTACTGAATCCACGGCTATGCATCATATTGATTCCAGTATTCGTACTTTGGAGCGTTTGCGTAAGCTTGGCATCCGCATTGCGATTGATGACTTTGGTACTGGATATTCAAGCTTCTTATATTTAAAAGATTTACCTGTCGATGAACTCAAAATTGATCGTGGTTTCTTAATTGATCTCAAGCCAAATTCAAAAGAAGAAGCGATTCTGGAAAGCATTATCCATTTGGCTGCAAAATTAGGTTTAATTGTCACTGCAGAAGGGGTAGAGACCCAACAGCAAGCAGATATTTTGACCAGTCTCGGCTGTAACCAGTTACAGGGCTATTTATTAGGTACACCTGTCAATGTTGAAGGTTTGGTATTGCATCGTTATCAGCATTTTGCATGATTAAGCGAGATCGATATTAAAAAAGCTGCCGATGATGGCAGCTTTTTGTTTTTAGAATGAATTCGCTTAATCAGAACGTGGTGCTAACCATTGTGTGACCACAGGCCAGACCAACTGTGGTGCTTGACTGCCTGAGACCAGACCCATATGGCCACCCGGTACAATTTCAAATTGCTTGTCGCTGCTGCTGATTAAATCCATGAGTGGGCGTACTGCTTCCGCGGTGACGATAATGTCGCTGCTGCCGCCAATTGCCAGTACTGAACAATCAATGTCTTTTAGATTCGCGCTTTGCTCACCAAATTGAACAGAACCTGTCGATAACTCATTATCAATCCAGAAACGCAAAATAATATCGCGCATGACACCACCAGGATAAGCCAGCATATTGTCCACAAAAGAGCTTGAGGTAGCATGGTTAATTACAAATTGGCGATCATCAAGGTTCTTTAACAACTCCCAATAGTTTTTAAAGTTTCCAATCGGATCGGTGAGTTTAAACCCCAAGGTATTTTGCCAGCCATGAATATGAAAGACACGGCTGGGTACTTGGTGAATACGGAATTTGGTATTACTACGAATCCATTGCGCAGGAACGGTAAGACGCTGATAAAACTTGCCCATATAACCTGATTTATGCGTGTTAATCGGTGAGGCTAAAATCATCAGGTTTCGAATATTTTTATCTTGTGATAAGGCTGTATAGCAAAGCGATAACGCCCCACCCAAACTCCAACCAAACAGTGACAGTTGTTGTTGACCACTATGCTCTCGAATCTTTTCGATAAAGTCTGGCATAAAAGTTTTAACGTAAGTGCCAAGGTTATATTTGGCTTGACGTAGACTCGGCGTGCCCCAGTCAATCAGATAAACATCGAAACCTTGCGCTAGAAAATAACGGACTAAGCTACGATTTGGAAATAAATCGTAGATCAGCATATTGGCTGCCAAGGGTGGCACGATCACCAATGGAATACGATGCTTGACCGTGCTGTCAGTCGCAGCTGTGTAGTGACGTAGGCTGATGATTTCACGCTGGTACACAATATCAAAAGGTGTTTTGCCTGAGAGCGCAAGCTGTTGTCCACGTAAAATACGATCTCGCGCATTAGAGAGGATCTTGCGTGCTTGACGGCTCGCAGGGCTATTCAGCATTTTTTGCGCGGTTTGTGTTTTGAGAAAACTGCGTTTAACTTTTGGCGATTGAGTCATGTGAACCTAAAGCTCGAAGGTTACTATTCAGTAGGCGCATATTAGAAGAAAAAGTAAATTTGCTCAGTGACTCATTTGCTTAACTTGTCTTTCAAAATGATCAATTCGACGAGAACCAGATGACCAGTTTTCTGTTTAAGAATGAAAAATATGTAAAGTAAGCTTTACATTGAAGAGTTGAACTCATATATTAATGTAAAGTTTACTTTACATGGTGGGTTATGAAAAACTATCGGAATTTATTTGAGTTGATTGCTGCAATTGCACTATATATCGTGGTTTTGGTGGGATCATTAAAGGCATTAAATTTTATTGAGATACAATGGCTTAAAATTGTTGTTTCATTAATGCCAATATTGCCTGCACTGATGATTGCATTGATCATTATTAAGCAATTCAAACGTTTTGATGAGTTGCAGCAAAAGATACAATTGCAAGCCTTGGGTCTTGCTTTTGTTGGCACTGCTCTCATTAGCTTTAGCTATGGATTTTTAGAAAATGTTGGATTTCCAAAATTAACCATGTTTATCATTTGGCCGATGATGGCAATGCTTTGGTCTATTGCTACAGCGGTTGGAACTTGGAAATATAGATGAAGAATAATTTACCCGATTTAAGAAAGCACAAAGGTTGGTCACAAAGCGACTTGGGGGATTATGTGAGCGTGTCAAGGCAAACTATTAATGCCATAGAAAAGGGTCGCTATGATCCCAGTCTGTCATTAGCCTTTAAAATTGCACATGCATTTGGTCTGAGGATTGAGCAAGTATTTATTTTTGAGCAAGACTCAGCTTAGCTCAAGTTCGTTCAAGCTGTAATTTGTAGATGTAAAAGCGGATAGGGGTTGCCTTGACCATCGAGTTCGGAACGACTCACAGTATGGAATCCCATTTTCTGATAGAAGTTAACCGCTTGCAGATTTTGCTCATTCACATCGACTTTATAGATTTGAAGTTGTTTGACTGCAAAATCGAGTAAGGCTTTACCAATCCCTGATCTTCGATACTCAGGCAGAATAAACAACATTTCAATATTGTCATCACTGGTACCTAGAAATCCTACAATCTGTTGATCAATCATGTATTTATTCAACTGAACATGATGGAAATATTCATTCAAAATTAACGGTTTTAATTCAGCAATCATGGTTTCTGGTAAAAAATCATGGGTCGCTCGGACTGATTTTTCCCATATATTTAATAAAGTAAGATGGTCATCCTGAGACGCTCTGATAATCATGTCGTGACTACATTTAAAATATTTAGAGCTATCAATTTTCTACTATTTGATTCGGAATTTCTATGCTTCGTTTCCGATAGAGAAATGATACTGAAGCTGGGTGATTTAGATTATTCTAACTCGAGTTGGTGATCATCTTTGGTGACTTTAATTTTCAGTTTTTTATATTTACGCTTATTGGGATCAAGGGCTGAGTTTATGACCTCATCGGCAAAACGCTGATCTTGCATCAGTGTACCATAGGTCTTATAACCTAAAATAATTCGGGTCGGCCGATAGCCATTTCTCGTCACATAATAATTAATGATGAGATCTAATTCTGTTAAAAGACATGTATCGTTCATTGTGAGATATCGCTTTTAAGTGGCTTAAGCAGCATAGTCTATACAGGAAAACTTATCTAGCTGATGTTCATTGATTTTTGCTGAAAGTTAGAGCTGTCATAAAAGTGTCATCTAAAAACATTATCGTGATTTATATAATAAAAACTGCAATAACAAAAATTGAGAACGACTTATCCATAGAACTTTAGATTATTTTAAATAAAGGGGCGGGACTTAGAAAATTGAGGAGTTGTTTATATGCAGAATAAAGTGCCCACAATACGAGACCAAAAACCGCTGAATCATCGTTTGAATGTGTTACTTTCGGCTTATCAGGCCTTCTTAGTTGCTAAAGGTTTGGTCAACAGTGAATTTAGTCGTCTCATCTTTGTTGATAATTATACCCAAACCTTAAAATTCAACCTTTATGATGATGAACTAAAGAAGCAACTGATTGATGAGTTAGAACGATTTAGCTCATTTTAGGATGCGTTTTCATCCGTTATCAATCTAAAGCGCTCTTCGCCAAACAGTAATCATTGAAAATTTATAAAATCTTATTCATATGACTTTAATCATATATTTTTAGGTATCTTCATTTTGCTTTAATATATGGATTTACATATATATGGTAAAACATATATATTGGTTTCATTCAATTTATCAGATTAGCACGTCATGTCAGACATCATCATTTATCATAACCCCGCGTGTGGTACTTCCCGCAATACATTGGCTTTAATTCGAAATACTGGGGTAGAACCCACCATTATTGAATACCTTATTACTCCACCAAGCCATGATGAGTTGGTTGGATTGATTCGGGATGCACAATTAACTGTCAGAGATGCAATTCGCCAAAATGTTGAGCCTTATCGTGCGTTGGCACTTGATCGTGAAGATTGGAGTGATGCTCAACTGATCGAGTTTATGCTTGAACATCCCATTCTGATTAATCGTCCCTTTGTGGTTAGCACGTTGGGCACACGTCTTTGTCGACCATCGGAACTTGTACTCGACATTTTACCATTCCCTCAAAAAGGCGCATTTCGCAAAGAAGATGGCGAACAGGTGATTGATGAACATGGTCAGCGAATTCAGTAAATAGGTGCCGTGAGATTACAGATTGAAAGGGGATCGAGAAATGCAAGCTGTTGATTTTTTTAAATGCTTATCAGATGAAACAAGGTTAAATATCGTGATGTTGGTAGCCCAGCATCAGGAGTTGTGCGTCTGTGATCTGACTGAAAAACTACAATTAAGCCAACCGAAAATTTCGCGTCATTTGGCGTTATTACGTGCTTCGGGTTTGTTGCAAGATCGCCGTCAGGGGCAATGGGTGTATTACCGTATCAATCCACAACTACCAGCTTGGGGGCATGAGATTTTATCGGTTTTGGAGATGCAAGCTGTGACCCTATTTCCAGACCTGCACAGCTTAGCACCCAAAAATTGTTGTGATTAAAATGCCATGAAAACACTGTCCTTTTTAGATCGTAACCTAACGCTCTGGATTTTTATCGCCATGGCTGTAGGCATTGCCATTGGTATTTTTATGCCACAAGCCTCAGTCAGCTTAAACCAAATGAGTGTCGATTCAGTCAATCTCCCGATCGCAATCGGTTTGATTTTGATGATGTATCCACCCTTAGCCAAAGTGGATTATGCGACCTTGCCACAAGTGTTTAAAGATAAGAAAACCTTAACTTTATCCTTGGTGCAGAACTGGATTATTGCGCCTGTTCTGATGTTTGCATTAGCCATTATTTTTTTGCATAACTATCCAGAATATATGACAGGACTGATTCTGATTGGTTTGGCCCGTTGTATTGCGATGGTGCTGGTCTGGAATGGTTTGGCTTGTGGTGATAATCAATATGTCGCGGCCTTGGTTGCCTTCAATAGTATCTTCCAGATTCTATTCTTTAGTACTTATGCTTGGTTATTCCTCACGTTTTTACCGCCGTACTTTGGTATTGCAGGGCAAGTGATCCATATTGATTTTTGGACCATTACCCATGCTGTCTTGGTGTATCTGGGTATTCCATTTTTGCTTGGGTTTCTGACTCGTTTGATCTTGGTACGCGCCAAAGGTTTAGACTGGTATCAGCATGTGTTTTTGCCCAAGATCAGCCCGCTCAGCTTGTTGGCTTTACTGTTTACCATTGTGGCGATGTTTAGCTTGAAAGGCGGTGAGGTTGTGAGCTTGCCTTTAGATGTACTTCGTATTGCGATTCCATTGACCATTTACTTTGTACTCATGTTCTTTATCAGTTTCTTTATGAGTAAGTGGATAGGCAATGGCTATGCCAAAACGACAGCCATTTCATTTACCGCAGCAGGTAATAATTTTGAGTTGGCATTGGCGGTTGCGATTGCCACTTTTGGTTTGGCTTCACCAGTCGCATTTACCACGGTAATTGGGCCATTGGTTGAAGTCCCTGTATTGATTGCGCTGGTCAGTGTGTCTTTGTGGCTAAAAAAGAAATATTTTTAAATCGGTGTAATTGTAATGACGCTCCCAAATATTGATGTAAATCTTCTTGATCAACCTACATTGGAAAAAGTTCAAGCTAAAGCGCTGGATCATGCACCCCGTATTTTATTGTTATATGGTTCGAATCGTGAGCGTTCCTATAGCCGTTTAGCGGTGATGGAAGCGGGTCGAATTTTGGAGGCATTTGGTGCAGAAGTAAAAATATTTCATCCCAAAGGGCTGCCTTTACCAGAGGATGCAGATAGTGAGCATCCCAAAGTAAAAGAATTGCATGAATTGTTAGCATGGTCAGAAGGCATGGTGTGGTGTTCACCTGAACGTCATGGTTCCATGAGTTCGATTTTTAAATCGCAAATTGACTGGATTCCTTTGGCTGGCGGCGCAATTCGTGCGACACAGGGGAAAACCTTGGCACTTATGCAAGTGAGTGGCGGTTCGCAGTCTTTTAATAGTGTTAATCAAATGCGTATTTTAGGACGTTGGATGCGGATGATTACCATCCCAAACCAGTCTTCAATTCCAAAGGCTTTTTTAGAGTTTGAAGAAGATGGACGCATGAAAGCATCTTCTTATTACGATCGTATCGTAGATGTGATGGAAGAGCTCTATAAATTTACCTTGCTTACGCGTGGGCAAAGTCTTTATCTAACCGATCGCTATTCTGAACGAAAAGAGTCTGCAGAAGCGTTATCAAAACGTGTGAATCAACGAAATCTATAAGGCGAATAAATAATAAATAGATCGAGTTAAAATTAAAAAGCCCCAGTTGCCTAATTCGGGGTATCGGCAACTGAGGGTAAACTGGGTGCTATCTAAAATAGCGAATTTTATTTAATAATGAATAATGCAATTCATTATTAATTTACTCTTTGAATAAAAAGCCTCAGTTGTCTCATTCAGGGCAAAACAACTGAGGATGAAATTGAGTTTTTATAATGTATCTTCCTTTTTTAAATAATGGAATAGTTTAGGTAAAAAATGCATATTATGTATAATTTTGTGGTTAATGGTGTTGAATGTTAATTTAATCAATATTCAACATACCTTATTCTTTATATAACTTCTTAGATTGCTGTATATAAAAATTTTTAATTGAAACTCGTTGTTCCCGAATATAATCACTCGGTTTTTTTCCTGTCCAACTTAAAAATGCTCTAGAAAAGGCACTGATATGGCTATAACCGAGTAAATCAGAAATTTCTTGAATATTACGATTCGAGTCAATCAGCTTTTTGGCAAGTTCGAACTTCTTTGATTGCAGCAGAGCGGAAAAGGTCGTATTGGCAAGAGATAACTCTCTTTTTAAGGTTCTTTCTGATAATTTTAATTTATCTGCAACATCGGTCAGGCTTGGAAAACCTAAACCTGGAGTAAATTTTAATTGCTGGTTCACTTTTAAAATAATTTTATTATCCTGATCTTGATAGAAAAGGTATTCCTTATTCACCATTTCCATTGCAAGTTGGTAGGCACTATTTGAACTAAAGGTCAGGGGGAGGTCTAAGCATTTTTGGTCAAAGGTAATCTGATTGTAGTCTTGATTAAAATGAAAATTGGGTAAGCGTTTTTCATAAAGTGAATGATAAGCCTCTTTATCCCAAGTCACATGAATATTGACACCAGTTAAATTAAAGTTGGTGACCATTTGTAGGTTATTCACAATATCAATTAAAGCACTTTCAATAAAAAATTTATTTACAGTATTTTTCTTACTTTCATTTAAATGAACAGGAAGTTGATAAAGTGGATTAAAGCGAATGATAATTTTATTATTTTTACTGAGTACCGACAAATCCATTTTATGGATACGCATACTATAGTATTTCTGTAAATCTACCAGTACTTTACCAATCGAGCTATTGGTAATAATGACAAAACCGAGTGCACCATGCGAGGTGAGTTTACAGTTTAAGCCAAACTGATAACCGACCGCTTTGTCGGGTAAAAGTTCTAATAGTCGAATAATAATATCTGTCCATTGGTCAAAACTTATACGTTCATGGTTGTTATTATCAGTCAGTAACGATAACGGGATCTGGCAATAGCGAATGACTTCAGCTTTTGGGACACCAAATGTTGTTGCGGTATCCACAATTAATTTTAAATAATCGTTATGGATGTTAAGTATTTGTTTTTTCATAGCATAGAAATAAAAAGGTTTTGAATGTCGAGATGACACACTTATACCTGAGCCTAAATATACAGTTGTGATTTATTCTTAAAAAGTCCCATTATGTTTATTATTTTTGTTGAATATGTGCTTAATTATGCATTTGAGGAATAATTCATTAAAATTACCAAAAATGTGATGTAATTGTTAAAAATGTAGCATGATTGTTAATTGTTTGTAGGTATTATTTTTTTATATTCGTGCGGGTATGAACTACATAAAAGTACCTATTTATGAATAAAATCTATCGCTTGGTCTGGAACAAAAGCCTAAATATATGGACCGTGGTTTCAGAAAACGCCCGTGGCGTAACAAAAAAACGAAATGTCGCTGCAAATACCTCAATTAAAACAGCAGTTTCATTATCTAACTCTCAATATCAACAGGTTCTGCTTAGACCGAGCTTAATTGCGATTGCACTCAGTTCTGTGTTTTTTAGCACAGGGGCTTTTGCTGCTGTGAATACTGGAGGCGGAGCTTCCAGTAATGGGTCGAGTATGGCCATTTCGCCGTCTAATGACCAATGTAGTGGTATGGGGGGACAGGCCAGTATTACCAATGGAACAACAGGAAATGGTGGTGGGAGTGTTGCGGTGGGATGTGGTAATAACATCTCAGGGACTGACTCAACTTGGCAGCAAGGAGTGGTGAACCGTCGTGGTACGGGAAGTGTTGCTTATGGTGCTGGTGTGCCGACAGGCAATACAGGAGGAGTGCTCACAGGCTCGACTGCAGTGGGGCGCCAAAATACGATTAGGGGGATTGGAGGGGCAACTGTAGTCGGGACTGCCAATAATTCAAGTTCAAGCAGTAATTTTCATAATGTTTTGATTGGACAGGGTAATAGTTCAGCGGGGACGGGTGGTTACAATACCTTAATGGGGGTTGGTAACCAAGTGGTGGATGCAGCAAATGCAACTCCCGATGGAACTGGTGTGGGAACCAATAGTATTGCGATTGGTATCGCTAACCGTGTAACGGGTCAGACAGCCATTGCTTTTGGACGTCAGAGCTATGCTGATGCAGATTATGCTATTGCGCAAGGGAACACCGCTACTGTAAACAAAGGGGCAACAGGCGGTATTGCACTCGGTTATTCAGCAACAACGAGCGGTCAACGTGGTATCGCGATTGGTAGTAGTGATTCACCGTCCAGAGATTATGACCTTGCTGCCTCTCCGCATGCTGCAGGTGCTGATTCTATTGCAATGGGAACCCGTTCCAAGGCAACAGGGAATGAAACCATTGCAGTGGGGCGACAGAGTACGGCTGGCAATACACGTGATATTGCAGTTGGGCAAGGAGCAACAGCACAAGGCGTGACTGATAATGGTGTGGTTCGTGCTGCTGTTGCTATTGGAGACTCTGCTCGTGGAGCAGGAAGAAGCACTGTAGCGATTGGGCAACTCAGCATAGCTTCAGCACAAGGAGCAACCGCACTGAGTGCAGGAGCACAGGCGAGTGGGGAGTATTCAACTGCGACGGGAAATTTATCTAAGGCTACAGCAAACTTTACCACTGCAACAGGTAATCAGGCAGCGGCCTTAGCAGAAGGGGCGACTGTAACGGGTTCAAATGCAACAGCGAGTGGTACATTATCTAGTGCCTTTGGCGCGCAAGCAAATGCATCGGGTGAGCAAACTGTTGCAGTGGGGGCTGGTGCAGAATCTGCGGGTGAGTATGCTGTTGCAATGGGATCAGCGGCCAAAGCCAATAGTGCCAATGATATTGCAATTGGTAATGATGCTGCGACGGCAACGGGCGCAGGAGGGAACAATATTGCCATGGGAAATGGCGTAACAACAGGTGCAACTGGTCAAAATGTATCGATTGGTTCTGATGGAACTACTGCTAATTCAGAGACAGCAGAGGGTGGTGCCGTTGCAATTGGTCGTAATCAGGTGGCAAATGGTGACGGTGCAGTTGCGATTGGTGATCCAAACAGAGCTGTAGGTAGCGGTGCTGTCGCATTGGGTAAAGACAATACTGCGGCAGGTGATAATACTGCATCAACGTTGGCGAGTGGTGCGGTCGCGATTGGTAACACTAATTTGGCCGTTGGTCAGGGTTCAGTCGCTTTAGGGAATACCTCTACAGCAGCAGCGGCAGGTACAATTGCATTGGGTGATACAGCTAATGCACAAGCAGAACGTGGTATTGCATTGGGTTCTAATGCTGTAGCGACTAATGCGAATGATGTGGCGTTAGGTTCTGGCTCAGTCACTTCCACAGCGAATCCAACATCGAATGGTACAGTTGGAGACATTACTTATAACTATGCAGGCACCAGTCCAAGCAGTGTGGTGAGCGTGGGGAGTGAAGGCAACGAACGCCAAATTACCAATGTTGCGGCAGGTCGTGTCAACGAAACTAGCACCGATGCAATTAACGGTTCACAACTTTATTCAACCCAACAAGCATTAGGAAACCTTGCTGAGTCAACCGCAAATCATTTGGGTGGTGGTTCAACCGTGAATCCAGATGGTTCAGTAACTGCACCAAGCTATACGGTAAATGGCAATAATGTCACTAATGTTGGCGCAGCGATTTCAGAACTGGACAAAGGCTGGAATCTGCAAAGTAATGGCACTAACGGAGCACCAATCAAAGCAGGTGATACAGTTGATATCGGTACGGTGAATGGCGAAGAAAATCTAACCGTGACCAAAGATGGTAACAATATCAAATATGGCCTGAATAAAGACCTGAAGGTAGACAGCGTTCGAGCAGGCGATACCTTAATCAATGATAATGGTGTGACCATTGCGAATGGCCCAAGTATCACCAAGTCAGGCATCAATGCTGCAGGTAATCCAATTAGCAATGTTGGTGCAGGTGTTAAGGACACTGATGCAGTCAACAAAGGTCAATTAGACAAAGCCGCTGCTGCAGCCAAAACCGAAGTCACCCAAGGTAAGAACATCACCGTTTCTAAAACCACAGGAGCAGATGGACAAGATATCTATAACGTGGCAACGGCTGATAATGTTGACTTTAGCAATGTGACTGTTGGTGGTGCTAATGGTGTGAACATTGATGGCACCACAGGCAAGATCAGTGGTGTAACTGCGGGCGAAGTCAGTGCAACTTCCGATGAAGCCATTAATGGTAGCCAATTGGCAGGAACAGCCAAGAGCGTATCCGATGCTTTAGGTGGTGGCTCAGTGGTTAATCCAGATGGCACCGTCAGCGCACCAAGCTATACCGTGAATGGTGTAGAAAGCAACAACGTTGGCGCAGCGATTTCAGAACTGGACAAAGGCTGGAATCTGCAAAGTAATGGCACTAACGGAACACCAATCAAAGCAGGTGATACGGTTGATATCGGTACGGTTGCAGGCGAAGAAAATCTGACGGTGACCAAAGATGGTAACAATATCAAATATGGTCTAAACCGTGATCTGAAGGTAGACAGCGTTCGTGCGGGCGATACCTTAATCAATGACAATGGTGTGACCATTGCGAATGGCCCAAGTATCACCAAGTCAGGCATCAATGCTGCGGGTAATCCAATTAGCAATGTTGGTGCAGGTGTTGACGACACTGATGCAGTCAACAAAGGGCAGTTAGACAAGGCGGCCGCGGCAGCGAAAACTGAAGTCACTCAAGGTAAGAACATCACCATTTCTAAAACCACAGGAGCAGATGGACAAGATATCTATAACGTTGCAACGGCAGATAATGTTGACTTTAACAATGTCACAGTAGGTGGTGCTAATGGTGTGAGCATTGATGGTACAACAGGCAAGATTAGTGGTGTAACTGCGGGCGAAGTCAGTACAACCTCGGATGAAGCGATTAATGGTAGCCAGTTGGCAGGTACAGCGAAAAGTGTATCGGATGCTTTAGGTGGCGGTTCAACCGTAAACCCTGATGGTACCGTGACTGCGCCAAGCTATACCGTGAATGGCAATAATGTCACTAATGTTGGTGCAGCCATTTCTGAACTAGACAAAGGTTGGAACCTACAAACAAATGGTGCCAATGCAGGTGCAGTCAAAGCAGGCGATACAGTTGATATTGGTACAGTTGCAGGTGAAGAAAATCTGACGGTGACCAAAGATGGTAACAATATCAAATATGGCCTAAACCGTGATCTGAAGGTAGACAGCGTTCGTGCGGGCGATACCTTAATCAATGACAATGGTGTGACCATTGTGAATGGCCCAAGTATTACCAAGTCTGGTATCAATGCTGCAGGTAATCCAATTAGCAATGTCGGTGCAGGTGTTGACGATACTGATGCAGTCAACAAAGGTCAGTTAGACAAAGCCGCTGCTGCATCGAAAACTGAAGTCACTCAAGGTAAGAACATCACCGTGACTAAAACCACGGGATTAGATGGACAAGACATCTATAACGTTGCAACGGCTGACAATGTTGACTTTAACAATGTCACAGTAGGTGGTGCTAATGGTGTGAGCATTGATGGCACTACAGGCAAGATCAGTGGTGTAACTGCGGGCGAAGTCAGCGCGACTTCGGATGAAGCGATTAATGGTAGCCAGTTAGCAGGCACAGCGAAGAGCGTATCGGACGCTTTAGGTGGCGGTTCAACCGTAAACCCTGATGGCACCGTGACTGCACCAAGCTATACCGTGAATGGCAATAATGTCAGCAATGTTGGTGCAGCCATTTCAGAACTAGACAAAGGCTGGAATCTACAAAGTAACGGGGCCAAAGCGGGTGCAGTAAAAGCAGGTGACACGGTTGATATCGGTACAGTTGCAGGCGAAGAAAATCTGACGGTGACCAAAGATGGTAACAATATCAAATATGGCCTAAACCGTGATCTGAAGGTAGACAGCGTTCGTGCGGGCGATACCTTAATCAATGACAATGGTGTGACCATTGCGAATGGCCCAAGTATTACCAAGTCAGGTATCAATGCAGCGGGTAACCCAATTAGCAATGTCGGTGCAGGTGTTGACGACACTGATGCAGTCAACAAGGGTCAATTAGACAAAGCCGCTGCTGCATCGAAAACTGAAGTCACCCAAGGTAAGAACATTACTGTTTCTAAAACCAAGGGAGCAGATGGACAAGACATCTATAACGTTGCAACGGCTGACGATGTCTCATTTGATTCTGTTCAAGTGGGTGATGTGAACATTGATGGCACTACAGGAAAAATCAGTGGCGTTGCAGATGGCACGATTGCCGCAGGTTCTAAAGATGCTGTGAATGGTAGTCAACTGAATGACAGCGTTGCGTCTACAGGCGATATCTTGGGTGGTGGTGTGACCAATGAAGGCGGTAAGTTGAATGGTCCATTTACGGTGAGTGGTAAAGGCTACGATACGGTTGCCGATGCGATTCAAGGCGAAGCAGCGGCAGCGAAAACTGAGGTTGAAGCGGGCAAGAACATGACCGTTGAAAGCCGTACAGGTGCAGATGGACAAACCATCTATGAAGTAGCGACCGCAGACGATGTGTTATTTGATTCAGTACAAGTCGGTGATGTCAACATTGATGGAACCACAGGTAAGATCAGTGGCGTTGCAGATGGCACAGTTGCAGCAGGCTCTAAAGATGCAGTCAATGGTGGTCAACTGAATGATAGCGTTGCCTCTACAGGCGATATCTTAGGCGGTGGTGTGACCAATGAAGGCGGTAAGCTGAATGGTCCATTTACAGTGAGTGGTAAAGGCTACGATACGGTTGCCGATGCGATTCAAGGTGAAGCTGCAGCTGCGAAAACCGAGGTGACAGAAGGTAAGAACGTCACGGTGACTAAAACCACAGGTGCTGATGGTCAAGATATCTACAACGTTGCGACTAAAGATGATGTGTCATTTGATTCGGTGCAAGTAGGTGACGTCAATATTGATGGCACGACAGGCAAGATCAGTGGCGTTACAGACGGCACGATTGCAGCAGGCTCTAAAGATGCGGTCAATGGTGGGCAACTGCATGGTGTTGCAGACAGTGTTCGTAACTCAATTGGTGGCGAAACAACGCTGAATCCTGATGGTTCAATCACAACTGCCAACGTGGGGAACACAGGTCAAAACAATATCCATGATGCGATTGACTCAGTTCGTGGTCAGGCCGTTGCAGCGAAAACCGAAGTTGAAGCGGGCAAGAACATGACTGTTGAAAGCCGCACAGGTGCAGATGGGCAAACCATCTACGAAGTTGCGACAGCGGATGATGTGTCATTTGATTCGGTGCAAGTGGGTGATGTCAACATTGATGGTGCAACAGGCAAAATCAGTGGTGTAGCAGATGGCACGATTGCAGCAGGTTCAAAAGATGCAATTAATGGTGGTCAGCTCAATGACAGCCTCACGTCTACAGGCGATATCTTGGGTGGTGGCGTGACCAATGAAGGCGGTAAGCTGAATGGTCCATTTACCGTGAGTGGTAAAGGCTACGATACCGTTGCCGATGCGATTCAAGGTGAAGCTGCAGCTGCGAAAACCGAGGTGACAGAAGGTAAGAACGTCACGGTGACTAAAACCACAGGTGCCGATGGTCAAGACATCTACAACGTTGCGACCAAAGATGATGTGTCATTTGATTCGGTACAAGTGGGTGACGTCAATATTGATGGCACGACAGGCAAGATCAGTGGTGTAGCCGATGGCACGATTGCAGCGGGTTCTAAAGATGCGGTCAATGGTGGTCAAATCCATGGTATTGCAGACAGTGTTAAAAACTCAATTGGTGGTGAAACGACGCTGAATCCAGATGGTTCAATTACTACGGGCAATGTAGGGAACACAGGTCAAAACAATATCCATGATGCGATTGACTCGGTTCGTGGTCAGGCAGTTGCAGCCAAAACCACGGTCACCGAAGGCGACAATATGGTGGTGACGCAAACCAAGAACGCTGATGGCAGTACCAACTATGAAGTTGCCACAGCACGTGATGTAGACTTTGATTCAGTCCAAGTCGGTGACGTCAATATTGATGCAGCAACAGGCAAGATCAGTGGTGTTGCAGATGGCACGATTGCAGCAGGTTCTAAAGATGCTGTGAATGGTGGCCAGCTGAATGACAGCATTGCTTCTACAGGCGATATCTTGGGCGGTGGTGTGACCAATGAAGGCGGTAAGCTGAATGGTCCATTTACAGTGAGTGGTAAAGGCTACGATACAGTTGCCGATGCGATCCAAGGAGAAGCAGCAGCCTCTAAAACCGAAGTGACAGAAGGCAAGAATGTTACTGTGACTAAAACCACAGGTGCTGATGGGCAAGACATCTACAATGTAGCGACCAAAGATGATGTGTCTTTTGATTCAGTACAAGTGGGTGACGTCAATATTGATGCAGCAACAGGCAAGATCAGCGGTGTAGCCGATGGCACGATTGCAGCAGGCTCAAAAGATGCAATCAATGGTGGTCAGCTCAATGACAGCATTGCCTCTACAGGCGATATCTTGGGTGGTGGCGTGACCAATGAAGGCGGTAATTGCAGCAGATTCAAAAGATGCAATTAACGGTAGCCAATTGCATAAATCTTATGAAAATGTAGCCAAGGCCTTAGGTGGCGGAGCGGGTTATGATCCAAGTGCAGGTTGGACAGCACCGAGTTACGAGGTTGCGGGTGGAAAACATGACAATGTCGGTGATGCACTCAATGCACTTAACAATGCCGATCAGGCATTAGGTGATCGAATCACAAACCTTGGCGATCAAATGCAACAGGCCTTCTACGACACCAATCAACGGATTGACGATGTCAAAAAAATGGCCAATGCAGGGGTCGCAGCAGCAATGGCACTGGAAACCGCGCCGTATATTTCAGGTAAATATACCTATGCCGTTGGGGCTGCTTACCATGGTGGTGAAAATGCCGTGGGTCTAACACTGCGTAAGACCGCAGATAACGGCCGATGGTCACTCACAACTGGTGTTGCAGCAGCTTCTCAGGGCGATCCAAGCTTCCGAGTCGGTCTAAGCGGTGTATTTGACTGATTATTTATTTAACTTTGGGAGAGCCGTTTAGGGTTCTGCCTGACTTAAACAATAATAAGTGAGAATCGAGATGAAAAAGATGAAAGCCTTAATGATGATTAGCTTATTGGGTGCTGTATTGCCGAGCCAAGCACATAGCAAAACAGATGCCATGCATGCACAGGATGTTACTTTTCCGGAAGTCGATAAAAGTTATCTGAAATTGGTTAAACGTTATGAAATGAATGACGTTGCGCGTTTAGGTGTGGGAATGAATAAAGATCAGCTTCGCCACATTTTAGGAAATCCACATTTCAATGAAGGATTGATGCTAGTCAAAACGTGGAACTATGTATTAGATATTCGCGTACCCAATACACAGGACTACAAACGTTGCCAGTTACGTATTGATTTTGATCAGAAATATAAAGTAGAGCGTTTATCATGGAAAGGAGATGAGTGTCAGAACACTATCGTTTAAAGATAAGAGACAATCATGTGATTATTTATTTGTAACTAGCAAGTTTAGATCAAAAATTAAATTAAACAAACAGGAGAAGAAAGACCTGTTTGTTTAATTTTCCTAAAATGATTATTTATAGGATATAAAGTGTCAAAAAAATAAGACCAAGGTTTGATAAGCTCTTAAGAGTTGAAATATGAGATGGAGAATATGTTTCATACTTTTTCACATTGTGAAAAAAATATAAGACTGCATATTATTGAAGTCGGAAATAAAGATCTAAAGCATGCAGTAATTTTTTTTCTCTTGGAGATAGATAAGTTTTTTTCTTTAATTAATAGTTTGTCTTTGGATCATTTTCGCATTGTTTTAATTTATCGCTGTGAAATATTAAATCAGAATTTTATTGGGCAAGACCTGTTAGATGGGTTTAAATGTTTAACAGATCGTTTAGTTGTTGAGAATACTCACTTTATATTTGAACCAGACTTGGATGATTCCTATAAATATGCCTTATATACCAGTGATTTATTTGACTCAGTTACGATTTGCAAAAAGTTCGATGAACTATGTATGCAGGCTTTCTTTGCATCTTGTCCACTTAAAAGTGAGGATAAGATAGATTTTATTGGTAGAGTGAATATTCAAATCAGCAATATTTTATCGGAAGGAGAACCTTATCTTATTAAAGTAGCAAAAAAAATGAGATTAACACCGCGGGTGTTATCTAAAAGAATAAGAAGTGAAGGCGAAGAATTTAAATTATTAGTTAAACAAAAAAGACATGAAAAAGCCTTGTTTTTATTAAAAAATGAAAATGTGAGTTTGTCTGATATCGCATATACATTGGGTTATACGGAGCACAGTGCTTTTACACGCGCATTTAGAGGATGGACTGGATGTTCGCCTTGCCAGTTTAGAAAGTATTTAAAGTAATTCGATCTGAGGTATAAAGTTTTGGATATTAGGGATTTAAAAACTTTTATATATGTAGCTGATCATCAGTCTATTACCGTCGCTTCCGAGAAATTAGGCGTCAATCAGTCGACGGTGACAAAACGCATTTTTAATATGGAAGAGATTGTTAAAGGTGTTTTGTTCAATCGAGGTACACGACCATTACAATTAACCCAGTTAGGAAAAAAGGTTTATTTTAAAAGTTGCTTTATATTGCGACAGTTTGAGTCACTCAAAAATTTTCATACTGAAAGTAGTGAAATTATTAAAAAAAATATAAAGATTGGTATTGCACAAGTATTGATTGATGATCTGTTGGACTTAGTCATGAGTGAATCCAACAAAATTAATCCATATTACGACATTGATATTTATAGCGGATGGGGGAGTGGTCTTATTCAGCAAGTTCATGCGGGTGAAATTGATTTAGCGGTGTTGATGCTACCACCTACCCTGAGCTTAGCTGCTTCAGTTTCTTTTGTTGACGTTGGTACGCTTCCCTTAGTTATCGTTGCTCGAAAAGGAGACTGTTATAAATATAATAGTTTAGAAAAATGTAGTAAGCGTGGATGGGTACTCCACCCTGAAAATTGCTGTTTTAGAGAAAGCTTAGCCAAACTTTTATATGAAAGAAAGTTAGGTTTTTATATCAATAAAGAAATTTATGGAGTTGAGTTGCAATTACAAAGTATTTTGAATGGTGATGGCTTCGGTATTTATCCAAAAGCTTTATTTGATAAATTTATAGTTAATCATGATGGGTTGGAGATCATTGAATTAAATGATTTCTCTCTCGATTTGCATGTAGGTGTAGTCAAATCCCAACATATTGATCATGAGGAAGCAAATGCTTTTATCGAGATCGTGAAAAATCATTATTTTTAGCAAAGCTACCATTAATGTTAATGTTCTTCTTCAGGAACAATGAATTTTTCGGTCAGCATTTGGCGGAAATAAACCACCAATGGACGTAAATTAGCTTTATGCCAAACTGCCCAAAGTTGAGTGTTGTAGGACATCCATGGGAGTTCACGAAGTACCACACCATCAGGAACGTGATTTCTCAAGCTGTGCTGAATTAAGGTGAGTCCTAAACCTGCTGCAACTAGACCTAAAGCAGTTAAAGGTGCCCCCGCTTCAAGTTTAATGTCTGGGGTAAAGCCAGCTTTGGCACAAGCACTAATAAAGTCATCACGTGAATGGGCATCTTCTTCATGAATGACAGAAATCCATGCAATACCATCAAGGTCACTTGCTTCCAGCTCAGTTTTATTTACTAACGGATGCTGTTCGGGTAAAGCAAGCAACATGCGATCATCTAAAACTTGGGTATAGCATAAATCTACATCAAGTTGGTCAGGTGGGTAATTAACCATCGCAATATCCAAACTACGTTGCTTTAATCCTTCAAACTGAGTTGAGCTGGTTTGATTATAGAGTGCAATATGTATATCAGGTCGAGAATCACGTAATGATTTCAAGGTATTTGACAGCACACCGGCATACATCGCATTTTCAATATAACCAATGCACAAACCCCCATCTTCACCACAACCTAAACGCCGCCCCAAGGATTCTAAGCGCTTGGCATGTGCTAATAGCGCACGAGCTTCATCCAAGAAAATTTGTCCATCAGAAGTTAAACGAATACGCTGCTGATTTCGTTCAAATAGCATAAGCCCAAGCTTTTCTTCTAACTGAGAAATCTGACGGCTCAGTGGGGACTGGGAGATGTACAAGCGCTCAGCAGCACGGCCAACGTGTTCTTCTTCGGCAACCACCACAAAATACTTCAATTGGCGTAAATCAATCATGTAAGACCTTAAGGGACTCAAGTTAGTCGAATTATGTCCTATCATGTCAGAAGTGATCAAGTTATATTTTCCTCATCGCAAAGGCAGTCCGAAAAACTGCCACAGTTATTCGCTTAAGAACACTGTTCGAGAGCATAGATAAATTGAGGAAAATATCATGGCAATTAAACACTTACTTCCAGGAAAAATCGGGTTCGGTGGTGCACCACTAGGTAACATGTTCCGTAATATTCCTGAAGAAGAAGCTCAAGCAACAGTTCACGCCGCTTGGGACTTAGGTGTACGTTATTTTGATACCGCACCACTTTATGGTTCAGGTCTTTCAGAAATTCGTATGGGTGAAGCGCTATCTCAATACTCACGTGATGACTATGTACTGAGTACCAAGGTCGGCCGCATCATGTTGGATGAAGAAGAAGATACGGCATCACGTGACTTAGGCGATAAAGGTGGGATTTTTGAACATGGTTTAAAAAATAAAATCCTGAATGATTATTCAGCCGATGCAACTTACCGTTCAATTGAAGATAGCTTGAAGCGCTTAAAAACAGACCGTATTGATATTGTCTGGATTCATGATATCGCTCAAGACTTCTATGGTGATAGCTGGCTAGAACAATTCAACATTGCTCGTACTGGTGCTTTCCGAGTTCTAACCCGTTTACGCGAAGAAGGCGTCATCAAAGCATGGGGTTTAGGTGTTAACCGTGTTGAACCATGTGAATTGACTCTGGATTTAGCTGAAGCGCAACCGGATGCATTCTTATTGGCAGGTCGTTATAGCTTGCTTGACCATGATCGTGCCTTACAACGTTTGATGCCAGAAGCATTTCACCAAAATGTAGATATTGTGGTTGGTGGTCCTTATAGCTCAGGTGTGTTGGCGGGTGGTGAACATTTTGAATATCAAAAAGCTTCATCAGAAATTTTGGATAAAGTTGCCAAGATTAACCAGATTGCACAACGTTATGGTGTAGATGTTAAAGCTGCTGCACTCCAGTTCTCTTTGGCAAACCCGGCTGTTGCTGCTGTGATTCCAGGTTCAAGCCGTCCAGGACGTATGGCAGAAGATTTAGCTGCGTTAGATCTACTTATTCCTGCTGCATTCTGGGATGAAATGCGTCGCCAAGGCCTTGTATCTGAATTTGCACCTTTACCTATCCGTTAATTTATCAAGGAGGGCGATAGCCCTCCACAGCGAGTCTTTATCATGAAATTAGATCTTCAAAATAAGGTCGCCGTAGTAAGTGGTTCAACTTCAGGGATTGGTCTAGGTATTGCCAAAGGTCTAGCTTCTGCGGGTGCTACGGTGGTTATTGTTGGCCGTAAACAAGCTGGTGTAGATGAAGCAATTGCACATATTCGTCAAAGTATTCCAGAGGCAAGTCTACGCGGAGTTGAAGCTGACTTGACCACTGAACAGGGCGCAGCCGTCTTATTTGCAGCTGCACCTCAGGCCGACATCGTAGTAAATAATCTGGGAATCTTTAATGATATTGATTTCTTTGAGGTGCCTGATGATGAGTGGATGCGCTTTTACCAAGTCAATGTCTTGTCTGGTGTACGCCTAGCCCGACATTATGCTTCATCAATGGTGAAGCAAGGTTGGGGCAGAATCATCTTTATTTCATCTGAGTCTGGTGTAGCCATACCGGGTGACATGATTAATTACGGTGTGACTAAAAGTGCCAATCTAGCAGTTTCACATGGCCTGGCTAAGCGTTTAGCAGGTACGGGAGTAACTGTAAATGCCATTTTGCCTGGGCCAACTTTTACTGATGGTCTAGAAAATATGCTGGCGGATGCCGTAGAAAAGGCAGGGCGTAGTACACGTGAACAAGCTGATGAGTTTGTTAAACAGTCTCGTCCAAGTTCAATTATTCAACGTGCAGCGGAAGTGGATGAAGTCGCCAACATGGTGGTCTATATCGCCTCACCACTTTCCTCTGCAACCTCGGGTGCCGCGTTACGCGTTGATGGCGGTGTGGTCGATACACTTGTTTAAGTTAACTAACTAATTTACTGAATATACGGAGAAAACTCATGGCTCATGCTGTAGCTACTTTAGAAATCCCTGCTTCACCCGAACAAGTTTGGCAACTAATAGGTGGTTTTGACAGCTTACCAGACTGGCTTCCATTTGTTGCAAAAAGCGAATTAAGCGAAGGCGCTCGTGTTCGTAGCTTGATTTTGGCAGATGGCGGCAACGTGGTTGAGCGTTTAGAAGCTTTTGATCAGCAACAACGTACTTATAGTTACTCAATTATCAAGGCACCATTCCCGATCGTTGATTATCTGTCTACGATTACCGTGTTGGAAACAGATAAACCGAATGTTTCAATTGTGGAATGGAAAGGGCGTTTTACCCCTGTAAATGTCAGTGATGAAGAGGTGATTTCATTATTTACTGGGATCTATGTAGATGGCTTGAAAGATTTAAGCAATAATTTTTAAATTTCAAGTTATTGTTTAAATGAATGAGTCCAAAGCATGTCTTCTATGCTTTGGACTTTTTTCAAGAATGAAATTCTTACCAACGATGAGGTCTTTTTAATCGTGATTCTATTTAGTCACAGCTTATTGCATCTGATATTCATTGATAACTTCTAGCGCTGCTCGGAAAGCCTCCTGTGTTGCAGGTGCGCCACAATATGGCAAGCTATGCAATAACACTTCTTGGATTTCCTCAACCGTTGCGCCATTGTTCAATGCACCACGAATATGCCCTTTCAGCTCGGTTGGACTTTTCAGTGCCGTTAAGAAAGCGATGGTTACAAGAGAGCGATATTTACGCGGTAAAACACCTTCACGTTGCCATGTTGAACCCCAAGCATGTTCATTGATCCAGTCTTGTAATGGTTGCGTAAAAGGTACGGTATTATCCTGTGCGCGTTTGACAAAGGATTCGCCCATCACTTCAGTACGAACTTTTAATCCATTTTCATAATCTTGTTGTGACATATTTTTACTCTTTTGGCGGTGAGAAAAGATGAGATAGTTTCTTAAATTGTCCACATAGTAACTAAATAATGACCTAAGCTAAAGCCGTTGATTCTGATATTGAAATTTTGAATTAAGCGCTTACATGTTGCAGTGATGAGATTGGTATCCAGCATATTTTTGCTTTAGAAGATATCAATACACCGTGCTCATAATGGAAATGGATCACAAGGCAGCTTCAATGTTATTGGATATTCTATGCTGGATGATTTTTGATCTTGTTTCTGTGTTGAAGGTAACTGTAAATTATTTTTCTGTAATTATAATCTTCTGATAAATAAATATAAGTTTTTATGTATTTTACTACCGAGTAAAAAGTTGAAAAATTTTTTTAAAAAAAAGGCTACAATTTTGATCCTCTATATTGATGAATTCAGCTAGAATAAAAATACGGATCAATCTCATTTGTAACGATAAGTCTGTCTGTCGTGCTTAATATTGGAGTTTACATGGGGAAAGACGCATTGGTTCTAACCGTTTCAGAAGACATGTTGTTGTCTCACGATACTGAAACGACACTAGAGCATGTTGTCAGTATTATGCCTCAGTTGATTCATTGGCTGATTAAGTCTGGGATTGGTTATAGCGAATTTAGTATTGCATTAAAAGCACTGTTTTATAATGAAGCGATCAAAGAATTAGATGCAATCAAGCAAAAGAAAACAGATTCTGCCATTAGTTTATTATCTGGGTTAAATCGCCGTGATGTGCGTAGCTTTTGCCAGACGCATGGTGAATATGCTCCAGTAGATCAATTCAACTTACAATTACCCATCAGCGTGCCTGCACGTGTTGTCGGAATGTGGCTTAACCAGAAGCTGCCTTTGAAAATTCCATTTCAGGGTGAGGAAAATAGTTTTGAAAGTATCGTCAAACAAATTTCTTCAGAAAAACATCCGAAATCTATTTTATTGGAATTAAAGCGTTTAGGGATTGTTGCTGAAGAACATGATCAGGTCATTCTACAAAATTCAAGTTTTACACCAAATCCGCAAGCTGATGAAAGTAAACAATTATTTACGCAGAATATTTCAGATCATCTTGCTGCAGGTATTGGTAATTTAACCAAGAATAAAAACTTTCTTGAGCAGGCAATTTTTGCGGACGAATTAACGCAAGAATCTGTTGAGAAATTAAATCAATTGAGTGTTGATTTATGGAATATGATGTCCAAGGCAATCGTCTCAGCTGCGATAGACCATTGTAAGAATGATGAACAGTCTTCGGATGCAAATAAGAGATTCCGCCTTGGAATTTATCAGTACGATGAATAAAAATAGATCAAATAGAATGTTCTTTATTGCTTCTTCTCTTTTTTAATACAGCCTATTTTTTTCAGTCCTCTCCAGAGGACTGAATAGGAAATCTTATAACCAAATCTTTGTTCAAAAGGGTCAATCAGATCACGAATCTGATTAAACTTTGTCGTTCTTACAAACTCCTCAAAACTCTTCATATCCTTGATCGAAAAGGGACGCCCGTGGCGAATCGCAGGTAAGGGAGTTAATGCCTGCGTTTTTTCTTCAAGCATGATCCATTTATCTAAAGTTGATCTTGCAATATCAAATTGTTTACAGATATTGGACTTATGCTCTGTTTGGCGATAAGCAGCCATCACTTTTTCACGAAGATCTAATGAATATGCTCGCATGAATCTATCGAAAGCTCCTTTACTATTTTATGGGACCTTGAGTCGGTGTACTTAGAAAGAGGTATTCATGTCGGCTAGCGTAGTAAAGATCATTGTGCTGAGAAATTTACCATTAAAAATAAAATATGTACATATTGAACATATTTTTTATAAAAATTTTATTTCACTCTTCTTTAAAGCATCTTAATTAATTTATTTTATTTATTTAAATCATAGTTTTGTGTTGATTTTCTCACTAATTTTAATAAATTGGTCAACTCTTGCGCATCTCTGTAGTCTATGTTAGCTTTTTAAATATGTGCATATTACACATATAAATTGATTTTATTGAATTGCTTTGCTTAACTGTGAGTTTAAATAAAATCTTTATTAAAATTTAAACTTATCAATAAGATAGATATTATTTAGAAGGGAACGTGTAATGAAAAAAACTTTTCAATTATCGGTAATAGCAGCTTCATTATTGGCCGCGAATGTCTACGCAGCCCAAACAAACATCGGGACAGGAAATACGGCGACTGGACCAGATACAACGGTTGTCGGTACAAATAATGCGGCGGCGAATACAACTGTAGTGGGTACAGACAATACTGGAACAGGTAATGAAGGTTTCACTGGTGGTACAGGAAACACAGTAAACGGACATTGGTCCGCTGTTATCGGAAATGGCAACAGTACAACTGGCATTCGCTCTACTGTACTCGGAAGTGGCAACACCACAGATAAAGACTATGCTACGGCAGTCGGTAGTGATCTTACTGTAAATGGACAAGCCTCACAGGCGGTTGGAAATAAAATCACCATTGCAGATAATAATGCTACGGCAGTCGGTGGCAATATTGATGTCAAAGGCAATCAGGCTAGTGCATTTGGTGACTCTGTCATTGTTGATGGTGAAGGTGCGACTGCCCTAGGCTCGACATCACAAGCGATTGGAAAAAAAGCCACTGCTTTAGGCTATGGGGCACAAGCGACCGCAGAAAATGCCATTGCAACAGGTAGTGGTGCAGCAGCGAGCGGTATTAATTCGATTGCGATTGGTAATGCCACAGAAGCCAGTGCTGAAGGGGCGATTGCACTAGGGAATGGTGCAAAAGCAACGGCAATGGGTGCAGTCGCTATCGGTGCAAATACGGTCAATAATGAAGCAAATACCGTTGCACTTGGGAATCGTCGAATGACTTGGATGGCTGATGGTATTGGCGATAATGATGCTGTAAACGTTCAACAGTTAAAATCAGAGCTTGCCAAAATTAATAATGCGCCAGCACAAGCAGACTTAGATGCGATTAATACCAAGATCGATACTGAAAAAGCTGACCGTATCGCAGGTGATACGCTTTTAGATGGCAAAATTGCACAAGAAGCAGCGGACCGTACTACAGCAGTGAACAATGAAAAAGCAGCTCGTATTGCAGGTGATGATGCTTTACAAGTGAAGATTGATAATGAAGCAACCTTACGTGCCGATGCGGATAGCGTAGAGAAAAATGCCCGTATTGCAGGGGATGCAGCCGAAAAAGCAGAACGTACAGCAGCGATTAATACTGAAAGAGATGCCCGTATCTTAGCAATCAATAATGAAGCAACTCTACGTGCCAATGCAGATGCACAAGAAACAGCAGACCGTATTGCAGGGGATACTGCTGAGAAAAATGCTCGTATTGCAGCGATTAATAATGAAGCAACCTTACGTGCGAATGCAGATGCAACTGAAAAAGCAGCTCGTATTGCAGGGGATGCAGCCGAAAAAGCAGAACGTATTGCAGCGATTAATACTGAGAAAACTGAACGTATTGCAGGTGATGCGGCATTGGGTAATCGTATTGATGTCGAAACGGCAACCCGTGTCACAGAAGTCAAACGCCTAGATGGTCGTGTGGATCAGTTAAATACACGTTTAGATCATGTTGAAACTACAGCAAACCGTGGTATTGCCATTTCATTGGCCGCTTCACAAGCAATTCCAAGCCTTCAACCAGGTCAAGTTGCCGTGTTTGGTGGTGTTGGTTATTACGAGGGGGAAGCAGCAGGTGCATTGGGTGCTGTGACTTCATTTAGTGACCGTTTCTCAGGCAGTGGTGCATTTGGGGTTGCTGATGGTGGAAAAGTGGGTGGTCGTGCTGGCGTAGCGTATGTCATCGGAGGGAACTAAGTCGTACTTGGTGATACAGACTGGGTGAGATTTAGTCATAATAAAAGGATGATGTAATGAAAAAAACTTTTCAATTATCAATAATAGCTGCTGCCTTGATGGTAAGCCATACTTATGCAGCACCCGTATGGGAAGGGCCAACAGGAACAGGCTCTGGTTTGAGTAATGCAATGGGTGGGCAAACGAATTATGCCAATGTTCCATCTACAGCCAACGGTATTATCTTGGGTCAACTCAATGACGTAGATAACACCAGTATTGGGATTGGTTATAACAGTAATGCCATGGGGCAAAATAGTTTTGCTGCGGGTACAAACAATGAAGCTACAGGTGATTCTTCTATCGCCATAAGTGCTGAGGCCCATGCCAGAGGTGAGAGCAGTATTGCAGTAGGTTCATGGATCAATGCAAATGATACTAATAGTACAGCTGTTGGCACGGGAATTAATGTAAACAAAGCAAATAGCGTTGCTGTAGGTAATAGCCAGAATGTCTATGATGAAAATGCGACTGCGGTTGGTGGGCATAGTGAAGTCCGTGGTAACCAATCGAGTTCTTTGGGTGATTGGGCATGGGCTAGTGGTGGTAATGGAGCAACTGCGGTTGGTAGCCAAACATGGGCAAATGCTGAAAATGCAACCACAATTGGTTATAACGCAGAGACAGGTGGTCAAAATGCGGTACGTATGGGGGCTGAATCTGCGGGTTCTGGCTTAAATTCTGTGGTGATTGGCAGTCATGCGACAGGGAATGTTGAGAATGCCGTGCAGTTGGGTTCGGGCAGTGGCGGCGCAGTTGGTGCGACAGCAGGTGTTCCCGGAACTTCGATTGCAGATGATAAAAACTCTGTTGCGATTGGGTATGGCTCTGATACACAAGGCCAAGGCGCAAGTGGTGAGAATACGGTCAGTGTTGGCGGTTTATTAGGTGGTGCGATTCGCCGTATTACCCAAGTGGCGGATGGGGTAGACAATCTGGATGCGATTAACGTCTCACAGCTTAACCGTGAAATCGCTAAAATTGGCGCAGGCGCACAACTGATAGATCATGCAGATACTTTGCTGACGACTGAAAAAACTGAACGTATCGCAGGCGATAAAGATTTAGCCAATAAACTTGCGGTCGAGGTTGTAGCACGTCAGAAAGCAGTTGATGATGAAGCTAAAGAACGTGCTAATGCGGATATTGCCCTTTCAACAGCAATTGGCAATGAAGCAAAACTTCGTGCAGCAGCAGATGATGCCGAAAAAGATGCACGTATTGCAGGTGATGCAGCGACCAAAGCAGAGCGTATTGCAGTCGTGAATGCTGAACGAGATGCACGTATCGCAGCCGTTGACAATGAAGCAAAACTTCGTGTAGCAGCAGATGCGGCAGAAAAACAAGCTCGTATTGCAGGGGATGCAGCAGAGAGAGATGCTCGGATCATCGCGATTGACAATGAAGCCGTACTTCGTGCCAATGCAGATGCACAAGAAACGGTAGATCGTATTGCAGGCGATGTAACTACCAAAGCTGAACGTATCACAGCAGTCAATGCTGAACGAGATGCACGTATTGCTGGTGATACCGCATTAGGTCAACGTATTGATGCAGAAGCAGCAGCGCGTACAGCAGAAGTCAACCGTCTGGATGGTCGTATCAATCAAGCAACTCGTCGTTTGGATGATATTGAGAAAAGTGCTTATCGTGGTGTAGCGATTGCATTAGCTGCGCAACAAGCAGTTCCGAATATTCGCTCTGGTCAAGTTGCATTGTTTGCGGGTGTGGGGCATTTCGAGGGTGAAACTGCGGGCTCTGTTGGTTTGGTCACTTCATTTTTTGCAAATCGTGTTTCACTGAGTGGTTCTGTTGGCTATGCGGGTGGAAATGAGGTCGGTAGTCGTATTGGTCTGAGCTATGCCTTCTAACTGATCACTATAGATAACATGGTAGACGAATAAAAATAATAAAGTAAAGAGAAGCTAAGTTTTATTGATTGGCAAAACTTCAACTTAGATTCTCTTGAACAGATGTTCCTCTTGGGTTGTTCTTTATCAGCATGAAGACAGCCCCTTTTTTTATGAAAATCACTTAAATAATAGAGGTTTGGCGTAATTAAAATGTATTATCTATTTGGGTATCTGTTAAAATATCAGTGCGACAAGAAAACAGATAATAGGATGTTATTTGTCAAATATTGATAATAAATTTTAATGAGAAAATTTTATGGGACACCTAAATTTAAAACCTTCCTTTATCTTGGTTGGGGTTTTGATTTTAACTGGCTGCAAAGATGAAAATGGTAATTTTAGTGTAGGGGTGAGTCTGGGGGGGACTGGAACTGGGGCAGGAGGTGTTTCTGTTGGAACCGAGAGTCCTGTACCCAAACCTCAATCAGATGTTAAACCCGATCGTATGGAAGAAGATGCAGAATATGCGGTTGCCTATCCAAATCCCATTACACAGAATTGTGGTGGTGTGGAAAGGACGATTCAATTTGTGCGTCATTATGCTCCATTTCCCCCTATGGTGATGGGCGATAGAATGGATCTCTTAAGTATTCATAATGATTTAAGAGTGAGATATAAAATACAAGTTGTGGTTAAAAATAAGACATCAGCCCCAATTTATGAATATATCAATAGTTGCGAAGCTGCTTTTCAATTAACGGGTAGCAAAACATCGAAAAAGACGCAAACCGATTATTGCTTAAATGATGAGACGGTGAATACCTATCAACCGAATGAGTCTAGAACCTATTATTATTCATTTAATTTACCCAACATTTTACAAAATTGGACGGCAAGCTATCAGGCACAATATGCTAAACAATTGTATCCAACAAATTATGATGATGAAAATGTAAGTACACGGACACAGTGTGCAGCCTTAAGTACAATTTTGTTATTAGATGAATATCCCTCAACCAGAGATGGTGCTCCACCTAGTTCAAATCATGGAGCTGAGAATGGTTCGGATTCAGGGCAGACAGAAACAGCATCATCTGAGCCACCGATTTTTGGAGGGTTTGATTTGGGAGAGGAAACGGATACAGAGTCTCCCTTATTTGGGGGCTTTGGTTTAGGGGATGAGCTCTAAACGCATTGAGATAAAAAACCATCTGAGGATGGTTTTTTATTGAGTAGCTTAATGAGAGCTAAAGTTGTGGGGATTAATAGGTGAGGCGTCAAGGAAAATGAAGACATATCAACAATCGAAAAATATATTTTAGAAATCTGCTACAATTGCGCCAATTTTAAATTCTTTCGTACGCCATCTGTTCTTGCCATCATTTGCAGATACACATGGGTGCACAAATTGTAGATTTTTAGCATGTTTAAAGATGAATTAGCGGCACAAGTTGCCCAACGTCGCACCTTTGCGATCATTTCCCACCCAAATATTTGATATCTATTCAAGCCCATTCAACCTATTTCAAATATGATAATAAAAGCATTGTAAGTACTGTAAAAATATAAAAATATTGATATTCTTTATCTTGTATATCTTTCAACCCCATTCAATAGATTTCAAGTCTAGTCAGTATGTTTGTGTACATATGTGTGTACACACTTTCTAGAATTTTCTATTTGAAAAAAAATATGTACACAGGTGGAGTAAAATGCCTTTAACAGATACGTGGCTTAAGAAGAATCTAGATCGTGAACGTTCAGCTATACATACAGAGTCTGATCAAGATGGATTGAGCGTTCGTGTATCGCAAAAAGGAAAACTCACTTTTCAGATGCGTTTTCGATATAACGATAAGCAAGCTCGTTTAGACTTGGGAACCTACCCAAATATGAGCCTTAAAGAGGCTCGTATTGAATTGCAGAAAATGAAAGCAATTTTAGAAAAGGGACATGACCCACGTATTCATAAAAAAGTAGAGCTTCACAAGATCACAGAGGCTATAACTTTTGAAGCGTTATTTCGCGAGTGGCATGCGAAATATAGTATTCCTAATAAAAAGAATGCAGATCAATATTTGAGATCATTTGAACTTTATGTTTTCCCAAAGTTAGGTAGCATACCTGCTGAGCAAATCACATTACATATGTGGTTAGATTTACTAGAAGAGCAATTTAAACAGTCGCCATCGATAACTGATCGCATTCTTACTAATACAAAGCAGTGTTTGGATTGGGGGATTAATCGAAAATTAATTGAGCAAAATCCCATAAGACATATCACTGGAAAGCGTGACTTGAATATTAAGAAAAATAAAACTGTTCGAGTATTACAAGATGATGAGTTGTCTTTAATTTTTAAAATTTGTGATGAGTCTAGAACATCATTAAGGAATGTTTTATTTCTCAAGTTATGTTTGTTTTATGGTAATCGATATAGTGAGTTGAGGCTTGCACGGAAATCAGATTTTGATTTTAGTAAAAATACATGGACAGTACCGTATGAAAATCATAAGACAGGAGAAAGTAAAGGGGACATTGTTCGACCTATTATTGATGAGATCAAACCGTGGCTTCAGTCTGCAATGGATTTGAGTAATTCTGAATACATTTTCCCACATGAAAATGGCAAAGAGCCAATGGGGCGTAGTGGGCCAACAGATACCCCTTATAACTTCATGCAATTTGCAAGGAAGAATTATAAAATTGAAATGGATCATTGGTCTATGCATGATTTACGGCGTACAGCAAGGACAAATTTCAGTGCGTTTACAAGTAGGGATGTTGCGGAACTGATGGTTGGTCATGTGATGCCTGGGGAACAGGGGACATATGACTATTATGATTATCAAAAAGAGATGTCGAAGGCTTATAAAAAATGGTGGAAAAAATTAAGTAATCTGTCTAGCTAGACAGATTACTCATTTGGTTATTATTGAAATATTTGATTAGCCATTCGTTAAACGTTTCTTCATCCCAAAGGCTAGTAGAGCCAGCGCATTTCTTAATAGGTTGAGGCATTGGTTGCTCGAACATTTTTTGATTAGGTTGTTGGTAACGCCATAAAGTCGATGTAGAGCAATTTTTGAGTTTGTGGCGAATTTCTTTAGATGTTAAGTAGCCCATATCTTTGATCCTTTTGTGATTATCGCAATTAGATAAAAGAACTAATTTTTTAACCTTAAATATTGGCTGGAAATCAACCTATAATATTAAAACTATTAGTTCAGTTCATTGATGGGATAACTATAAAATTTAGAAAATGTTTAAAATAGAGCAGTACGCATATCTAGAAATATAGTAGTATTATGCTATACAATTATCTGTATTTTAATAAATTATGATTGATAAAAAAATATCAAGCTTAGAGCAGCTTGAGCAAAATATATGGTTAAACTTTTGTTACTACTATCAGTGTGAATTGGATGATGAGTTAATAGCAACGGAGAATCAATCATATATTGATCAAAAAGAAAAAATCATAAAAAGAATGCAGCAGAATGATTTTTCAGTTAATGAGGAGAGAATTTCTTTTGCTGAAATGATGGGAAGTGATTTGAATATTCCCTTCAAACCATCTCAGCTCGCTGAACTTTTAATACAGATTAGTCAGTTAAGAGCTGATGTGGGCATATTACCTACCAAAATATTTCAAAGACAATATTCAGATGTTTTAATTGCCTATGTGCAAATGCTTGGCGGATTGGAGTTTATTAAGAACCATATACTTGCCAAAAGTGCAAAGGCAATCATTGCAGTCAAAGCTCGTTACGACAAGCATTTATATCCAAGACGTGAAATTATATATCGCATTTTACGGGAGCAAGTGGCACGTCGCGGTACATGGAAGAACTTGAATCAGGCAGTTAATTTTATTCTTAATGATTTACTCAAAGCCTTCAAGGTCTATGACATTCAGTGGCTTAAGGAGGAGCTTGCAGAGAAGCAAAAAATGCTCGGGTTGCTTGAGCAGGAGTGGCAGTCAGCTAAACAAGCCTCTGCTGATTCTAGGGGTGTGCGAAGAAAGCCAGCATCAATAATTAAAAAAATAGAAAAATTAAAACTGGAACTGAAAAGCATCAATCAAATTCTCAAGTCAAAATATCCTTCTAGAGAGATGGAAAAATTCGGCTATAAAATGCCTTACAGTGGTGGCTACATTGCCGAAACTATTATTCATGAATTGAGAACTCAGCCTGAGATATTGCGAGAAATTCTTCATAAAGATATTTGCTGATATTTTTTATAGTTTAGCTACCTTTGATTTGGATGGTTTCGCCCAGCATATCCACCACACATTTTGTTATGTATGTGTATTTGTAGGAATGTGATTTTTAGTGAATTGAGTCTAAAAGATATTTTTAGTTTTAAGGCAGAAGTAGAAACTTTTGTTTTTTTTTGTGGCTTCTATTCATTAAATAATAAAATTGAAAATCACTTTATTGAAAACAATACAAAGGATTGTTGTCTATAGAATATGAAATAATGTTTTATAGATATTTTTTTTTAACTTTCCTATGCGCTATAATTTAAATAATACATGTAATAATACATTTTAAGATGATGAAAGAATCAAGATATATAGGCATTTTAGACGATTTTAGTCTGAATAATTCAAAAATTAATGTTACAGATATATTTCATATTTTGAAATTTAAAAAATTAAAAATGATAGTTTCTTATGGAGACGATGCGAGTGGTTTTGATCATACTCAACAGCTGATTGATGAGTTGGAAAAGTTGCAGTATTTGTGGTGTTTGGTTGAGCAAAACTCTTCTTTGACTCTGGATCGGTTTAAGTACAATTTAATGCACAGTACGGCAACGAATTGGTTGCTTAAAAGACAAGAAATTGAACGGTTTAGTTGTGATCAGAATTTAAGGTTTTTCCCATATCTTAAAATAGGCGATGGACTTTATTTAGTTTGGAATATGCTGAATTTTCTGAAACAATCGTCATCAAATTTAAATCATCATCTGTACTTGTATCCACATTTAAACGGAAATGCGAATACAGTGTTGCCATCAGGTGTAGGTAATGGAAAACATCTTCAGCCTCATTTGTATTTTGATGTTTTGTTTAGGTTGAAACAGTATTTAAGTACAACCAACTATCAGCCAAATTATGTAATTCCTGACTTGGTACATCAAGTCACGAGTGAGCAACTTCTTGATACCCTATTGGAAAGATATCAATCACTTTATTGCCTGTCTCTAAATATTCAGATTCCGTTCAAGTTCAGTGGAATGGATGACTATCATTCGTTTATTCAAGATCGATTGATACGAATCCCACAGTTACAGCAGATGATGCAGGGGATTGCAGGATTATTCTTTATGATGACCAAGGTGGAACACGATCTTGTATCAGGATTAAATCTCAACGTTTTATTGATATTGAACAATAAAAAAGAACAAGTAGCAGCCAAGATAATTAAAAGACTTGAATCTGAGTTTAAAAAGATTCTAATTGATCGAGCTTTTCATATTCATCATTGGGGGGAGCAACTTGCTCAAGAGTTGAAAAAAAATGCAATCGATGGGGAGATCAAGTTAACGGATGAACGAAAAGTAAAAGATTTTAAATATTGGATTCTGAATTTTTTTCAGCATGTGGATGGTGTCATTCAGTTTCTATATACCCCCAATAACCAAATTTACCCGATCAATCAAGTTTGGTATTCCTCTGAACTTTTAGATGAACGTAATTTTCCTGTCGATCTAACGATGATGGCGCGAAAATCTTTTCAGGATTTAGTGCAATATGAGGATGATAAAATATGGGCGATCCGCCATCTACCTATCATCGCAAAAAATAGATTGAAGATTTCACAAATTTTCAATCGTGAGCTAGTACTTGAGTTAAGCGATTTTCCAGATTTTATAGAACTCATTCAGAATATTGAAATATTTATGGCGACAGTAATGGATACCACAGTTGGTGCATTTGATCTGCCTATTAGAATGGGGAATGTTGAGTTGAGTGCTGAAGAAATTGAGCATTCAATCACGCGTATAGGTCATCAACTGTTATGGATACTCAGTCATTTGCCTGACTTGCAACTGTTGATAATAAGCCCTTACTTGTATCGGCTAAATATTAATGTGCAGTTCTTTTTAATGAATATAAATCTTTGGCAGGTTGAGCAACAATTAGCTGCGAAAACCAGCAAACAAGGTGCCGAACGATTCAATGCATTGGTCAAGCAGCTTCGATTGGATTATCACTCGAATATCAGACAGTCTAAGTTAGATGTTAAAATCTGGAAACAAGTGCAGCATTCAGGAGCAGTGGATTTAGACGAAACTACAATTGAAAACAATGAAACGATCGCTGAAGTCATTGAATATGTAGACTATGTCCAAGCAGTAGGTGTTAGTGATGAGGATATTTCTACAAATGATCATATTGAAGCGAGTTATAAAAAGTGTGGACTGAGGTTGAATAGTTTGCAGAAATATTTAAAAAGCTTGCTTAAAAAGGAATGTATTTTTTATCGAGTTCGCTTTGGTTTGGAGTCAAATGAGGCTGAAGTCAATCAGCAGATTTTCTCAAAAAATATCACTGAAATGTTTTTACGTAATCGTAGTAGGGAACCAATATCCAGTATGACAGGCTATTTTGGAGCATGGCGTGAATATGCTGGACAGTATGCTTATCTTGATCTGATTTTGGTTTTTGATGCGAGAAAGTACGAGGAACTAAAAGGTAAGGATGATTTGTTTGGGGAAATGTGGAAAAACCAAATGAATACTGTTCAACAGGATGGATTTAAAACATTATTCGATACGGTTCCTTTGATGCCATCAGTTCCTGAGTTGAATCAGCAATCATTGTTACTTGAAATTGGTGACCAATCTAGACGAAAGCAGGTCTTTGAAGTATTGGTAAATTACTACAGCTTCCTTGAGCTGTATGAGCGACAAGCGACTGTCCGAGTCCCTAAAGTTTTAGTAAAAGGCAGTGTGATTAAATCTAAAGTTAAAACCAAATCTAAGGCGTAACTTTAGCCTAAGCTAATTTCGATATATTGGTGATCAGCATCTTGTGGATCAATGATTTTACCTAAACAACAGCTCAGAAGGCTTAACAGGTATCTTATATTATTAACTATAAGTAATATATTAATAATATAAACAATAGTTTATCCAGTAAGTGAGTGTAGTGATTTACTCAGTACAGTATAGTCCATACTTTAATGGGCTATAGACAACGTATCAATATCACAATGCTAAAGACATTGTGAATTATCCCTATAGTATGTTCCAAAGTCTTTAAGCATATTCAGTAGAGCAGGATGACCACAACATCCTGCTACAGAATCCTGATCAGTAAAATTTTACATCTCTCACTTACATATGAACCTTATGTTTCAGTGAGAACCTAAATGTACCAAAATGTTCAATATGATCAGCTTTACCATGAAGCAGAAGTGCTGGCAGGAGTAGATCATTTCATTCAAGAAGTATGCTTAGGTAGTTATGATCTATATCATCAAAACCTAATGATAGACCTACAAAAATTAGTTCAGTCATTTAAGCCAATCTATAACGCTCATTTATTCTATTGCAATACAGTACTGATATTCATTGAGATTGTGAAGACAGTTGATTACACACTGAGCCAAATGCCACAGGCAGATTATGAATCTATTAAGTATTTTGATGAAATGACTGTATGGCATATTCTGACTTATATTCAATCATTATCAGGTTGTATAAAACAGCAACTAATTGAACATCAACAACGTGAATTGAAGAATCAACAAAGCCTTTTTGATTATGCATCCACACTCATTCATCATTATGCGAGAACGTTAGTTGTTCGGGTGGATCTATCTATTAAGAAAGAATATCAAGCCTTATACAACATTCAGGCATTTAACCAAGCCTTAGAAGTCTTGCGTCGGCGTATCGCAGATCAGGATTCTTGCTTTAGTGGTTTGCAAGGTTATGCTTGGGCATTGGAGCATGGGGTAAGCAAAGGCTACCATTGTCATCTCCTGCTTATGTACGATGGAAATATACATCAAGAAGGTTTTATGATGGGGCAGTGGGTCGGTGAGTGCTGGAAGCAGATTACTCATGGATATGGTTATATTTTTAACTGTAACCATCCCGACTATATGGCGATCTATGAAGCGATGGGGACATTAGGGATTGGTATGATTCATCGTCATGATGAAAATAAACTTAATAATTTTCTGAATTACGTTGTCCCTTATCTGGTGAATGCTGAAAAAGAGCAACAACATCCAAGGGTCAAGGATACGTCAAATATGCGTAGTTTTGGTAAAGGTGTGATCGATTCGAAAAACCGAAGAGGTTTATAAATATTGAATTTTTAATAGAGAACACATCTAATGTATTGTGTTCTCTATATTGTGTAATCTAGATACTAATGAGCGACGCAATATGACGTTTAGGATTGATGAAGATTAATTTTTGGACAGATAAAACTATATTTTTATTGTAAATTATTGGTTTAAATTTACTATATTTTTAATAAAAATTTATGAACTTAAATCATTCACTTTTAGAAATTATTCCGAGTTTAGAGAATTTAAAGTTACATCCTGACTTGGCTATAAATGATATTGAAGATAATCTGATTAAAGCTATGGCTAATGAGATGGTTTTGAATTATCAGGAAGTATTGTCGGTATATGCCGATATAGATGAGAACATAATTCTTCAGTTTGATAAAAATACGACACTAGCCTTCTTAACAGCAGTCATTCGCATGGAGCGTTTTGTAGAAGGTACGCTTCCTCATACTATTCGCTCAGGCCTAGTTTTAAAAGCAATAGAGCATCTGTCTATTTTAGCTGAGGCTCATCATAAGGTCATGCTCAATGATCTTTTGCAAATTCAAGATTTAGATAATACAAAAATTAGACTGAATGTCATGTTTGGTGGAAATTGGAACCCGATTGAAGTATTTAAAAATGGGAATATTGACGAAATTCTTAAAGGGCACTATTGGAATTATAATTCCAAGAAATCTTATAGAGAAGGCCAGTTCACTATTGGGCTCATCAGAATAAAACCAAATGAAGACTTATGGCTATTGGTTCATGTCGGAAGAGTGACTAAGGATCTTAATAAATTTAATGATGTTGGATATGAGTTTGAGGCTTTGGAACAATACCGTAAGTTCTTTGGTCGCTTAGTTGTGAAATATAAAAATTCATCTCAAACCTTAATTCGTTGGGCAAATACAATTATTGATGAATGCGAAGTACATCAACTTCTTCCCGATATTTTTGACAATGATATTTTCCCAGGATATGAAAATGTAAATATATCATGGCAGGAGTTAACACGAGTTATTGAAAAAGAATCATGGAAGACAGCTTTGCAAAATCAAAAAGCAGTATATTTGATTACGGATACATCTAATGGGAAACAATATGTTGGATCTGCATATGCTGAAAATATGTTGTTAAATCGATGGCAGAATTATGTGAAAAGTCGACATGGTGGGAATGTTCAGCTTAAACAACTTTCGAAAGAGCATATTGAAAACCATTTTAGATATTCAATTCTCGATATTTTTAAATCGACAACGGATGACAAAGTCATATTGAGTAGAGAAAGTTGGTGGAAAGATACTTTAATGACAAGAAAGTTTGGCTATAACTCGAATTAAACCAGCTCAGAATTTTTATTCTGAGATGAAATTGAAAAGCTCGGCAAGCTGCCGAGCTTTTCAATATGTACGATTCAATATTATTAAAATGTAATATTGAAATTACCTTGATCTGTAATGATTTCAGCTTCAAGGACTTGATCACCCTTACATTTCAGTAAATATTTCACTGTACCGCTATAATTTAAAGTCACAGGCATTTTGCTATAAAAATCACCTGTACTAAAGCCACAGCGACCACGGTTAATCTTTAAACCTTGTAAGGTAAACGGCTGTTCATTGGTTGATTGGATTTCAAGGAAGTAATCTATTGCACCAGGCACATTGAATGCAGATTGAGACTCCTGAGCGGTAATACGACCACGGGCACTGATTGAGGCAACATCATCAATAGCAGCCTCTTCCTCGTCAAGCGGGATATCGGCAACTTCCTGTGTATCGGTTGGATCAAGCTCAGACTCCATCATAGCTTTTAGCATATCAGGGTAGGTCTGCCACTTATCCAAGTAAGACTGCGCTTCCTTCTCATATGCAGGTAAATATAAATGACCTGAATCAACAATCGCTCGCATATCATTCAATCTGGCTTTGACTGCTTCCTCGGTATAGGGTGCATAAATAGATTCAGGCTTGGTATGCTTTGCAACAGCACTGGCAGACTCACCCGAAGTATCAGTCTTTGCAGATTGATTACCTTGACTACATGCCATCAATAGGGAACACAGGGCAATGGTGGAAAGTAAAGATTTCATGATTGCACTCCCTTATATTTTTGGACGAATAACAACGAACCAGATAAATAACAGGATCAGAATACCCCCTACAATTTTACCAACAACAGGAAACATCACCGCAGGCCAAACAAAGCCCTGTCCAATATTGTAGGCAAAAGACTTGTAGTTATACTGCCCCCAAAAGTGTTGATAGACTGCAAAGAAAAAGCCGATTACTAGATAGATGCTAATCAGACCTGTTTTAATATTTGAATTCATTTACTTTCCCCCAGTTGCAAATTTTGCCAATGCAATAAAAATTCCCATCACGATCATGAAACCAATGAAGGGTAGACCCAGTACACAAATCACAGCTATGACGCAGATAATGCCTGCAAGTGTTCGCATAGCTACTCCTTCATGCACTGATAGGACACATTGATCATATCTGTCTGGAAAGATTCAGTTTGCTGTAAGGTATAGATATTTTCTTTCAGTCCATCCTCACCATATTTGTTTTCAAGTTTGTCGTAGATACATGAACAGGTACTGCCATCAATGCCTCCTGTTTTACAACCACTGATAAACTGACGTTCTGTTTTACTGGCACAGCCTGCTGTCATCATGACTAGTGAGATGAGTGCAAGCGAAGTTAGCATTTTCATCGATTCCCCGAATTTTTTATTGTGTTATCAATTTTGCTCAACTCACTGAATCATGGGTGAGACAAAGCTTTCTAAGGCTAAATCGCTTTTAGATTAGTTCAATCAGCAAAATTTTATGGGTGCTATTAGGGTAACAAGGAAATTGAAAATCGTTTTAGGGAAAACAATAAAGATAAAAAATGCTTAGTCATGGGTATGACTCCTTTGGCTAGAAAGAAGTTTCACCGCATTACTGCTAAATAATGGTGGCGAAACGAAAAGGGGTTAGCAGACTGATAGCCAAAGGATCAGCACACCCGAAGGTGTCCCCCTCCCGTTCCGCCGCAGAGGGGGCACGCAGGGTCGCCCACCAAAAAGATAAACTTTTTAGTGTGCTTTGGCTGAACGGTCTGCTAAAACCGACTGACGATGTAGGTCAGCAATGGAATGATAAATTTAAGGTCTCGCTGAGTCAATCAAGCTGTAGTGAAAAAGAAATTAAAATCAAAGATCGATGATATGGATTGTTGCAAATGTCCAACAGTGCTAGGCATTTTGATTGAATACAGATCAAGTTCTATTGTTCTTTGTCAGGTAGGCTAGAAGTAAACGCTTCTGGAGGAATTGGTACTTTACGGGCTTTGAAGATTCTTTCGGATTCAGGCGTTTGTTGTATTTGATCTTTCATCCACTCTTGAGAAAAAGTGGGCTGATCACTTAATTTTTTTATCGTTTCAGGGTGAAGTGGAATTTTCGCTATTTGTGGTGGAAATATGCCTAATTTATTTAACTCAGTTTCATAATAGTTTTTTAGATCAAGTGCATTGTGTAATTGTTTTTTTAATTCAGTAATTTCATTTTGCAGTGTGATTAGACCAATATTTTTAGGTTGGATACTTTCTAGAACTTGTAATGCTTCTTCTTCATTGAGCACACCTTTCTCAATTCTTCCAAGTTTACCTGAGCGAGTCGCATGTCTAATTTGATGTTCGGTAAATCCATATTTTTCACA
The DNA here is from genome assembly GCF_002292065.1 of Acinetobacter sp. UBA991. Taxonomy (NCBI): domain Bacteria; kingdom Pseudomonadati; phylum Pseudomonadota; class Gammaproteobacteria; order Moraxellales; family Moraxellaceae; genus Acinetobacter; species Acinetobacter sp. UBA991. The sequence continues at coordinate 16,693 of NZ_DBBF01000012.1, read as the reverse complement.
AAATTCGGCAATTCTAATTTGGGTCATAATTCTTAAGTCATTGGTGATTTTTGGATTTATCTTACTGATTTTATTTTGATAATCAACTTGTGAGATACTGTATTTAATAAATTTTTAAATGTGTGTAAAGAAATGTGGGATTATTCGGTAAATATCTAGAAAAAATCTTACTGACATACAGTAAGATTTTAACAGTGATATAAGTTGGTTCTATTAATGAATCAGTTGTTTGCACTGTGTTGATTTAAAGTGATTTATAATGTCTGTCGGAAAGACCAACTGACCATTACGTGGGTTAACATAAGAACCATTCATATCCGCCTTACACTGCTCTAACATATATTGAGCAATTTCATACTCATCACTTTCTAAAGCGAGCATAAATGGTGTGTAGCCTGAAATAGGTAACTTGGCTGGCTGATTCACATTTGCACCAGCATTAAGTAGGATAAATACGATTTTGTTAAGCTGTTCAACAGATGCTTTGGATTTCATTGCTTCAAACACTTCTTTACCAATCATCCTGCCCGTAGGCGTATCCAGATTTTTCAAAACATCATTTAACTTGAGTTTTCCTGCTGAATGTTGATATAAGCTGTACTTGCTTTGCTCGGGATGTAATAAGGTTCGCTGAATCATGTCCTCAAAATGAAATGATCTTTTTACACAGTGAAGCATTTTTAAAGCGAGGTGTAATGGAGTGTGGTGATCAATATCCGCAAGTAAGTTGACATTTGTACCCATATCCACCAGTGTTTTTACTAAATTAACATCCCCAAGTTGAATGGCAAGGTGCAATGCGCTTAAACGTATTTTTGTTGAGACTGCATTTAATGTTACAGGTAAAAACGTATGCTTTAATAGTATAGCTAATATTTGCTGCTGTTCATCAGATAACTCCATAATATGATCATATAAGCACATCGTGAGCGAAGAATCATAGCTAGAACTTAATTTATTTATATCTGCGCCAGCATCAAGTAATGCTTTCACAGTTTTAACATCACGTAATTGAATAGCATATAAAAGTTGAGGCATTTTCACTGTTTTTTGTTCATCAATTTTGATGACCTTATTCGGCTGGCTTAGATCAATTCTTATCTTGTTTTTCAAAGTCAAAAACTTTTGATTTGGTAGATCATTTAAAAAAGAACATTCATCTCTAATGAATAACTGTTTATCAAAAATATCACATACTTTAGTTTTTAAAGCCTTTAGTTCCCATGGTTCAAACACATTTTCCAATTTAAACTTTTGCGGAAGGTTGTCGAAATCTAAATCAACTTTAGAGAAACGTAAATGATAGCGAATGGCGATATTGGCGAATTTTCTGATTGAATGATTGTCAGGCGAGTTTTGTAATGAACAAGCCGTCAAAGCCTCAGTTAAAATTTGCTCAAGATTACGTCCATCATATTGAATGCAACTTTCTACGCATTTCGTATAGGGTTGAATTGCATCTTCAAGTTTCCCAGTAAATAAGTAGTAACGAGCCTTAGCCCAATAACCACTAAAGCGAAGGCTTTCAAACTCTGGATATTGATCAATGGTCTCCATAAATAAGTTGATATTTGTGAGACTAAATTCCAGTTGATTGGATTGATTCTGAATACGCTTATATAGGAGGGATAGAGTACCTTCTGCATTATCTGTATATTTATCTAAAATGATATTTTCTTTTGGAAGTTTCAACAAAGATGAAAAAATAAACTCATTCAATGACAAATGCATATATGCCGATTCATTTTCTGAGTTAAGCATTTGCTGAATAAAAGGCGCAAACTCTTGATCTGAAATGTCTTTCTCTGTTATGCCATTTTTATAAAGACTATCTAAAGCTCTAGCAGTTAAAAGAGCGGAGAGAACATCTGCTTGATTAGTGAAATGTACATGACTTTTAACAATAAGGTGTAAGTTTTGCGGATCAGGTAACTCCTCTAAATTTCCCCATACTCTGAATCGATCTTGTAGCTCTTTATCGAGTTTTTTTACGTTAAAACTTTGTTTTAAAAGTTCACATAAAAAATGAGATTTTTGGTTTTTGGCTACGAGGCCAAGTGAAACTAAATGTTGCTTTAGAATAGGAATAAATTTTACTGAGATCATCAGATTCAAGAAATCATTTGTGGTCTTTTGCTGAGCATCACCATTCAAGCTAAATAGTAATTGAAAATCATAAAATTCCTGCATTGCTTTTCTAAATGCATGAATCATTTTACTTTGAATTTTTGCTGAAAAATATTTGGTACTAAAAAGTGCTTTGATAAAGCTCTCTTCAAAATAATGCGGATAGTGAATATTATTCGTATATTCATCTATTTGCTTTGCTAGACCTGTATGATTCTTTAAGCCAAAATGGTTGGTGATTTCTCTGAGCAGTACCGCGCCTGTGGGAAATACTAATGATGGTGTTTGCATGTTAATTTCTTCTTAAAAATCGGTTTATATCGTGTTTAAATTGTTGAAAGCTTCTAAAATCACTTGGCGTAGATGGAATGGCTAACTTCCTATTGTTAATCATTAAAAAATTATGCTTTTTCCCTTTAGATAAATAGATAGATTCTTGCCTTAAAAGTTTAACAATGAATTGATGAATGTCTTTGTTGTTTGAAAACTTCATATCAATCATCATCGTCATAAAAATCATCATCTTGCTCAGCTTGACATGAAGAGCATAGTTCACCGTTCACGATAGAATTATAATATTCACCTTCTGGTAAAGCATCGCCATAGAGTGTTGTGTAACATTCTGCACATTGATATAAATTAGCCATGATTATCTCCTTTACAGCATGGAGGTAATATAAAATTTGTTAAATAAAATCACAGCAAAGCTGTTGGCGGAAAAATATCAAAAAAATGCAAATAGCGAAGTAGACTGAATAACATTCTAAATTATTTCAAATACATAACATCCTAATGAGAATCATGAAGCTTTTTCGAGCCATTCATGAATATATGAAAACAAAGCCTGCCACCCCGCAGGTTTTTTTATGCCCAAAATTAAGGAGTAGAGCTATGAGCTTGAGCTGTCCCTTTTGCCATTCAACGAATGTGATGTTGGTTGAAGCAAGTACGCAACAATCCAATACAACCTTATCTAGTCTGGTTACCCCAACCACATTGGGAGTATTAGGAACAACAGTCGCAAAGACATTCAATCTACCACCAATTATTGGTGGAATCGCAGGAACGGTTTTGGGAAGTGTATTGAATTCATTCACAGAATCAAGCACACCATCACAGCAAAATTTATGCTTCTGCCATAACTGCTACCAAAAGTTTCCAACACATCTTCTGTACTAAAGATTGATTCGTATCAACACAGATTCAAATTTCAATTTCAAATTAAAAGGAATAAAACGATGTCACATCAAATTGAACAAATGGCGTATGTCGGAGAAACCCCTTGGCATGGGCTCGGCAACCAACTCACCCAAAACCAACCGATAGAAGTCTGGGCACAACAAGCAGGCATGGACTGGCGCATTGAATCCTCCAATGTCAGTTATATGGCTCAAAATGAACGAGGGCAAAGTATCATCATGCCCTATGAAGAACAACGAGTCCTTTATCGTTCTGATACCCATGCTCCACTGTCAGTCGTCAGTCAACGCTTTCAGGAAGTTCAACCCAGAGAGATTTTAGAATTTTATCGCAACCTCACTGAGCAATCAGGCTTTGAGCTTGAAACCGCAGGTGTATTGAAAGGTGGAAAGAAATTCTGGGCATTGGCACGTACTGGACAAACCTCTATGTTAAAGGGTAAAGATGTCAGTAATGGCTATATGCTTTTAGCAACCGCATGTGATGGAACCCTTGCCACCACCGCACAATTTACCTCGATCCGTGTGGTCTGTAACAACACTTTATCCATTGCCTTAAAAGGACAAAATAGCAGTGCAGGTGTGGTCAAAGTTCCACACAGTACTAAATTTGATGCAGATAAGGTCAAACAGCAATTGGGTATTTCAGTACGTGCATGGGATGAACACATGTATGAAATGAAGCAACTGACACAGCGTAAGGTTAGTCAGATGGAAGCCTCTGCTTATTTTGATGCAGTATTCAATAACAACACCATGAACAACGTATTAGATCAGGAGGACAACATCATTCAGTTCTACCGTGATGTAGCCTTGCAAGCCCAAGCCAATAGCAAGGAAAAATCTGAACCGAATGCCAAATCGATGAGTAAAGCGATGGAGATGTTTAACGGTCAGGGGCGTGGTGCAGAGCTGAGCTCTTCCAAAGGAACAGCCTATGGATTACTGTGTTCCATCACAGAATTTATTGACCATGAACGCAGAGCTATGAGTACTGATCACCGTCTCGATTCAGCTTGGTTTGGTGCTGGTGCATCGATCAAACAACGAGGATTGGAGCAGGCACTCAATATGCTTGCATAGTGAGACAAATACATTTTTCAGTCATGGAAATTTAGACCTATATTCTTATTTTAAAACGGAATATTAAATTTTAAGAATAATCAAACCATAGCTTCGGCTGTGGTTTTTTTATGCCCGAAATTTGTCATTTCGATCAAAACGACTTCATAACGCTCAATTAAAAATCAGGAATTCAACATGAATACAGCAATATTAAATCCTTCCATTCAACAAGCAAGTACACCTTTTATTGCCCCAAAATTGTTTACAGCCAAACGCCTAGTGAATACCAAAAATATGACACAGGCAGAATGGCTTGAAGTAAGACGCAAGGGAATCGGCAGTAGTGACTGTGCATCCGCATGTGGGCTGAATCCCTATATGTCGATGCTTGAACTGTGGATGATCAAAACAGGGCGAGTTAAACAATCCATCGAAGATGAAAGTTCAGGACATGCACCTTTATATTGGGGCAAGCAACTTGAACCTTTGGTCGCTGAATACTACAGCATGCACACCAACAACAAAGTCCGTCGTATCAATGCTGTACTGCAACATCCCGAAGCGGATAAGCATTTCATGCTAGCTAATTTGGATTACTCCGTGGTGGGCAGTGATGAAGTACAAATTTTAGAATGTAAAACCGCAGGAGAATATGGTGCCAAACTTTGGCGAGATGGTGTGCCTTTATATGCCCTGTGTCAGGTACAACATCAATTGGCGGTGACAGGTAAAAAAGCAGCACATATTTGCGTACTGATCTGTGGGCATGAAACTCGTATTTTCAAAGTGACACGCTCGGAATCAGTGATTGAGCATATCGTCAATGCTGAACGCTACTTTTGGGAATGTGTGGAAAATGATACACCACCTGATGTGGATGCCAGTGAATCGGCAGCCAAAGCCATACAGCAGCTCTATCCACAACATATTCCGTTGACTGTTGAAGACTTGAGTCATAACGAACAAGCCAATCAATTGTTTGCTCAACTGATTCAAGAAAAGCATCACATTGAAAAACATCAAAACAATTTTGATGAAACTAAGCATCAAATTCAGATGTTGATGAGGGATGCTGAACGAGCAACCTTTGTCAGTGGTTCAGTGACATGGAAGAAATCCAAAGATTCAATCAGTTTAGACAGCAAAGCCTTACTCAAATTTCACCCAGAAATGCTTGAGCAGTTTCCGCAAAGCAAAACAGGTACACGACGTTTTCAGATCTACACAGATGACTGAATTCATCGCATCGATATTTCTAATCTTCCAAAAAGCGCAAAAAACCACCCCGATCCACCGACTCCCGAAGGAGCGGTGGACTAATAATGGCGGTCTTTGCATTTCATCTGATCTTTAAATGGTTTTGTATTTGTTTACATAACAAAGGGTCAGCAGTAAAAAAATATTAGGAGTTACAAACCATGATTAAAGGTTTAGCGATTACACCACCGGCTCTGGGACGTATCAGTATTGGCCGTATGGTAGAAAAGAATGGCAAACGTCTACCTGAAAAAGATGATCAGTTCACCATTACTTCCCAGATTCAAAGTAAAGAGAGTGGCTGGATAAAACATCCATTAGATGAACAACTTCGGGCGCAGGCACCCAATCAAAAACTTAGAACCATTCCAGTTAGAATGATCTTTAATGATCCTGATTTAAACTTACGTGCGGAGTACAGCCTATTCGATCGGCAGACCGGTCGACCTGTTTGTGTAGGTAATGGTGAAACCTGCCAACGTTTAACCAATCAAGGGGTCGAGCAACATCCCTGTCCATCACCTGATTTATGTCCATTGGCTCAAGGAGGGAATTGCAAGCCTTATGGACGTTTGCATGTGAATTTGGATGACTCGGATGAGTTTGGAACATTTATCTTTAGAACCACAGGCTTTAACAGTATTCGGACTTTGGCAGCACGCTTGAGTTACTACAGTGCAGCTTCAGGAGGCTTACTGTCGTGCCTACCATTGCAACTCACTTTAAGAGGGAAAAGTACCACACAAAGCTATCGCCAGCCGGTGTACTACGTGGATCTAACTTTACGAGAGGGTATTAGCCTGAATGATGCCATTACTCAAGCCAAGCAAATTGATGAACAGAGCAAGCAGGCAGGGTTTTATCAGGAGGCACTGGATCATATTGCCAGACGAGGTTTTGCCAATGCACGGTTTGAGATGGATATACAAGAAGGGTTAGACGTGCTGGAGGAGTACTTTCCTGAACAAGAGCAGAACCTGACGGTAGAGCAACAAGGTTCACCTGAAGGGTTTGTGCAGGATATTCAGCAGGGGTTGCAGCAGAGTGTGAGGGTGGTGAATTAAGATGGTTGAATTACAGAATTGATAAACTTGGGAGCTTCGGCTCCCTTTATTTTTTATATCTGCCTGATGCTAAATGAATGAGTGGGTAATCAGGTCTAATTGTTGATTTATCTTGTATTTGAATATTAACTTATAGGTTAATATTCGTTTTAACTTTGATTCTTATTTTTTTTTACAGGATTTGTAAATGACCAGTACCCAACAACGCGCAGCACTGCAACGCCAAATCTGGCAGATAGCCAACGATGTCCGTGGCGCAGTTGATGGCTGGGACTTCAAGCAATATGTTTTAGGTACGCTATTTTATCGTTTTATTAGTGAAAATTTTGCCAGTTATATCGAAGGCGGTGACGACAGCATTAAATATGCTGAACTTTCTGACCAAGTTATTACTACAGATATCAAAGACGATGCGATTAAAACCAAGGGTTACTTCATCTACCCAAGTCAATTGTTCGGCAATATTGCTAAAAATGCGAATAATAACGAGAGTTTGAATACTGACTTAGCTGCTATCTTTGCTGCTATAGAAAGTTCTGCCAATGGCTACCCGTCGGAGCAGGACATTAAAGGCCTATTTGCTGACTTTGACACAACCAGTAACCGTTTGGGTAATACTGTCAAAGATAAAAATATCCGCTTGGCTGCTGTGCTCAAGGGCGTAGCAGGGTTACATTTTGGGGATTTTCAAGGCAGTCATATCGACCTGTTTGGTGATGCTTACGAGTTTCTGATTTCTAACTATGCAGCCAATGCAGGAAAATCAGGAGGAGAATTTTTTACTCCGCAGCATGTGTCAAAGTTGATTGCCCAGCTTGCCATGCACAAACAAACCAGCGTCAATAAAATTTATGATCCTGCTTGTGGTTCGGGTTCTTTACTTTTACAAGCCAAAAAACATTTTGATGCTCACATTATAGAAGACGGTTTTTTTGGACAAGAGCTCAATCATACGACCTACAACCTTGCGCGTATGAATATGTTCTTGCACAACATTAACTACGACAAGTTTAATATCCAGTTAGGCGATACGTTAAGAGAACCTCACTTTGGCGATGACAAACCTTTTGATGCGATTGTGTCTAACCCACCGTATTCGGTGAAATGGATTGGTTCGGATGACCCCACTTTAATCAATGATGAACGCTTTGCCCCAGCAGGCGTACTTGCTCCCAAATCTAAAGCCGATTTTGCCTTTGTGCTTCATACCTTAAGTTATTTATCTGCTAAGGGTCGAGCGGCCATTGTGTGCTTCCCTGGTATTTTTTACCGAGGTGGTGCTGAGCAGAAAATTCGCCAATATTTGGTAGATAATAACTATGTAGAAACGGTCATTTCGCTTGCATCGAACTTGTTTTATGGCACCACCATTGCTGTCACCATTCTGGTTCTATCCAAACATAAAACAGACACTACAACCCAGTTTATAGATGCTGGTGGGTTATTCAAAAAAGAAACCAATACCAATACTCTGACAAATGAACACATTGAACAGATCATGCAGGTGTTTGACAGCAAGGCCAATTTAGACCATTTTGCCCAGTCTGTACCTTTAGAGGCGATTCAATCCAACGATTATAATCTGTCCGTGAGTAGCTATGTTGAAGCCAAAGACACGCGTGAAAAGGTGGATATTTTTCAGCTTAATGCCGAGTTAAAAACCACTGTGACTAAAATTGATCAACTTCGTAAAGAGATTGATGCGATAGTGGCAGAGATTGAAGGGGAAGACGTGGTATGAGTAATACAGATTTTATGCAAAAGCTACTTGATGGCGCACAGGTTGAATGGAAAGCAGTTTCAGAAATATTTCATTTAAAAAATGGCTATACACCATCGACATCAAAAAAAGAATTTTGGGAAAATGGTTCTGTTCCGTGGTTTAGGATGGATGACATCCGCGAGAATGGTCAAATCCTTGGAGACTCATTACAAAAAATCTCGGAAAGTGCTGTAAAAGGGGGGAAATTATTTCCTGCCAATTCCATCATAATTTCAACATCGGCCACGATTGGTGAACATGCATTAATTACTGTTCCATATTTGGCAAATCAAAGGTTTACCAATTTAAGTTTGAAAGATAGCTATGTAAAAGTTTTTGATATGAAGTTTATTTTTTATTATTGTTTTTTATTGGCAGATTGGTGTAAAAAAAATACAACGATGTCAAGTTTTGCCTCTGTAGATATGGATGGTTTTAGAAAATTTCAAATCCCCATTCCAAGCCCAGAGAATCCTAAAAAATCCCTTGAAATTCAAGCCGAAATTGTACGAATTTTGGATGCATTTACTGCTATGACTGCGGAGCTGACTGCGGAGCTGACTGCGGAGCTTAAACTGAGAAATCAACAATATCAATATTTTAGAGATAAATTATTGACATTTGATATGAGCGAAGCACAATCGCCTTCGGACGAGAGCGGACGAGAGCGGACGAGAGCGGACGAGAGCGGACGAGAGCGGACGAGAGCGGACGAGAGCGGACGAGAGCGGACGAGAGCGGACGAGAGCGGACGGCGGATAGAGGCTAAATGGATGACGTTGAGAGATGTTGGTACTTGGTACGGTGGGGGAACTCCATCTAAAAGCCATAGTGATTATTGGGAAAATGGAACTATCCCATGGGTTTCGCCTAAAGATATGGGGCGACCAATTGTTGATTCAGCTCAGGACTATATTACCGAAGATGCGATTGAAAACTCTTCGACAAAGTTAGTACCAGCAAACTCAATTGCAATAGTTGTTCGCTCAAGTATTTTAGATAAATTACTGCCAAGTGCACTAATTCCTGTACCTGTTGCACTTAATCAAGACATGAAAGCTGTAATACCACACAACCATATTATGCCTAGTTACCTTGCACATATGATTAGATCAAGAGGGGAGGATATTTTGCGGGCAGCTAGGAAAACAGGCGGATCTGTAGCATCTATTGAAAGTAGTAAACTCTTTTCTTTTTATGTTCCAATTCCTCACCTTGATGAGCAAAAGCGAATTGTCACTATTTTAGATAAATTCGATACTTTAACCAGTTCAATTACTGAAGGTTTACCACGTGAAATTGAGCTACGCCAAAAACAGTATGAGTATTACCGTGATTTGCTATTAAGTTTTCCTCAGTCATCTATCCCATCACATTGATATTTGTGGAGCACCAACATGGAAAAAATTGGTCAAGTCAAACAACTCATTCGCGAAGTTAACCGTTTGCACCGTGATTTTTCCAAGGATTATTTTGAACATGGCAAAATTGAGAAAATTAACCTCTCTAAAACCATTCGGCACGTGCCTGCTGCACATATTTATAAATACCGTTTAACCTTACACGAAAGCATTAATGACTACTTGATGACCGCAGATATAGACATCAAATATTTTTACCGAGTAAAAACCCGTGAAAGTATTGATGACAAAATACAGCGCTATTCTGCTCGTGAAGACCAATATCCTGTAAACAATTGGCTTAATGATATTTTTGGTGCACGTATTATTTTAACGACTGAAGAAATTGAGAGCGTGATGGATTTGCTGGATGACTGGCAAGATGAACTAAACCTTAAAAACTGGTATTTGCGGGATAAAGAAGGCTATCGTGGTTTGCATATCTACTTTAAAAACAGAAGTAATTTTTATTTCCCTTGGGAATTGCAAATTTGGAATCATGAAGATATTCAAAGCAATATTGAAAATCACGAAAAATTTAAACGCAATTTTATCTAAAAAATTCTAAAAATCACTTTGGACCTATCTTCTCGGTCAAAAATCAATGGAATCAAAACCATGACTAATTATAAGCCTATTGCCGAAACTAACAATTTTATTGTCTTAGATAAATATTGCAAAGAATGGCAAGCGGTTGACAGCTACCAAAGTGAAGGGGATTTAGAGCGCGAATTCATTCAGGACTTGGTCAATCAAGGCTATGAATATTTGCCCATTTTAAACAATGCTAAAGCTTTGTTGGCAAATGTACGTGAGCAACTTCAAGCATTGAATAACGTACAGTTTTCTGATGGCGAATGGTTACGCTTTGTTGAAATCTATTTGGATAGACCGAGTGACAGTGTTGTTGATAAAACCCGCAAGATTCATGACGACTATATTCATGATTTTGTCTTTGATGATGGGCATATTCAAAACATCTACCTTTTAGATAAGAAGAACGTTGCTCGTAATAAAGTGCAGGTGATTAAGCAGTTTGAGCAAAAAGGCAGCCATGCAAACCGTTACGATGTCACCATTTTAGTAAATGGCTTGCCTTTGGTGCAGGTCGAACTAAAAAAACGTGGCATCGCCATCCGTGAAGCTTTTAATCAGGTACACCGTTACAGCAAAGAAAGTTTTAATAGCGAAAATTCCCTCTATAAATATTTACAGCTGTTTGTGATTTCTAATGGGACTGATAGTCGTTATTTTGCCAATACGACGACACGTAATAAAAATAGTTTCGACTTCACTATGAACTGGGCCAAGGCCGATAATAGCCTAATCAAAGATCTGAAGGACTTCACGGCTACTTTTTTCCAAAAAAATACTTTGCTGAATGTGCTGCTGCATTACTCTGTTTTCGATATCAGCGATACCTTGTTGGTGATGCGTCCTTACCAGATTGCGGCTACCGAGCGCATTTTGTGGAAAGTCCAAAGTTCGTATCAAGCCAAAAACTGGAACAATACCGAAAGTGGCGGTTTTATTTGGCACACTACAGGTTCTGGCAAAACCTTGACCAGTTTTAAAGCAGCACGTTTAGCAACTGAGCTGGATTTTATTGACAAGGTTTTTTTTGTGGTAGATCGCAAAGACCTTGATTATCAGACCATGAAAGAATACCAGCGCTTTTCGCCCGATAGCGTCAATGGTTCAGACAGTACCGCAGGTTTAAAACGGAACTTGGATAAAGATGATAATAAAATTATTGTCACCACCATCCAAAAACTCAATAACCTGATTAAAAGTGAAGGTGACTTGCCCATTTATAACAAGCAAGTAGTATTTATTTTTGATGAATGTCATCGCAGCCAGTTTGGTGAAGCTCAGAAAAACCTGAAGAAGAAGTTTAAAAAGTACTATCAGTTTGGCTTTACGGGTACGCCTATTTTTCCACAAAACGCCCTTAGTGCTGAAACTACAGCCAGCGTATTTGGCCGTGAGTTGCATTCTTATGTCATCACCGATGCGATTCGTGATGAGAAAGTGCTGAAATTTAAAGTGGACTACAATGATGTACGTCCACAGTTTAAAATCATCGAAACCGAACAGGATGAGAAAAAACTCAGTGCAGCGGAAAACAAACAAGCCTTATTGCATCCCGACCGCATCCGTGAAATTAGCCAGTACATCCTGAATAATTTCCGCCAGAAAACGCACCGCTTACAAGCGGGTAGCAAGGGCTTTAATGCCATGTTTGCCGTCAGTAGTGTAGAAGCTGCCAAGCTGTATTATGAGTCACTCAACAACCTGCAAAAAAACAGTGACAAGCCTTTAAAGATTGCCACTATTTTTTCCTTTGCAGCCAATGAGGAGCAAGATGCCGTAGGTGATATTCAGGATGAAAGTTTTGATATTTCAGCCATGAACAGTAGTGCAAAAGAGTTTTTAAACGCCGCAATTGCGGACTACAATAAATTGTTTAAAACCAATTTTAGTGTTGATAGTAAGGGTTTTCAAAATTATTACCGTGATCTTGCCAAGCAAGTCAAAGCCAAAGAAATAGATTTGCTGATTGTGGTAGGGATGTTCCTGACAGGATTCGATGCCCCTACGCTTAACACTTTATTTGTAGATAAAAATCTACGTTATCATGGGTTGATGCAGGCCTATTCGCGTACCAATCGTATTTATGATGCCACCAAAACGTTCGGCAATATTGTTACTTTTCGAGACCTAGAGCAAGCGACCATTGATGCGATTACTTTATTTGGTGATAAAAACACTAAGAATGTGGTGCTAGAAAAAAGTTATAAGGAATACATGGAAGGCTTTACCGATGTGGTGACTGGTGATGCACGGCGCGGTTTTGTGGATATTGTGAAAGAATTAGAACAACGCTTTCCTAACCCCGATGAAATTTTTAAAGAATCAGATAAAAAAGCCTTTACGAAATTATTTGGCGAATACTTGCGTGTAGAAAATGTGTTGCAAAACTACGATGAATACGCCAGCCTAAAGGCTTTGCAGAATGTTGATGCGAATGACCTTGTGGCAGTTGAAGTATTCAAGACCCAACATTACTTAAGCGATGAGGATCTGTCAGCCTTGCAAACCATTCAGATGCCAGCTGAACGAAAAATCCAAGATTACCGTTCCACTTATAATGATATTCGTGATTGGTTACGTCGGGAAAAATTGGCTGAACAAAAAGAAAAATCGACCATTGATTGGGATGATGTAGTTTTTGAAGTAGACTTGCTGAAATCACAAGAAATCAATCTGGATTACATTCTAGAGCTGATTTTTGAGAACAATAAAAAGGTGAAAGATAAGGCAACGTTAGTTGAGGATGTGCGCCGAGTGATCCGTGCTAACCTAGGCAACCGTGCCAAAGAAAGTCTACTGGTCGATTTTATTAATCAAACAGACTTAGATCAGATTGGTGATAAGGCTAGCGTGATTGATACTTTCTTCACCTTTGCTCAAGCAGAACAACAGCGTGAAGTACAAGAACTGATTGGCGCCGAGAACCTGAATGAGGATGCAGCGAGACGTTATATTGCGACCTCGCTGAAACGGGAATTTGCCAGTGATAATGGCACTGAGCTCAATGCTATTCTGCCTAAAATGAGTCCATTAAACCCACAATACTTAACCAAAAAGCAGAGCATTTTTCAAAAAATTGCAGCGTTCGTTGAAAAGTTTAAAGGGGTAGGGGGAAAAATTTAGTATGAAATACCAACCGCCTTATACCATCACCTCAAAAATCATTCATCTGATTGCTCAGATCAGTGAGAATATAGGGCGTTTGACTGTTTTAGAGGAAATTCAGGACAGCTTAAAACTCAGAAAAGCCAATCGTATCCGTACTATTCAAGGTTCACTTGCGATAGAAGGGAATACGTTAAGTACAGAACAAATCACGGCGATTCTAAATGGTAAGACTGTGATTGCACCTCCGAAAGAAGTTCAGGAAGTGCGCAATGCCATTAAAGCCTATGAAGCATTTCAACAATGGCAGCCAAGCCAAGAAGTAGACTTATTACAAGCACATCAAATTTTAATGACAGGCTTGATTGATGAAATCGGTCAATATCGTCATGGTGGTGTGGGCGTAATGTCAGGTGATCGAGTGGTACATATGGCTCCACCTGCCAATCAAGTTCCACGTTTAATGGCTGATTTACTAGAATGGTTAAATGATAGAGAAATACATCCACTAATCCAAAGTTCAGTATTTCATTATGAGTTTGAATTTATCCATCCATTTGCAGATGGTAATGGCCGAATGGGTAGACTATGGCAAACATTGATCCTGAGTGGGTGGAATTCAATCTTTGCCAATATCCCAGTTGAAAGTCTGATCTATCAAAATCAAAAAGCTTATTACGAAGCATTGCAAGCAAGTACAGATCGTACTGATTCAGCACCATTTATTGAATTCATTTTGCAGATGATTTTAGATGCAATCCTTGACTCTACACAAAGCGATCAAGACACCGCTCAAGCTAGCGATCATGTTACCGCTCAAGCTGGCATACATGTCCATAAAGAACTCAGTGATCAAGTACAGCGTTTAATTTCAGCATTAGGGCAAGATGATTATACCTTGGCTGAGTTGATGCAATTTGTGGGTTTAACGCATCGAGCAACGTTCCAAAAGAATTACTTGAATCCAGCAATAGAAGCAAATTTGATTGAACGTACCATTCCTGATAAACCGAAAAGTCCGAAGCAAAAATATAGATTAAAAAGATAACAATACTTTCAATTATGGATAAATCCCCTATGGGTGCTTGCATATGAATTTGGATGACTCAGATGAATTTGGGACCTTCATCTTTAGAACCCCTGGCTTTAATAGTATTCGAACCTTGGCTACACGATTGAGTTACTACAGTGCAGCTTCAGGAGGCTTACTGTCGTGCCTACCATTGCAACTCACTTTAAGAGACAAAAGCACCACACAAAGCTATCGCCAACCTGTGTATTACGTGGATCTAACTTTACGGGAGGGTATTGGCCTGAATGATACCAGTACTCAGGCCAAGCAAATTGATGAAAAGAGCAAGAAGGCTATATTTTTTTGATTTCTACAATATCACTTGATTCAATGAGCGATTGGATATTACCAAATAAACTTTGAATATAATCAGACGCTATATGGATATCTAAATCCTCCCTGCTACGCCATTCTTCTAAGAAGAAATATCTACTCGAGTCATTTTCGCTAATATAAAGCTCATATTTCAAGCATCCTTCTTCTTGAAGCGTAGGCTCTATTACACTTTGTAAAAGCGCTTCTAACCTCTCTTTTTGATCTGATTTTGCCTTAAAGTTCGCAATTACTGAAATAGTCATTATTTCACCTTTAATTTGTTTTAGAAGTTTTCTAGTACAATTTTGCCTTTTGACTTGCCTGATTCAAGTAACTTATGCGCCTTCTCCAAGTGTGAAGCGTTAATTTTGCCTAGATTTTGGTTGAGGGTACTTCTAATTTTTTGCTGGTCAACTAATTGGGCAACCTGTTGCAACAGATCACCTTGCTTTTCAATATCATCGGTTTCATACATTGAACGAGTGAACATCAACTCCCAATGGATAGAAATAGATTTAGTCTTAAACGGCATAATATCAAATGTTTGTGGATCATCGATCAATCCAAGCTTGCCTTGTGGTGCAATCAGAGAAACTATTTGCTTGATATATGTTTCTGTATGATTTGTAGAGAATACGTATTTTGGTTTTGCAATGCCTAGTGTCTCAATTTGTGCATTTAAATCTTTGCTATGATCAATGACATGGTCGGCACCAAGTGATTCCACCCAAGATTTCGTTTCTTCACGCGAAGCAGTTGCTATAACCGTCAGATTTGTTTTTGCTTTTAGGAGTTGGATAGCGATTGATCCTACACCGCCTGCACCACCAATAATTAAAATACTGCCAACTTCTGTTTCTGAAATTTGAAACCGATCAAAAAGCATTTCCCATGCCGTTATTGCAGTTAATGGCAATGCTGCTGCTTCTGCATTAGATACTGTAATTGGTTTAAGACTGATAATTCGTTCATCGACTGCTTGAAACTCAGCATTACTACCATCTCGGGTTAAATCGCCAGCATACCAAACAGAATCTCCTACTTTAAACGAGGTAACTTTTGAGCCAACTTCGATAATTTCCCCAACGGCATCCCAACCTAAAATACGATTATTTGCTTCAGACGAATTTTTTCTCACTTTGGTATCAACTGGATTCACAGAGATTGCCTGAACTTTTACCAGTACATCACGCTCCTTAAGCGTAGGCTTTGCTTTTTCAATATCTACCAATGAATTTTTAAAATCATCATGGTTATTTATAACATACGATACGGCTTTCATAGATTTGTCCTTAANNGTTCCCCCAACTTCATGACGAAGTCCTTCTGAGATGGCTCTTACAGCAAACTTAGTACCGCTATAAACAGTACCTCCTGGACTAAATACTTTTATCCCTGCAACAGATGCGAGATTAATAAAGTGTCCAAAGTTTTGTTTTTGGAAAACAGGTAGGGTAGCTGCTATACCATAAAGAACACCTTTAATATTAATGTCGATCATACGATCCCATTCATCAACTTTTAGCTCACTTAATGGTGCAATAGACATTAATCCAGCATTGTTTACCAATACATCGATTTGACCAAATGCGCTTAATGCCTTTTCAATAAGTGCTTGTACTTCATGTGGTTTGGTTATATCCATACCAATAAATTCAGTTTGCCCACCTTCAGTACGAATGTCTTCAACACTAGCCTCTAATTTTTCATTACGTCTAGCACCAAGTACACCC